>NZ_JADPCH010000025.1 GCF_015670745.1 Collinsella aerofaciens | reverse complement strand
CGAGGCGGCATTGACCTTCTGGTCATGCCGCCGAAGTTGAAAGGCAGATTGCCGCTCTGGCGGGCTTGCAGCGTCGACCGATCCGCCGTTCGTTAGAACGGCGGAACCAACCCTACATCACCATGACGTAGCGGCTACCCACGTAGTACTGTTTGCCGAGCAAGACCGGCTCATCGTTGGGACCGGTAAAGCCGGCACGCAGATTGAGCAGCGGATCGTGCGGAGCAATGCCCAGCTCGGCCGCCTGCTCGGCGTTAGCTCGAACGGCCTCGACCGTGCGGTAGCCAACCGAGACAATCGGCGTTCCGCCAACACGCTCGACCTCGGCAAAAATCGACTTGTCCTCAAGATCGGCCGTCAACAGCTCACGGTAGGCGTCAAACGGCACAAAGATGTTCTCCTCAAAGATGGGCTCGCCGTCGGCCGTACGCACGCGCTTGATATGCAGCAGCAGTGCATCCTTCTGCAGGCCAAAGAACTCCATCTCGTTTTGGCGCGCCGGAACGATCTGGCGATCGATCACGTGCGCACCGGCCTTCATGCCGTTGCCGGCACACAGCGCGGTAAACGTCTGCAGCGTCGAGGCGTGAAACTGGCGATTGATGTGCGGCGTGGAGACAAAGGTGCCGCGGCCCTGCTGCTTAACCAGGTAACCATCGGAGCACAGCTCCTCGACAGCGCGGCGCACCGTAATACGGCTCACCTCGTACTGCTCGGCTAGTTCAAGCTCGGACGGAATACGCTCCTTGGGTGCATAAACACCTTTCTCGATCGCATCCTTGATTTCGTCGTAAATCTGCTGGTAAAGCGGTGCATTTTTGGGCGCGGGCATATCTGATCACTCTTATCGAAATATCGAAATAACTAATACGTATATAACGTCTAGTTTCATGTTACCTCATATTGATAAAACGATACACCCTCCCTACCAAAAAGCGACAGCTTCATTTTGGTAGGCTTTATCTGGGCAAACGAGAGTCCCTCGAAAGCAACGGGGCTTTCGAGGGGCTCGTTCGGATGGGTTGCGCAGGACCGGCAAATGCCAATACCCTACTTGCCGTCGTCCTGCTGCAGGCTGTCCTGCTCGCTGAGGCGCGCCTGTCTGCTGGCCATACGCGCGGGCTTGTCGGGATCGGGTACGGCCGTGGGCATGGGCTCGTCGACATGACCGCCCCACCAGCCGCCCACAAAGTTGAGCGTGTGGAACACATTGATCACGGCGTCGGGATCAATGTCGCACACTAGCTTGATAATGTCCTGGCTCTCGTAGGTCGATACAACGGCGTGCAGCAGGTACATCTTTTCGCGGCTGTATCCGCCGATGACCTCGGCGCAGCTAATGCCGTGCTGAAAATGGTCAACATAGGCGGTCATGACCTCGTCAGCCTTGCGCGTCGTGATCTGCAGCGTCACGCGGTCGTAGCGACGATAGAAACTGTCGATGGTCTTGGTCGAAATAAACTGGAACACGATGGAGTACGCCGCGTTGTCCCAGCCAAACATAAAGCCAAAGATCGCCAGGATAAAGCAATTGAAACCAAAGATAACGCCCCAGATGGTCTTGCCCGTGTGGTTGGAGACCCACAGCGCGATAAAGTCGGTGCCACCGGTAGATGCGCCGGATTTAAGCGCGATGGCAGCGCCCAGACCCGAGACCACGCCGCCAAAAATGATGAGCATAATCTTGTCGCCCAAAAATGGAGCGAAGTGAAAGACGTTGAGGAACAGCGACGAGAGCACGACCTGCATCATCGAGAAGATGACGAAGCGCTTGCTAATGCCGCTCCAGCATAGGAGCGCCACGGGAATGTTGAGCGCAAGCATGCCGAGCGAGATGTCGATGTGAACGCCGCCCAGCGAGGTAACGCGATCGAGCAGGACCGCGACGCCGGTGAGACCGCTCGGAAGCAGGTCGGCGGGCTGAATGAACGCCTGGATCAGGAATGTTTGGAGGACGGCAGAAATTGTGACCGCCACGGCGGTAATGGCACGGCGAACGATGGTGAGGCGGCCGAGCACGAGCACACGGTCCGTGAGCTGATCGATGGCGTTCGCCACGGAAGCTCCTTTCGAAGGCAGATGTAGTTGTGGGGCATGCCCGCGATTGTAGCATGGAGCGTGCGGGGGCGCTTCAATTCACCCTCTCTCGACAACCAAAGCGGGACCAACAGCCTCCACGACCAAAGGCCCAAATTACAAGTGAGTAGACTTTTTACGATCTGCCGAGCACACCCAAAACCGCCACCCCTGTGACCTGCGGTTTTGCTAGAGCAGATGCACTTTGCGCTCGTACTGCACCAAAAAGTCTACTCACTTAGTCCGAATCGAAGCCAAACGAATCCAAATAGAGGACAAATTAAGCCAATCCGCAGCAAAAGACGCGTGAACCAATGCTTCTCGCGGCGGATTGACACTACAAAGCGGCCAAAATGTCGGTCAGGCTGTCGATGACAACGTCGGCGGCGGACTGATCCAGGTTGACGCCCTCGTGCGGACGCAGCGCCAGGACGCGGGCGCCGGAGCGCTTGCCGGCCTCGATGCCCAAAGGCGAGTCCTCGATAACCAGGCATTCGGCAGGCTCCACCCCCAGCGCCTCCATGGCACGCAGGTAGATCTCGGGGTCGGGCTTAAACGCACTGCACTCGTGACCGCTGATGGTGTAGTCCAGCACGTCGGCGATACCGGCAATCCCCACCAGCTCGTCAATGAGCTCGCGATAGGACGAGCTTGCGATGGCGCACTTCACGCCGCGCTCGTGCAGCTTGCGCATCACCGGCTCCGTCTGCTCGTTGAGCAGCTCGGCATACGGAACGGGATGGTCTGGGCTGTAGACCTGCTTGTACTCCACGCGCAGGCGCTCGCGCAGCTCAACATCGTCAGGTACCAGCGACTTCCAAATGGCAGGCTCGTTAGACCCCGAAAGATCGGGGATCTCGTCAAAGTGGAAGCCCTTCTCCTCCATAAACGCCACGCGACGACGGTTGTAGAACCACTCGGTATCGACCAGCACGCCGTCCATATCAAACAGCACTGCCTTGATCATACGCATCTCCTCCCACCTGCCAAAAAGGGTCAGGTTTATTTTGGTAGGTTTTATCTGGGGTTTTACGGCGCGACAGACACGCCCTCCCCAGAGCAAAAAGGGGACGGGGCACAAACCCCATCCCCTCTCAATCAACCCGTAAGGTCTACTTACTTGTGATTAGTAGGAAAGCTTCCACATGTAGCGACGCATGGTCAGCGGGTGCTGACGGGCCTCGGCGATCTGGTTGCCGTACTCGCGCATAACGGCGAGGTGCAGCAGCGGGTTGAAGTAGGTGACGACGCTCGCGGGCACAGCGTCAGCCAGGCCGTAGTCCTTGGAGTCGATCAGAGCGACCTTGGCGCCCATGCGCTCAAGGAAGGTGAGGGCGCGGGCGTCCATCGGACGGGTGGCGCCATCGGACATGAAGAAGACGTAGGGCTTACCCTCGGTGGAAACCTCGAACGGGCCGTGGAAGTACTCGCCGGTGTTGTAGGCGGCGGCGTCGATCCACTGCATCTCGGTGAACAGGAAGGCAGCGTGAGAATAAGCCATCTTCTCGGAGGCACCGGAAGCCATGAAGTAGATCATCTTGTCGTCCTTGAAGTCCTCGGCGAACTTCTTGGCGAGCTTCTTGCAGTGCTGAGCGGCGTTCTCGCAGAGCTCGAAGACGTTGGTGAGGCCGGTGATCATGTCCTCGTAGTGGTCATAACCCTCGGTCTGCTGAAGGATCTCGACAGCAAGAGCGATGGCATAGCCGGGCTTCTCGCACTTGGCAGCGAAGTTGGCGTGGAAGCCGTGAACGATGACGTAGTCAGCGTCGACGGTCAGAGCGGAGCCGGCCTTGTTGGTGAGGGAGACGACCGGGCAGTTGTGCTTCTTGGCGGTCTTGTTGGCCTCGACGGTCTCGGGCGTGGAGCCACCGAGGGAGCAGGTGATCACGAAGGTGTGCTCGTTGACCCAGGAAGGCGTGTCATAGTTGAACTCGTTAGCGGTGAAGATCTGAACGTTCAGCTTGTCCGTGTTGTTGGCCAGGAAGTACTTGGCGGGGTACAGGTCGGACATGGAAGCACCGCAGCCGACGAAGGCGACACTGTGGATCTCGTGGTTGGACAGGACGTCAGCGACGATCTGCTTAGGGAGGTTAAGGTCGATCTCGTACATCTGACACATTCCTTTCGATTTTTGCGGCGCCACATTGCCGGGCGCTCGCAGGGTTACCGTGATTTGGACCGAGTCGCCGGCCCGTTAAGGATGCGACAAAGGGACTGTCCCATTGTCGCATTTTGGGGATGGAAGCCTGCCTGGGGTATGGGATGCCAGGCAGGCCCCCGGGGGAAAGCGGTTAGACGCTTGGTCGCGACTAGGCCAGGATGCCGGCCGCGGAGAGGGCGATGCCGCCCACGATGGCGATCACGAGAAGCCAACCGGTGTTGACGTTCTTCTTGATGAGCCAGTACATAAGGCCGGTGAGGCCAAGGGAGATCATCTGGGGCATCATGCCGTCCAGGATGTCCTGGATAACGACGGTGCCCTCAGCGAACTGCAGCGGGGTGGTGGCGCCGATCAGCGTGGCGATCATGCCGCCCACGGACATAAGACCCACGATGCCGCAGACATACATGAGCTTCTCCATGAGGTCGCCGCCCTGAAGCTTGCTCAGGTACTCGTGGCCGCCCTGATAGCCCATCTTGGCTGCGAACCAAGTGATCAGCACAGAGGGGACAATGGAGATGAGCATAGCCAGGATCGGGCCCATGATGGAGCCCTGCTGAGCCAGCTGAACGCCCAGGCCAAAGGCGATAACGCGGATGGTGCCCTGGAAGAAGGAGTCACCGATGCCGGAAAGCGGACCCATGAGGGAGGTCTTGACCGCGTTGATCGAATCGGGATCGAAGTTCTCGGGATCCTTGGCGTACTCCTCCTCCATGGAGGCGGAGAGGCCCAGGATGAAAGCGCTCGTCTGCGGGGTGCAGTTGTAGAACGCCATGTGACGGTGGTAAGCCTCTTTCTTAGCAGCGAGCTGCTTGGGGTCGGACTCGTCCGGATAGAGGCGATCGAGCGTGGGAACCATGCCGTAGAGGAAGCCCATGTTCATCTGACGCTCGTAGTTCCAAGAGGCCTGGATGGCCCAGGAGCGCCAGAAGAACTGGCTGACCTTCTTGTTCAGGGACACGTCCTTGGTTGCGGTTGCCATAGTGTGTTCCTCCTTAGTCTTCGTCGTCTTCGAGCGGATCGTAGTCGGAATCGACACCGGCGGCTGCATGGGAACCGTTGAACTTGAAGCCCATGAAGACGACAGCCAGGCACACACCGATCAGAGCGACCGCGATGACGGACAGGTTGAGGTAAGCGGCGAGCAGGAAACCGATGAACAGGAACGGAGTCATACCCTTCTTGATCATCATGGTGAGCAGCAGGGCCAAGCCGTAGGCGGTCATGATCTTGGTCGAAACGTTAAGACCAGTGGACAGCCACTCGGGAACCATGTTGACGATGGCCTGAACCAGGTCGGTGCCAACAAAGACGGCGAGGAAGATCGGCAGGAAGTACATGACGGCGTACAGACCGGAGCCGGCGCAGATGTGCATGCGGTAGGCGGTCTTGAACTTTCCGTTATCGATCGCGCTATCTGCCACATGGGTGAGGGCGGCGATGATGGAACGGAACACGATGCCGAGGAGCTGACCCAGGACGGCGACCGGGATGGCGATCGTCATGGCGGTCTCGGCGGAAGCATCGGTCAGGCACGCAAAGGCAGCGGCCACGATGCCGCCCAGGACCATATCGGGCGGAACGGCAGCGCCGACCTGCACCAGGCCCATGGACACGAGCTCGACGGCGGCACCGACGGCAAGGCCGGTGGGCACATCGCCCAGCAGCAGACCGACGAGCGTAGCGCCAACGAGGGGCTGCTCGAAGTTAAGACGACCGAGCAGGCGGGAGTCCCACATGCAGAACACGCCGACGAGGCCGACGAGCACCGCACTGATGAACGTATTCATACCCTTCTCCTTTCAGTCAGGCAAAAGCCTGGTTGATTACAGCTTGGCGTCGATGTCGACGCTCTGATACGTAGGGGTCTGCTGGACATAGAGCTTGATGCCCATGTCGAGCAGCTGGTTGACGTCGGCCTTCTGGGCGGCGTCGAGGAAGACGGAGCTGTCCTTGCCGCCGACCTGATCGGCACCGTCGTGGTTGGCGGTGGCGCCCAGGTTGATGGCGTCGAGCTTGTAGCCCTGGCAGAACTGCAGCATCTCGGCCGTGTTGCCAAAGACGAACATGACGCGCTCGCCGAGGGTGTTGAGCTTGTCCATCTTGGCGAGGGCACGCTCGACGGTGAAGACGTTCAGGCGCACGCCCTGGGGCTTGGCCAGCTTAAGAGCGCCCTTCTTGATGTCATCGTTGGCGGCAGCGTTGTCGACGACGATGATGCGCTCGGCCTGAACCTTGGTGGTCCAGGTAAAGACGACCTGGCCGTGCAGCAGACGGTAATCAAGACGTACGAGGACGATCTTGGCGGGACCGGAGCTGTGACGGGACGCCTTGGCCTTCTTGGCGGGAGCCGCGGCAGCCTCGACCGGTGCGTTGGGGTTGGTCAGACCGGTGCGGGCCTCGTTGATGAGGGCTGCGAGCTCGGCACCCTTGACGGGGACGGGGCTCATAGCGAGCGTGAGCGCCAGCGGGATGTTGAAACCGCTGACAACCGTGAACTTCGTGCCGTTCTTGGAAAGCTCGACCATGCTGTTGTTGACCGAGCTGCCGAGCATATCGGTCAGCACATAGACGGTGTCGTCCGCGTTGAACGTGGCGATCATGGCGTCCACCTTATTGGTGATGGGCTCCTTGTCGTCACGAGCAAGCGACACGACGTGGACGTTCGACACGTCGCCGAGAACCATCTCGAGCGTGTCTTTGGCGCCTGCGGCCAGGCCGCCATGAGATGCGAGAATGATCTGATTCATCTTGCCTCCTCCTTTTCGTTATGGTCATTATAACGTCTTATACGTTGCTTATATTGCTAATTAGTATAAAGACCGTTCGCGGGTGAAAATCGACCGTTGACGGGTTTAACGTACTTGAAACGTTGGGCTGGGTAGGCCGGCGCTAGCTGGATAACCCCAGGTCAGACCCTGCGCGCAATCCCCTATCGCACGAAGTACCAGGGGCTTTCCTGCACGGTGGGCTCCAGCGCGATGCCGGTGCGTTCCTTAAACAGATCCATGTCCTGCGATTTCTCCGTCCACCACGCATTGGGCTTAAAGGTCATGCTCTCAACGACATGACCGACAAACACACTGTTGCGCAGCCTGGAGAAGTCGGTGTTCATAATCAGGATGGACGCGAGCACCAGCACAATGCCCAGGACCTTGATCGCGCCGGCGGGCTCGGCATAGACACCAATGCCCACCAGTACGGTGACGACCGTCTCGAATGACATTACGACGGGAACTTTCGACGTCTCGAGCCCCATGGACAGACCCTGCATATATAAGATGTAGGCCACGGCTGTGGGGATGAGTCCAAAGCCAAGGAACAACAGCAGCAGCTGTGGCGACATTGCCGCGGTGACATCCGGCCACGGAGCCGCGATAGCTGCCATAACCGCACCGCCAAAAACAAAGCCCCAAAACGTGACAGCCAGCGGGTGGACCGTCTTGGTTGCTATTCGGCTAAACACCGCGAGCGACGCACCACAAAGGCCTGCAATCACGCCCGACGTTACGCCCCAAACCGAAAAATGAAAACCGGAAAGGTCACCATTGGTCACCGCAAGCACGCAGCCAACGATGTTAAAGACAATGGCAACGAGCTTGTTAGGGGTCACGTCCTCGCGATAAAGCACGCGGCCGAGCGCGACGCCAAACACCGGCGAGGTGTAGAGCAGCACCGAGGCCGTGGACATGCCCACCTCGCCCATGCACTCGTAATAGCAGGTGTTAGCGGCGGCCAAACCGACGATACCGACAAGTGCGCAGGGAACAAGCTCTTTAGGGCTTGCCTTGAACAGGGCCAGCGGACCCTGAGCCACGGTAGACCCCTCACCCGGACGGCAGCCCATAAACATCAGAACCGGCGCCAAGATAAGCGCTCCGACCAACAAGCGAAAGGCCGCCATGCTCTGGGACGAAACGCCCATGGCCGCAATGCCGTTTACAAAGATTCCGATGCTGCCCCACATAAGCGCGGCGATCAGCACCAGCACATAGCCCAGATTGCTTTTCTTCAACGCAGCCTCCTCGGTATTGTTTCCAATATGTTTCACACTACGTTATAGTCGTTATATACATTTTTCAAGACACAAATCGGCGAGCGGATAAGTGATCCGTTTTCCTCCGCCCCCAGCGGATTACTGGGCGGTTGCGGTGAAATAGTTCCTAAATAGAGGCTTCAAGCCCCCAAGCAGGAACTATTCCACCGCAACTTATGAGGACATCGAGCTGTTAGGCCGCTCTATCCCCTAGTAGTCCAGCTTCCACATGTAGCGGCGCGTCATGTAGTCCTTGTGGGTGACGGCAGAGAGCGCACGCATGTACACGTTGTTGAGGATCGGGGCAAAGATCAGGTGATTGAAGTACTCGCTCACGCTGTCCTTGATGTCGTTGAGGCCGAGCTCCTTGGCGTCGAGCTGATAGACGCGCTCGCCACCGTACTGGTTGACGAAGCGGATGCCGCGCTCGTCGTTGCAGCGGCTGCGGCCGACGCTGATGAGCTGGAACAGCGAGGTGCGCTTGTCCAGGATCTCGAAGGGACCGTGGAAGAAGTCGCAGGTGTTGATGGTGCAGGAGTCAATCTGCAGCATCTCCTGCACGTTGCAGATGCTAAAGACGTAGGCGGCACCAAAGAGCGGACCCTGAGCCATGACGTTGATGCAGGGCTTGTCGGCGTTCTGCTCGGCCCACTTGGCAGCAAGCGGACGGGTGTACTCGACGGCCTTGCGATAGATGGGGTCGACCAAGTCGAACGCGGCCATAGCGGTCTCGTACTCGGCATAGCCCTCGGTCTGCTGCGTAAGCTCCATGGCGATCATGGTCACGACGGCGGAGTTGGTGCGGCCCATGCAGGACTCGTCGACGGCCAAGCTGTCGTACTGGATCTTGTAGTCGCAGACCTCGGTGAGGCCGGACTCGTCAACATAGATGGCGATGGTGCTGGCGCCGTGGTCCTTGGCGACCTGGGCGGCGACGATGGTCTCCTTGGTGCCGCGCATGGACACGACGACGGCCAGGGTGTTCTCGTTAACGTAGGCGGGGGTTGCGTGCACGAACTCGTTGCTGGTGTAGCTGGAGCTCACGACCTGCGTGGCCTCGTGCTCCATAAAGTACTGGGCAGGATAGTTGCCGCCGTTGGATCCGCCGGCGCCAATCCACACGACGCGCTTGATGCCGCCCTTGTCTGCCTTGTCAGCCAAAACCTGGGAGACGACATCCTTAACCTGTTCCTGAGTAGTCATCGTGCATCAGCCTTTCTTCTCGTTTGATGCTCTCGATGGCATACAAGTTACATACATGTTTTGGTTATGTCGACTAGTTGTATGCTATATTTGACTTAGAAATTCTGCTGGTAAGGTTTTCGACTTCTCGTTACCAGCAGTTTTGTTGTTGTATTGAATACATGCTTGATTAGACTCGCATACAAGTTAGATACAGGTTGATCGCATGAAAGCTTCGTCTAAAAAGAAACTGGCCCAATACGAGCGCTTGGCGGGCATGCTGCGTGACCGCATCGCCGCCGGCGTCTACGCGCGCGAAGACAAGCTGCCGTCCGAGATGGAACTCATGGACGAATCGGGGCTGTCGCGCAGCACCGTGCGCCACGCCCTTAAGGTGCTCATTGATGAGGGCCTGGTGCGCACCGAGCGCGGGCGTGGCGCCTTTGTGGCCGACACGCCCGCGCTCCACGAGAACAATCTGGTGTTTTCGAGCTATACCGAGCAGGTCGAGGGCCAGGGCATGAAGCCCACCACGCGCACGGTGGACTCGGGCTTTACCAAGGCGGGCGGCAGCATAGCTAAGTTCTTTGATGCCGCCGTGGGCAGTAAGCTCGTCAAACTTGTCCGTCTGCGTTATCTGGACGATGCGCCACTGTGCCTGGAGACCACCTATCTGCCGCCAAGCTTTGGGTCGCTCATCGATCGCGATATCAACGGTTCGCTCTACGCCACGCTGCGTCAAAAATTCCATCGCGCGCCGGCACAGGGACATAAGACCTTTGAGGTGTGCTATGCCTCGCAAAACGAGGCGTTTTTGCTCAACGTCGAGCGCGGGCAGGCGCTGATCCTGATCACCGACTACGTCTACGACACCGACGGCCGACCGCTCCATGTCTCTAAGCGCATCCAACGCACCGACCGCGCCAAATACACCGAGCCAATCGGCTAACCTGCCAAAATAAACCTGTCCCTAAATGGTAGGTTTGGGGAGGTCGGGGAACCAGGTTGGTTTGGGTTGGTTGGGTGTGCGCTCGGCTAGGACCAACTCCATCCAGCACATGTCGTACCAGCGGCCGAACTTTTGGGCACAGCGATCGAAGGCGCCCACCAAGCGATATCCCATATGGGCATGGAAGTCCTGGCTATTGTGCGTTAGATACTCGTCGTCCTTGTCGTGCGGCACGGCGATGAGCGCGCACATGTTGGTGATGCCCATCGCGATCAGGCACTGCTTGAGCGCATCGTGCAGCTTGCGACCCAGCCCGCCATGGCGCACATCGCGTGCCAGGTAGATCGACGTCTCGACCGACCAGTCGTATGCCTCGCGGCTGTTAAGCGAACTCACGTAGGCATAGCCTACCGGACGCCCGTCCAACTCCATCACCAAATACGGATAGCGCTTGAGCGTACGCTCAATACGCCCGGCGAACTCCTCAACGCTCGGCACCTCGTATTCGCAGGTAATCGCCGTCTGGCGCACATACGGCTCATAGATGGCAAGCAACACCGGCGCGTCTTCGGGCGTCGCCAGGCGAATCGTCGGCTCGGACATCTCGGTCATACAACCCTTCTCCCTCAAAAACAAAGGCCGCCTTGCGCCAAACCCAGCGCAAGGCGGCCCCTCGTCATTACATCAGGCTACAGGACAGCCGCCAGCGCGTCGATGTCCTCCTGCGTCGTGGCCCAGCTGGTGCAAAAGCGCACCACCGTGTGGGTCTCGTCGTACTTTTCCCAGTACTCGATCGAGGCATGCTCGCGAATGTGGGCCATGTCCTCGTTGGGCAGAATCACAAACTGCTGGTTTGTGGGCGTCTCCAAAAAGAACTGGTAGCCGCGCTCGTGCAGCACGCGACGAAGCGTCTGAGCCGTCTCGATCGCCTGGCGACCAATCTCAAAATACAGGCCATCGGTAAAGAGCGCCTCAAACTGCACGCCCGTCAGACGGCCCTTGGCCAACAGCGCGCCGTGCTGCTTAATACGCGGAATGGGATGCGCCGGGGCGTGCATGCCGCAGAACACCACAGCCTCGCCGCAGAGCGCGCCGCACTTGGTGCCGCCGATGTAGAACACGTCACACAGCTGCGCCAGCTCGAGCAGGGTAATGTCGCACTCATCGGCCGCCAACGCATAGGCCAGACGGGCGCCATCCACAAACAGCGGAATCTCGCGCTTCTGGCACACTGCGTGAATCGCCGCGAGCTCGGCCTTGGAGTACAGCGTGCCGTACTCGGTCGATAGACTCACGTACACGGCGCCCGGGAACACCGTGTGCTCATAGCTCTCGTTTTCGTAGAACACCTGGATATAGTTCTCGAGGTCCTCGGCGTGCATCTTGCCCTCGTAGCCGGGGATGGTGAGTACCTTGTGGCCGCCAAACTCGATGGCGCCCGCCTCGTGGCAGGCGACGTGGCCAGTCTCGGCAGCAACGACGCCCTCGTAGGGCGCAAGCAGCATGTCGATCACCGTCGCGTTGGCCTGCGTGCCGCCCACCAGAAAAAACACGTCGGCATCGGGGGCCTGGCAGGCCTCGCGAATAAGGTGCTTGGCACGCTCGGTATGTGCATCGGTACCGTAGCCGGGCTGCGGCTCCATATTAGTGTCGACGAGCGCCTGCAGCACCGCCGGGTGTGCGCCGTGGGAATAATCGTTGTTAAACGCGAGCATGGCAATCCTCTCTTACCGGGTATCGGCCAGATGATTCAAACGGAGCTATTGTACGCCGTTGGGATAGGCAATACGCGCGGCAAGGCACTCAAGCGCCAGCACCAGGGCAAAGCCGCAGCTCACGTCACTCAAAAAATGCGCTCCGATCACGATACGGCCAAAGGCGACGAGCGCCGCGACCACAGCCGCCGTCCAAAAGACCACCCGGCGGCGCGACGGCTTTTCCTTAAAGGCCGCCGCGGGAAGCCCGGCGAGCATGAGGCCAATCGCCGCATGCGCGGTGTGTCCACTCGCGAACGACTTAAAGCCGTCCTTGATTACGCCGGCGGCGATATAGCTCCACTTGTCGGGGTTGCCAATCACCCACCACGGCTGAAAATTGAGCCCCGGCGTGACCTCGATCACGCGCATGCGCGGGCGCGACCACAACGGCTTGACGATCACGTTGAGGATAATGGCCTGAGCGACCCACACGGCAAGCACCATCAACGCCCAGCGCGTGAGCTCGTCAGGCTCGGTCGCGCGCGTGAGGCGATAGACGATAAGGTTGGCGGCGATCACCAGCACAAACGTCAGCACCAGCTGAACGGCAATGAGTTTACCGCCAACCCGCAGGGACGAAACGATCTCGTAGCCGGTCAGGCCAACGTTGACGAGGATGCCGAGCACGGCGAGCCATTTGCTCCCCTTGGAGTCGGGACGCACCGCGCGTACGAGCATAACGCCCGCGACGCTCGCCGTCAGCTCGAACGGCAGCTCGCCGGCCGCCTCGACAAAGCGACCGAACAAGCTGGATGAGTTAAACAGCATGCTCGAGATTTGGTAATCGAAGAAACTGCCCACGCCCAGACAAAGGCACAGGACAACCGCGATAATGGCGACATCTTTCTTATAGATGTATCCGAACATGCTTTCCTTTCGGTCGGGCGAAGGGTCGACCCGCAACGTGGTGGGGCAAAGATAGCTTTGTCCCATAAATACCCTTACAGGTTGAGCATAAGTGAGCGAAAACGTTCCATTTGTGGCAAGGTGGCCCGAAGGAGGAGGGAAGCGTACTTGCGTACGCGACCGACGAGTGAGGGTCAGATTGCCCAAATGGAGCGTTTGCAGCGTCGACCCGTTAGTCGTCGTCGCTGGCACCCAGCTGTTGCAGCAGCATGAGTGCCGCGGCCACGGGGCCGGTGCCGTCGTTGGCGTCGAGACCGCGACCCAGGCCGCTGCCCGCACCGGCGCCTGCCTTGTAGGGTACCGACAGTTTGCGGCTCTTGGGGAAGTTCACCGCGCCATAGCGGGTCTTAAGCTCAAAGGCCACCTTCTTGGGCACGTCAACGCCCAAAAACGTGATGCGGCCGCCGCTGAGCGTGACACTCTCGAGCCCCAAGCGCTCGCCGCGGATGCGGATGCGCGCGCGGTTGAACAGGTTGAGCCCCGCCAGCGGCAGCTCACCGTGCGCGGCCTCGGTCTCTTCCTGCACCTCGTCGATGCTCTCCAGGTCCTCGGCCGCCGCGAGCTTACGGTACACGAGCACGCGCTGGTCCACCGCCGGCAGGTACTCCTCGGACAAGAAGTAATCGGCAGGCAGGTTAATACCCACGCTCGCCGCCTCCACGCCGGCGTCGTCATCGCCGCGCGCCTCGGCCACCGCCTGGCCCAGCATTTGCGTAAACAGGTCAAAGCCCACGCTCGACAGGTTGCCGTGCTGTTCGGCGCCCATAAGCGAGCCGGCGCCGCGAATCTCCAGGTCGCGCATGGCGATGCGCATGCCGCTGCCCAGGTCCTGGAACTCGGAAAGTGCGGTCAGGCGCGCCGTGGCCTCCTCGGTGAGCGGCAGCTCGCCCGGGAACATAAAGTACGCGTAGGCCTGCGTGGCAGAGCGGCCCACACGGCCCTTGAGCTGGTAGAGCTGTGCCAGACCCAGGCGCTGCGAGTCCTCGATGATGAGCGTGTTGGCCGTTGCGTTGTCGATGCCGCTCTCCACGATGGTCGTGGCGATGAGCACATCGATCTTTTTGGTCGCGAACTCGATCATCACGTCCTCGACCTCGCGCGGGCTCATCTTGCCGTGCGCCACGCCCACGCGCGCCTCGGGCGCGGCCTCGTGCACGCGCGCCACGGCGTCGTCGATGGTCTTGACGCGGTTGGATACGTAATACACCTGACCGCCGCGGCCCACCTCCAGGCGAATCGCCGCGCTCACCACGTCGGGGTCATACTCCCCCACGTGCACGATCACGGGACGACGCCCGGTCGGCGGTGTGGTGATTAGGCTCATGTCGCGCACGCCGCTCGTGGCCATCTGCATGGTTCGCGGAATCGGCGTTGCCGAAAGCGTAAGCACGTCAATCTGCTCGCGCAGGTTCTTGAGCTGCTCCTTGTGCTGCACGCCAAATCGCTGCTCCTCGTCGATAATCACCAGGCCCAGGTTCTTGGGGTTCACATCGGCCGAAAGCAGGCGGTGCGTGCCGATGAGCACATCGATCGTGCCCTCGGCAAACGCTTTGAGCGCGCGCTTCTGCTGCGCCGGCGTGCGGAAGCGACTGAGCACCTCGACCTCAAGGCCAAACGGGGCAAAGCGCTCAAAGAAGGTCTCGTAGTGCTGCTGGGCCAGAATGGTTGTGGGGCAGAGCACCATGACCTGACGGCCGGAGTCCACGCACTTAAACGCCGCGCGCAGGGCAACCTCGGTCTTGCCGAAACCCACGTCGCCGCACAGCAGGCGGTCCATAGGCTTGGGCGCCTCCATGTCGGCCTTGATGTCGGCGATAGCCTCCAGCTGGTCACGCGTCTCGTCGTAGGGGAAGCTCTCCTCCATCTTGATCTGCTCGGGCGTATCGGGCGGACAGGCGATACCGGTAATCGACGAGCGGCGTGTATACAGGTCGACCAGGTCAAACGCCAGCTTTTTGGCGTTCTTGCGTGCCTTGTTGGTGGCACGCGTCCAGTCGGCGGTATTGAGCCTGGTCAGGCGCGGCTTGTCGCCGTCGGGGCCAACATAGCGTGTGATGCGGTCGACCTGCTCGAGCGGCACGTAGAGCTTGTCGCCGTCGGCATATTCCAGCAAAAAGTAGTCGCGCTCCTTGCCGCCCACTTCCTGGCGCGCGACCTCGCTAAAGAGCGCGATGCCGTGGGTGGCGTGCACCACGTAGTCGCCCGGCTTAAACGGGAACGTGATCTGCGTAATGTCAACCTTGCGGCGGCTGCGCGCGCGGTTGGCATCCATGCGGGCGTTGAGGTCGGCAATCGAGAACACGGCCAAATTGGCGTCGGGCACCACCACGCCCTGCGGCAGGGCAGCGTCCACAAAGGTCACGCGCCCGCGCGAGATGGTGGGCACGGCGGCGCCGGCGGCAGCCTGCGCGGCGCCCACCTCGAGCGAGCGGGCGTTGAGCGCGTCGACCTTACGCTCGCGAATGGAAACGTGGGCCTCCTGGCGTGCGGCACGATCGGCAGAATCCGCCGCCGCCACGCGCACGCGGTCGCCGATAGCACCGGCATTTTCGGGCGCCGCGGTCAGCGACTCCTCAAAGGTAATGCCCTCGTCGCCAAAGGTGAGCTCCATCGACTCGCGCGCACCGCGGTCGGGAATGGCAAACACGCAGGCGTAGCGCTTGCCCACGACTTCCTGAATGCGCGTCATAAAGCGATTGTCCGAGCCCGCAATGGCCGGCTGCTCAATCTTGAGCTCCGCCGTCACCGCGCCGCCGGCACGAATCAGGCTCACGTAGTTCAGGCGCTGCTGGGCACCAAAATCGAGCTGCTGGGCACGTACATACAGGCCATCCAGCCGGTCAATCCCTGCCTCGCCAGCACGCGCCTCGATATCCTCGTAGGCACGCAGGCAATCGTCGAACAGCGAGCGCGGCTCGGACAGCACCACGAGCGCCTTGCCGCTCACGTGCGCCAGCGGGCTCACGGTCTGGCCGTACATTACCGGCAAAAAGCGGTCGAGCTCGGGTGTAACGATGCGCGCATCCACCATCTCGAGCAATGCGGCCAGCTTGCTGTCGTCCTGGCTGGCGCGATAGAGCGCCACATGCATGTTGTGGACGGCCTCGTCGGTAAGCGCCAGCTCACGGCAGGGGAAGATCTCGATGCTGTCTTCGTTACCGATGGTCTGCCCCGTTGAGCTCACCATGCGACGGATGCGGTCGATCTCGTCGCCAAAGAACTCAATGCGCACGGGCGCTTTTTCCTGCGCGGGAAACACCTCGACGGTGTCGCCGTGCACGCGGAACAGACCGGGCGCGTCGGCGGCGCCGGCATTGGTGTAGCCCATGCCCACTAGGCGCTGCGGCACCTCATCAAAAGGAATCTCCTCGCCCACCGCAAAGGTCGTGGACTCCCAATAGCGGCTCTCGACCGGCGGCACGCAGCGCAGCAGCGCGCGGGCCGAGGCAACCATGATGCAGCTGTCCCCGCGCACGATGCGCCCCAGAGCCTCGCAGCGCTGCGCCACCACGGCATCGTCGGGCGCCTGCTCGCGCCACGGATAGTCCTTGCGCTCGGGAAAACGGCACACGTGCGCCAGGCCCACGTAGGCGGCAAGGCTGCGCGCGGCGCGATCGGCCGCATCCTCGCCACTCACAATGTAGACCGTCGGGCGCGGACGGCGCGCAAACTGAGCGGCCGCCATAAGCGTGCGGCCCGACTGCGACACGGCCAGCGTCACGTCCTCGCCGGCATCGAGTCCGGCCTCGACGGTCTGCAGCGCCTCGGCAGTGTAGAGCTGCGCGGCTATACGGTGAATGAGCATGCTGTTCCTCCGGCATCGCAACGCCAAAAGCCCGCCGGGGCAAGCTCGGCGGGTCGTACGTCAAATACATTGTCTGTCATGGTAGCGCATGGAGAGGACTCCGGCTCAAGGACAAACCCAGCCCCGCAAAAAACGCCAGACGAAAATGCGTTCCGCCCTACCCCGCTACGCGCACGCTGGGGCACAAATCTGCCAGCGGACACTCGTCACACTTGGGTTTGCGGGCATCGCAGATCTCGCGACCAAAGGTGATCCACTGATGGTTGACCGACTCCCAATACTCGTGCGGCAAAATCTTGAGCAGATCTTGCTCGGTCTTGAGCGGCTCCTTGGCATGCGTCTTGGGGCTCAGCATCAGGCGGTGCGCAATGCGGTTGACGTGCGTGTCCACCGCAATGCCCTCCACGATGCCATACCCCACGTTGAGCACGATGTTCGCCGTCTTGCGTCCCACGCCCGGCAGCTTCACGAGCTCCTTCATGTCGGCCGGCACCTCGCCGCCATAGTCGGCGACGATCATCTGCGCGGCCTCGACGGCATGCTTGGCTTTGCTCTTGTAGAAGCCGAGTGACTTGATGGTGTCTGCCACGTCAGCCACGCTCGCCCCAGCCATGGCCTCGGGCGTGGGCCACTGGGCAAACAGCCGCGGCGTCACCTTGTTGACCTGCGCATCGGTCGTTTGCGCCGAGAGCAGCACCGCGATCAGCAGGCGGAAGGGATTCTCGTGGTCCAAAAAGCACTCGACCGGGCCATAGCGACGGTTGAGGCGCGCACACGCCTCGATGGCGCGCTCGCGTTTGGCGGCATTGGTCTCGCGTGGCATAACGACTCCTCGGCTCAACGGCACAATAAACTTATGGGCACAATTGTCCCACGTCCGAGACGCTTACGCCTCCAAGAATGCGCCGGTCTGACGGCTCCACAGGCTCGCGTACTCGCCACCCGCCTCGACGAGCTGCGCATGCGTGCCGTCCTCGACGATCTCGCCATCGGCCAGCACCACAATGCGGTCGAGCGCCGCCACGGTAGACAGGCGGTGCGCCACCACAATGGAGGTGCGGCCGCGCATCAGGTTCTCGAGCGCCTCCTGCACCAGCGCCTCGGACTCGCTGTCGAGGGCAGAGGTCGCCTCGTCGAGCACCAGAATCGGCGCGTCGGTTAGGATGGCGCGGGCGATAGCCACGCGCTGACGCTGGCCGCCCGAGAGCTTGACGCCGCGCTCGCCCACCATGGTGTCAAAGCCACGGGGCAAGCGGTCGATAAACTCCAGGGCGTTGGCCAGGCGCGCGGCCTCGCGAATCTGCTCATCAGTGGCGTTGGGACGACCGTAGGCAATGTTTTCGCGAATGGAGCGGTGGAACAGCAGCGCCTCCTGCGGCACGTAGGCAACCTGGCGGCGCAGGCTCTGCTGCGTGCAGCGCGAGACATCCTGACCGTCCACGAGCACGCGGCCGCCCTGAACATCGTCCAGGCGCAGCAGCAGCTTGGTGAGCGTCGTCTTACCCGAGCCCGATTTGCCTACCAGGCCCACGCGCTGGCCCGCCGCCACATGAAGCGCCAGGTCATCGAACACGCTCTCGCCCGCTGCAGCATCACGGTACGCAAAGCTCAGGTGCTCAAAATCAATCGCGCCCTCGGTCACTTTGAGCTCAGAGGCGTCCGGGTCGTCTGCCACCAAACGTGGCTCGTCCAGCACGCGCGTCATCTCGGCCGCATCGCCGAGCGCGCGGTTGATGCGCTGCATCATGGAACTCACGTAGTTCAGGCGCATGGTGAGGTTATAGGTGTAGGTAAAGATCATGACGAGCGAGCCGGCCGAGATGCCAAACCACGCGTTGCCGCCCGCCACGAACACACTCACCACGGCCATGGTGATGACGATAAGGCCCGAGGTCGTAAAGTTGCGCTGCATCATGGCGTGCATCGAGACCGTCTCGGCGTCGCGCGCGGCACGATCGGCGGCGTCGAACAGATCGCGTTCAAAGTCCTCGCGCCCGCAGGTCTTGACGGCCAAGATGTTCGTGACCGCGTCGGAGAGCACACCCGAGAGCTTGTTCTGCGCGGCGGACGTCGCGGCCGAAAGCGGCATGATGCGCTTGTACATAAGCCAGACAAACGCGATGTAGACGGCCATGATGCACACCAGGATCACGGTAAATGTGGGCACCACCGGGGCGAGCGCCGCCACCGTGCAGATGACCGAGGTGATGGTGGGGATGAGCGAATACACCGTCACGTCCACCAGCCCCGTATAGCCGCTCATAAAACGGCTCGTCTGGCTCACGAGCGATCCGCCAAAGCGGCTGGTGTGAAATGTCATGGATTGGTTGGAGAGCGTGTCGAAGCATAGACGCGCCAGGTGATAGTTGCCTGCGATCTCGAGCTTGTAGACGGTGTAGTCCTGTAGCTTGGAGAGGATCTGACCCACCAGGTTAACGAGTACGAGCGCCAGGATATAGGGGCCGAAGACCTCAAACACCTGGTCACCCACCACGGGACCGGCTTGAACGCGGTCGACAATGAGGGCCATCACATAGGTATTGGCAAACGTCAGCAAAAAGATGTAGCCCGCCGACGAGAACACCGAGAGAAAGACAATCAGCGGCTGCGTGCGCGTGACACCCCAAAACCGCTGCAGCGTGCGGCGCACGGTGGAGCGGCTGAGCGGGCTGGTGCTTCTCTGAGACATGGGCTTCCTTTCGCATCTGGTAGGGCGAAACGCCATTGTTGCACATTGGAGCACGCTCCAGACAAGTGCGATACGAAAAGCGGTAGGGCGCCCGCGTTTGCACCGGTGCCCCGCCGTCTTGTTGCAATTAGTCCTCGTCTTCTTGGTCTGTGGGAAGGCCCGCGGGCGTGAGTCCCAAGATCTCATCGACTTGGTCGGCGTCTTCCAGTGCGTCGATGTCCTTGAGCTTGCGCTCCATTACGTTGGTGCGCGTGGTAATGATGCCCTCGACCGTTTTGCCCGCGGTCTCGATCTGCTGCTGGGCGCGGCGCAGCGCCTTTTGATAGCGCGGCAGCTCGGCCTTGACGGCGGAGAGCACGCGCAGTACGTCGTCGGTACGTTTTTGCAGCCTAAACGTCTGGTAGCTCATCTGCAGGCTGTTGAGAATGGCGGCCATAGTGCTGGGACCGGCAACGTTGACATGATAGTCGCGGCCCAGGGTTTCGATGAGCCCGGGTCGGCTGACGACCTCGGCGTACAGCCCCTCAAACGGCACGAACATGATGCCAAAGTTGGTCGTTGCCGGCACACTCAGGTACTTTTCGCAGATGTCCTTTGCCTCGCGTTTCACCATCATATCGAGCGTCTTGCGCGCTGCGGCAACGGCCTCCGCATCGCCCGACTCCTGGGCGTCGAGCAGATGCTCGTACGCGTCGCCCGGGAATTTGGAGTCGATCGGCAGCAGCACGGGATCGCCCTCGTCTACCGGCAGCTTGACGGCAAACTCAACGCGCTCCGAGGCGCCGGGCCTGGTGGCAACGTTTTCCAGATACTGGTCGGGTGTGAGGATGTCCGTCAGGATCGCACCCAGCTGTACCTCGCCCAAAATGCCGCGCGCTTTTACATTGCCCAGCACACGCTTGAGGTCGCCTACGCCGGTGGCGATAGATTGCATATCGCCCAGGCCCTTGTACACGGCCTCGAGCTGGTCGCTCACCTGCTTAAACGATGCCGAAAGTCGGTCGTTGAGCGTGCGAGAGAGCTTCTCGTCCACCGTCGCGCGCATCTGATCGAGCTGCACGTTGTTGTCTTCGCGGATGGCACCCAGCTGAGCATCGACCGTCTCGCGCACCTTGTCCAGGCGATGCTCGATGCCCTCGCGATTGGCGCCGAGCTGTTGGGCGGTCTCGCGGCGCAGATCATCCATCCGGTCACCGGCTTGCGAGAACTCGCGCGCGATGGTCAGGTAACGTTGCTGCTCTACGGCCGCATCGGTCGTCTGCTGCTGCGCGATGGCATTGGCCGTGCGACGGGTTTCGGCCAGCGCGACGTTCAGGGCATCGAGCGCTTTGTTAGCCTGCTCGAGTGCTGCCAGCGTTTCCGCGCTACTGTCGCCACGCTCCCGCAACTCGGCACGCAGGCTCTTGAGTTGGAGGGCGCAAGCCACAGCAACCCCCACCGCCACCAAGGCGATCACAACAAGCACAATATCAATAGCAGACATAAACTCCGCCCAACAAACCCAATCGAGCACCAATCAAAACCGCGATCAATCTTACCCCGCCATACGCACCGGGCGCCCGGTCCCTTCTTGGGCGCCCCTCTCCTCCGCATATTCCATAATGCGGCGCGCCGTCTCCCTGCTCACCTTTGAGTCATCACCGGCTAAATATGCGTACACGTTTCCCTTATTCAGATTCAAATCGCGGCAGAGACCGTAGCGCGTTACGCCCGATTCCTCTAGCGCTCCCAACGTTCTTTTTCGCATCAGGGCGTTGATCCTTCTGTCCGCCACTGGCTTTTCCTTCACCGCTCTATACGCACGCCAAACGTTGGCATAACGATTAGGAAGTTTATCCTCGGCGCATAGAGATGCCAGGCTACCCGTTTGGGCGTACAAGGACAAAACGCCTCGGTAACCCTCTTCCATCCACGAACCCTCGGATAAGCCCAGAACGTATTCGGCTTTACCCTGTGCCAAAGCGAGCAAAAACAGGGGCTCCGCCACGCGCGGCGCAACCGTCGTCGCTTGCTTAACCAGTTTTCTAAAACTGAGCGACTGCTGTCCGGATAGCTCTCGGCAATAGCCTTTTAAGAATCCCTCAAAGGTCAGATTCAACCGAGCACCTCCTTTTTTGTATTGCCTGTATGCACAGACCATCTCTTGATAACTCCGCTCCGAAGGCGACGACGCCAGTGCTTCTCCCTCGTCGAATATAAGCCGTTCGAGCAGCCCCCAATCAAGTCGGTCGACGAATGCCTGACTATGAAGATCGATGATGTCGTTCGGACGGAAGGCATAGAGCTTCATTACCGCCAGATCCTCCAAGGATGGCGTAAAGTACCTGATAAAACGCGCCCCAATATCCAAGGGGATCAAACGATCTTCGTAATTGAATGGCATCTGATTACAATATGCCACCGCCATACCATTCACCTCGGGGTATCGAGCTATGATCTCGCGGAGGCACCTGTCCGCCTCAAACACATCGATGTCATGTGTAACCGAACGATTCGTCACATCGTTTAGCATGAAGGCGCTTCCTCCCACCAATACAACGCTCGGCCTGTCGTCTCTTGGACCTATTTCCAGCTCTGCCTCTTCGTCAATGCCCAACAGAGTCTGCTCTAAATCCTGCTTATACATAGCAAATCATATTATTATTCATCTTTAATAATAATATTCAGTCGCACGACAGGGCCCACAGGATGCAAGAATTTTACTCGTGGCGATAATCCCAACACCTTAGAAGTCCTAATGTGACAAACGCTAGCTCTCCCAGCCGGTGCGAATGGTTGTCATGACGTCGCCTAGGCGCTGGCCCAGGGCTGACAGATGTTGGAGCACTTCGCCGGGCGAAGCACCGTTGAGGATGCAGGTGAGCGCATACGAGACCAAGAAAATCGCCGCAAGTCCTAGCGGAATGAGCACGATCATCGCCAATGTGCGCAGGCGCTGGCCCACGCGGCGACGACGCGTGCGGCGTTTGTCGAATGCAAGCTCCTACGCATATGAATCTTGTTGTACGGAATAGTTCTCTGGCGCCGATCCGCCCGCAGGCGAAACCGCGGACGTAACGTTTTGCGCAAAGGGCTGGACTGCCGCCCCTTGCATTTGCATCTCCATGAGTCGTTGCTGCTGACGCAGCATGCGCTCAGCTTGTTGCTGCGGGGTCTCAAGAAACAGATCCATGCTGGCCTCCAAAATCGGAGCATTCGACGCTTACGACCAGCATCCCGCACCACCATGACCGCGACAACGCAATCGCCGGCAATAGCCACAAAGTTTCTTTTGCTCAAAAGCTGTCGAAAAGCTCAACAACTCCCCTACCAGCACTTTCTCTGAGCTTTTTTCGCCAGCAATCTTTTGGCCTTCCACCCTTACACCAACTGACCAAAATCTAACCAAAAGCTTGACGGAAATTGTGAAGACAGGGACCCCATACAAAAACGTGCCGCCCCAAAAGGGGCGGCACGCTAACTTCTTATCAGTTTTTCAGTAGCAAGCACGCGACGACCCGAAGCCGGAGCACAGGGTAGGGAAACACCTTTACCTCGCGCGACCTGCGCAGCCGTGAGCGAGAGGGAAAGGTGTTTCCCCGCCCCGTGCTCCGCAGTCGGTGGAGGCAGCTTTAGATGCCCGCGAGACCTCGGGTGGCGGTGGCGCACATAAACGCCAAGGCTAGAATCACGAGCGAGCCCGCGATGTCTGCCAGCACGCCCATTGCACGGCGTTCAAACAACCAGCTCTCAAAGTGCGGGGCGACGTTGCGCCAAACACGCCACAGCAAGATGCCCATACCGATGACGCCCGGGATATTGAGCAGTAGGATCTCGGAGCACAAAAGACCGATCAGGTTACCGGCGGCAAAGCCCGCATCACCCTCGCAGTATTTGCGGTAGACCATATACAGCATGTACGCCACAAACGGCTGCAAGCACGCAGAAATAAACGAGACCACCATCGAGGGGTCCTGCGAAAAGACCTCGGTGAGTTTATCGACACTCGTGGCGTCCTTCGAAGCCAAGAATAAACCGATAACCACAAGGGGCACCACGCCCAAAATTACCTCGACCAGAGTAAACAACTTGGCAGTCAAATCCTCGCTAGCCGAATTCAAATGAGGCGCCCACTCAGGATGAGCATGCGCGCCGACTTTCTTGTCCTTCTCAGCACGATCGGCCTTTTTACCCTCGGCAACCCGACGACCAGGATCCTTGCGAGTTCCCGCCGCAGCAACCCGAGCTCGAGACTTCTTGCCCATAAAAAACACCCCATCAGGTAGTAGATAAACTAAAAGTCGCCACCCAGTGTACCCCCTAAACAACGGCGCCGCCCCAACCCGGAGCAAGCCCCGTCAACCAAATAACCGAACCATCAACCAAATGGCCGCAACCCAATCCCTATACAAAACGTGCCGCCCAAAAGGGGCGGCACACAAACTTCTAATCAGCTTTTCTGTAGCGAGCACGCGACGACCCAAAGCGGGCCGGGAGGGCGGGATTACCTTCCCTCAACGCGACCCTGCGGAGCCGTGAGCGGGGAGGGAAGGTAATCCCGCCCTCCCGGCCCAGCTCATGCCAGCGCCACGCGCTAGTAGTTCACCACCTGCTCCTCAAAGTACGCCTTCGGGTGGTTACACACCGGGCACACCTCAGGCGCCTCAGCACCAACGTGCAGGTGCCCGCAGTTCAGGCACTTCCACACCTTCACGCCCTCGCGCTCAAACACCTCGCCCGACTCGATGCGCTCGACGAGTTTGTTGTAGCGCTCCTCGTGGGCCTTCTCGACGGCGGCGACGCCACGGAACTTCTCAGCGATCTCGGCAAAACCCTCCTCCTCGGCGGTCTTGGCGAACTCGTCGTACATCGTGGTCCACTCGTAGTTCTCGCCCGCAGCGGCATCACGCAGATTGTCCAGGGTATCGGGGACGGCGCCGTCGTGCAGATACTTAAACCACAGCTTGGCGTGCTCGGACTCGTTGCCAGCCGTCTCGGCAAAGATGTTCGAGATCTGAACGTAGCCGTCTTTCTTGGCCTTGGAGGCATAGTAGCGATACTTGGTGTGTGCCTGGGACTCACCGGCAAAAGCGGTCTCGAGGTTCTTCTTGGTTTGGGAATTCTCAAAATCCATAGGTGTACTTCCCTTCAACGCATGCCGCCCGTAGGCTTCGAGCGGCCTCGTCTTTAGGATGCCCTCATGCCGAAAATCTAAACCTTACAATCCTGTTCTTCAGATTTGCACAGGCTAGATGCTCAGCCAGCGATCGCCCTCAGCTCGGCAAAAGCCCTCACGCTCCAGGTCGGCTAGAATGCCCGCGATCAAGTCGCGCTCGACCGGCCCACGCCCAGCCGCCGCTTCCATCTCGTTAACGCCCGCCACGGCATCAGCAAGCGTAATCCCCGCCGGCTGGCCATCGCGCGCTGCCAGCAACATACGCACGATATGCGCGCGCTTTTGGCGACGCGAGCCCTCAAACTTTGATTGACGGCTATAGCCCGCCGAGCGCCTGGACGGATTGGGCAACGTCTTTTTTAGATATGCGCCGTAATCTAGCAACGCGTAATACCACGCGCGCGGCGTGTCGGCATCATCGAGCGGCACGGCAAAGGGAGCGATCTCGTCGGTCGCTGCACCGGGAGCCGCCGGACAAGCAGCCTGGATCAGCGGCACCAGCTCGCGATCGGGAACAGCCGGCACATCGGGAAAGAAATGATGCAAAAAGACCGTGCGCACGTTGGTCTCTAGATACACACCCGGAAGATCAAACGCAAACGACCGGATACCCTGCGCCGTTGCCGGGCCAATACCAGGCAGAGCGACCAAGTCACGCGTCTCACGCGGAAACTCCCCGTCCCAGTCCTCTACAACGCGCTGAGCGGCCCCATGAAGCGCCAGAGCGCGTCGGTTGTAGCCCATGCCCTGCCAAGCGTCCAAAACATCGGAAGGCGCGGCCTGGGCAAGCGCCTGCACGGTCGGAAAACGATCGAGCCACACCGGCATGCGCGCCTCCACACGCGGCACCTGCGTTTGCTGCAGCATGACCTCAGAAAGCCAAATGATGTACGGATCGCGTGTGCGGCGCCACGGAAGGTCGCGATAACGCAGGACCCCATCCGAACGAATCATCGAACGAAAGGGGTCCTGAATCATGGCTATGCTCCTTATGCGGCGCTATTCCTCCCGGTAAGCGCACGCGCAGGTGGCGTACTCGGGAAACGCTTCGCGGTCGGCGAACTTGGGATCGACGGCCGGGAACTGGCGGTGAGCGACGATGTCGCCAAGCGAAACGGAATCGAGGTAGTCGCGCATCAACGCCTGGGCTCCGGCCCACAGGGGATGATAGCAGCACGTGCCCATGCGTGCACAGTCACCATCGGGCGCGGTGCAATCGTTCATAACCATAGGACCCTGAACAGCCTCGACGACCTGGCGGATAGTGACGTCGTCCGGACTGACCTTGAGACGCATGCCACCGTGGGCGCCACGCAGGCTCTCCACAATACCGGCCTGGACCAAACCGTGCTGAATCGAGCGGGCAAACGAATACGGGACATTGACCTCTTCGGCAGCGGTGCGAACAGAAAGCAAACACTCCGGATCCTCGGCAAGCATCGCCAGCATACGAAGGGCGTAATCAGTCTTCCTCGATATGTCCATTTTTCCCCTTTCAAGGAATACGAACAGCTCGAACGAGCTCCGGGGCCGAGCTTGTGTCGAGACGCTAAATGACCGCCAGGACATCCAAATGGTAAATCGGATATCCACTGAGTGCCGCGCTTGGAGCGAAATGCATCAGATGCGGCGCACAGTGCAATTTAGTATAACCTAACCCCCTGTCTCGTTGAACAGGTGTTGCGCAACAAAGCTGTTGTTCAGACAGATATACTTATTAGATTTTACTTGCGTTCCCGAAGGCGCGGGGATTCTGGGCGAAGATGCACCAGGGCGATCGTTCTATCGAAACAAAGTGCATCAAACGCAAAAAGCCACGTCCGAAGACGTGGCTTTAATTGCGTTGGCGGGAAGTACGGGGCTCGAACCCGCGACCTCCGACGTGACAGGCCGGCGCTCTAACCAAACTGAGCTAACTCCCCAGGCAGACGTTCGCGTTTGTTTCCGCTCGCGTGCGCTGCGGGGATTAGTATACACAGAAGTCTGTCCGGCGCGCAACAACTTTTTTGAAAAAATTTTTCGGGGCCATCCGGGAGGGTCTCCGGGGCTGAGGGCGGGGGTTAAGTTTGCTGCTCTACAGTCCTGCGCAAGACGGAAAGCACATTAAGTGCTTTCCTTTGCGTG
>NZ_JADPCH010000024.1 GCF_015670745.1 Collinsella aerofaciens | reverse complement strand
CGGCGGCCCGTTCTGGGCGCGCCTCAATCGTAGCCCGAGATGGTCCCAGGCTGACAATTTCGACTGTAATGGACGTTCTTAAATGATTAGTCGCTGGGGACAGTCTTCGTAGGTAGCGCGTAAAAAGGGGATGGGCTTTCCCCGACGGCTGTCGAGAAAAGCCCATCCCATAATTTACGACCGTTAGAACGTTCCGCCGCCGCCTCCGCCGACGCCGCCACCACCGCCGCCAGAGAAGCCGCCGCTGCCGCCGCTCGAGCTATCGGAGCTCGAAGCCAGCTCGCGGATGGTCTCGTGATACACATCGTTGAACGAATCAAGCGGAGACTCGATACCGTAATGATGGTAGTACCACCAGTAGCAGGGATAATTGTCATAGAAGCCGTCGGCCTCGCGCACCTCGGGCGGCACGGCCTCGGCAAGCTGACGCAGCACTTCCTTGGAAACACCCAGCGCCACGCCCATCACCAGCAGCTTGTTCCACAGCACCAGATCGCCCGGGACGGCTTCCTTTAGACGCGTGAAGTCCTCGAGCCAATGCTTAAGTGCCTTGCAGCGAGCCGCCACCTCGGCGCCCTCCGGCGTAAAGCGGCGAAACGTAAGGCCCACGCCGATACCCACCAGCACAATCGGCACCGAGATAACCGCGGCGGTAATGTTCGCCTGTGCGCCATCGGTAAAGAAAATGGATCCCACGGGAACAAAGGCAATCAGGATACCAAGAACCAGGCAAAACACCATTGCAACAATGCCGTCCGAGGCAACGTACTCGCTATCGGCCAGCTTGCCCTTAACGGTGTTCTGATAGTCCTCGAGCTTATCACCCACGGGTGTAGCGTGCTGCTTGACGTAGTGCTGCAGCTCGTCGAACGTGCGCGAACGGTCACCGTTCTCGTCAGGCTTAGCACCGGCAAAGAAGACCTTGAGCACCATGTGGTCAATGCCCTTGGCCGACTTCCAGCCCGCATCACTCACCGTCACGCGATACGTCTGCTCTTCTTTTTCACGCCCCAACAGACCCTTCTTAGCCTTAGTCACGGTCGCCTGCTCCAGCTTAATCACACGGTCGTCGGTGAGCTTCATGAGCGTGGCGATATATGCCTGATCGGGCACCTCGTTCCAGCTCATGAGGGCCGAAAGCACAGCGGGATGGTCGGCCGAAGGCACATCGCGGAAATATTCGTCCTGGAAAAGCGGCTTGGGCTTGCGGCGGCGCAGCTTGAGCACAACGATTGTGCCGGTAAAGGCCACCGCCGCGACAACACTTAGTACGGCAAGTACATTGGCAATCATGCGAGCGTGAGCGCGGCGGGCGTTAGCCTCGTCGGCCCATGCCTTCTCCTCGCTCAGGATTGTCGGCATGCGCTCCTCGCTCGAAGCGGAAAGCCAAGGCACCCAATCGCTGGGGAAGGTGATGCGCGCCTCGGCGAATTCGCCCTGATGCACGCAGGGAATGGTATAGGTGACCATGGGTTCATCCGCATCGAGCGATACGTCGCCCGTCAGCGGGCCGTGGCCCCATGCGCGGAAGTTATCGCCCTTGACGGCCGCCGTCCCGGCGGCGGCATTTGCGAAGCACACTTCCATCTCGACATCATCGGAATCCGCAGACCAGCCGTCGCCCACAAACTTCCAGTAGAGCTCGGCGGTATCGGACCAGTTCATAACCGCACCGGTCATGGTGTAACTCACGTAATAGATCGCGCTGTCGCCGCTCTCGTGGGGGCTGAACACCTTGATTCTTACGCCGCTGTCGGACTGCTCAACCGTATAGACGCCGTTGTCGCCTTTGTTTGCGCTGTCGACCTTGTTAAACGCGGTGTCGTCTTCCTCGACGCTCAGCACATTGACGCCCGCCGCGCCGCCCTGCTGGTTAGAGCCTGTATTGATCTCCCAAAACACGCCGTTGATGTCGTCATCGAAATCAAACTGGCGTCCCTCGACAACGGTCAGCGAGCCGTCGGCCTCAACCGTGGCGCCGATATAGGTTTGGGTCATGGAGTAGCCGTCGGCACGTGCAACGGCGGGCAACAGCAGCAGTGCGCACGCGACGAGCGCGCAAATGGAAACAAATCGCGCAAACGGGCGGCGCTGCCGGCTGACTTTGGCGGCGAGGGTGTTCATAGGCACATCCTTTGTCTGTAAAACCAACAGCGCCATTGTCCCACGTTTGCGGGTACGCATGACGAATATCTGGGCCAACGGAACGTCAAATGGGACAAAAGTCCCACCCGAGTCTGGCACTTAGGGACGTTCCTAATGATCTATTGGGGACGGAGGAAAACGGATCATTGGGTTAAACCGACGGACTGCAACAAATTTGTCGTTTGGGACGCTCTTTGGCCGAGTCCTGCGCCAGCAATAGATACCACTTCACAGCTCCGTCACAGGTGTAGCGGCTTTGTGTGGGCGCGGCATACGCTGATTGAGCCGCCAGTCGAGGGGCATAAAACAATTGAGCGAAAACGGTTTGCCCCTTTGCCGTTCGCTCGAGGATCATGTCCCCCTTTTCCGCGGAAACCCCGGCAGTTGCGAAGAGCTGCCGGGGTTTCTGTCGTTTGTGAGGCCGAGTCGGCATACGGCGATCGAGACGTTGGGCCGCAGACCCACCGTGCGCAATGCGCAGCGCCGCCAACTTGCGAGCCACGGAAACGCCTTCCCTACCGTGCCCCGCGCTATACTCGTCCGCATGGATATCAAAACGCGCAACATAGTAACGCCCGCCGCGGATGCACCAACGTCGCAACCCGCCTCCGTTCCCGCACCTGTCGTGGGCCGTTTTGCCCCGTCGCCCTCGGGCCGCATGCACCTGGGCAACGTGTTCAGTTGCCTGTGCTCGTGGCTTTCGGCCCGCAGCCAGGGCGGCAACATCGTGCTGCGCATCGAGGACCTGGACGATCGCTGCAAGCGCCCCGAGCTTGCCGCTCAGCTGATTGACGATCTGGCCTGGCTAGGGCTTCAGTGGGACGAAGGCCCCTACTACCAGCACGATCGCCTCGACCTGTACGAGAGCGCCTTGCACCAGCTGCAAGACGCCGGCCTCACCTATCCCTGCTTTTGCACGCGCGCCGAGCTCCACGCCGCCAGCGCGCCGCACGCCAGCGACGGCACGCCCATCTACCGCGGCGCCTGCCGAGGCCTTTCGGCCGAAGAGGTCGCCCGCCGCAGTGCCCTGCGCGCCCCGGCCACGCGCCTACGCGTGCCCGACATCGACGACCTCGCAGGCGACGTGATCGAATTCGTGGACCGCACGTACGGGGCCCAATGCGAGGCACTCGCCACCGAGTGCGGCGATTTTTTGGTGCGCCGCAGCGACGGCGTGTTTGCCTACCAGCTGGCCGTGGTGGTCGACGACGCCGCCATGGGTGTTACCGAGGTCGTGCGCGGATGCGACCTGCTGGGCTCCACGCCGCGCCAAATCTACCTGCAGCATCTGCTGGGACTTCCCACGCCGCACTACGCGCATATTCCGCTGCTCATGTCGCCGGACGGCCGCCGCCTTTCCAAGCGCGATCGCGATCTGGACCTGGGCGAGCTCCGCGCCCGCTTTGGCACACCCGAGGCATTGCTGGGCTGGCTCGCCGGGCAAACGGGCATCGCACCGGACACCACACCGCGCTCTGCCAAGCAGCTGGTCGAATACTTTAGCTGGGACGTCATCCGTGCGCATCGCGAGAACATCACTGTAACTGCCGAGTAGCCAAACGCCTCGCCCCTACGCAACATCCCAGGGTTGGAGTTCGTCGCCCAGGCGAACGATACAGTCGTAGAGCACGGTGTGGCGCTCGGCCGGGTTGGCATCCCGATGAAAATGCCCGTAATACCAGCGTTTGTAGTCCAAGCGGTCTTCCAGCTCATCGAAAAATGCCGTAAGCCGATCAACGGCGGGGCAATTCCAGCCGGGCGCCGGATAGAGCGTGGGCGAAAGCATGCGCGTAGAGCAGGTGTGGGTGACCACGTAGTCGACCTTCCAGCCCACGCTGTCGAGCTTTGTCCGCGCCTCCTCAAAGTTGCGCTCGTCCGGCAATTCCTGCGGCCACCAGCTGGAATACGGAATGCGGTATTCCTTGTCCACGCTCGTGGCGCCGCCCATAGTAAAGACCGTTGAGCCGTCGAGCTCAAAAACCTCGCCGCGCGTCAGGCGCCGTATGGGAGAGGTATCCGACAGGCGCTGCGTCAGCCCACCGTGCCACAACTCCATGGGGCGCTCCGCCCAGTGATCGAAACGCTCGTGGTTGCCGTCGACGAACAGCACGGTATAGGGACGCGACTCCAGCCAAGCGATATCGACACACTCCTCGGCAGAGAAATCCCAGGGAAAGCCAAAGTCGCCCGCGACAATCAGATAGTCGTCGCTCGTCAGGCTATCCCCAAGGTCCCAGTCGCGCAGCTTTTGCATGTCGAGGCCGCCATGAATATCGCCCGTCACATAGACCGTCATCGGATTACCACTTCCCTCTTGTAGATTTCGAGATCGTGCTCGACCTGCTCGTCACCCGTCGCGTTGACCCACCACGGCCATTTAACGCAACACACCGGCTCGTCTACCTGCGCAAACCACGACCTGAGCTCATCCAGACTTACCGGGGCGTAGCTGTTAGCGTCCACGCCCACGTCATAGCGCAGCAGCCCCTGTCTGAGGTTGAACTTGTTGTACGCGCCGCAGCAGCTGTGGATATGCCCGTGCAAATGCCAGCTGCCGTGCGACATACCCTGCCAGTCGGCCATGGGATAGTGGCTCAGCACGATTTTTTGGCGGTCGATCTTGAGCACGCAAATGGGCGGCTCAACGATAAAAGCATCCGCTACCGCAGACTGCGTCCAGTCTTTATCGTGATTGCCGGGCAGCAGATGAACGCGCTTGCATGTAATGCTTTTGCGCAGCTCATAGGCGTCTTGGACCGTCGTCTTAAAGCTGAAGTCGCCCAAGATGTAGAGCTCGTCATCCGCAGCAACCTTGCTGTTAATGTTGGCGACCATGGCGTCGTTCATCTGCGCAACAGCCGACCAAGGCCTATCGCTAAGCCGTAGCATGTTCTCGTGTCCAAAATGAGTATCGCTGGTAAACCAGATCACGGGGACCTCCTGTTGCTGCGGGGCATCCATCCCTTAGGGCTTACCCTTCATTTTTCCATCCAAACGGGTCAAGCACCCAAAAAATCAGATCGAGCACGCCGCCGGTTATCATGGCGCCGGCAAGGGCCATGCAAACGTGCAGAGAGCTGACACTTCGGAGCACGTCGAACGGCCCCAGAACAGCCAGCAGCGCGACCGCTGCGCCGGCAAGGCACAACGCGAGGCACGGCCCCGCGTCCTTGACGCATTTCTTTGCGAGATGCTTGGTGTTGTCACTCATCAAAATCGAACTCCTTAGAGGGTCGTTGTTCAGGTACATGCCGCCGCGGCAGAGCAGGGCGACAGGGCAAGTGTCACATGTCGTGCGGACACAGCTGAAAGCCCCCGCGCAAAAAACAGCGCGCCGCAGGATTCGTATCACCTGCGGCGCACCGAAAATGATCCGCTTTCCTCCGTCCCCAACGGATCAGCTGAGTTGGCGCCGCTTGACGGAAAGGAAGGAGCCGGCGGCGTCACGAGCTGCGGCAATGTCGCTAGGCATAGGAAACAGACGCGCTCCAAACGCTCTAAGCCCCAAGCCTACCCATTAAGAAATCGACTGCGGAAACGATTTTGATGCCGTCAATGTCGGTCGGATGGCTTCCCCGGCGAACAATGATGATCTTCTCGTAACCGCCGGTGATCTTCTCGAGCGACCTGAGCTCAAATGGACGCAATTCACGCTTGCGCGTCGCCTCCTCGTCAATCGACTCCGTGACCTGAATAAACTTACGATCCGAGCCGTCGCCGATCGCAACAAAGTCGATTTCAGCATCTCGAAGATGACCCGTGAAGACCTGGTATCCGTCATAGACAAGGCGATTGTAAATGGCATTTTCGAGAACACGCCCACTGTCGCTGCCGCGATACCCATCCAAGAAAGCTCGAAGTCCCAGATCCTCAATGTAGAATTTGCCACCGGTCTTCAAAATGTCCCGACCCTTAATATCAAATCGGCGCGCGTGCGAAAAGATATAGGTCTCCTCAAGGGCGGACACACAAGTGTCCACGACGCCGTGTGAGGATTTCGCCCCGTTCTCTGCCAGCGTTCCAACGATCTTATTAATTGATGTCGGGTTTGAAATGTTATCAGCCAAGTAGGAAGTGACGCGGTCGAGCACACTCCTGCTCGTCACCGACCGTCTGCCCCGACGGGCTTCGCGAGCCAAAATATCGCGCCCGACGATTGTCTGGTATGTGCTCCAGATATAGTCCTTCATTTCCTGCTCCGGCAGCTTTGAAGCAGCGAGGAACGGCAGGCCTCCAAACGTCAGATAGCGGTCAAGAAGATCGTCGAGTGCAACAATATCCTCCCGGCCAAAAACAGCAAGCCTATTCGTGACGTCAGTCGGACCAAGAAAGTCGACATATTCCGAAAAAGCGAGCGGATGCATCCGAATCTCGACATACCTGCCCGAGATTAAGGTCGCAATCTCTGACGAGAGGAGAAAAGCATTCGAACCCGTAACATATATATCGCAGTCCCGGTCGACACGAAGTGCGTTAATCGCCTTCTCCCATCCGGCAACCTCCTGAAGCTCGTCGAAGAAGAGATAGCACCTCTTGCCCGCAGGCATTAGACCGTCCACGTGGCGGTAAAGCTCTCGCCAATCACGCACGCCCTCCAGCTCAAATGACTCCATCTTAAAGGTCAAAAGACATTCGGATGGAACGCCGTTATCCTCCAGATGTTTGCGCATCATGTCCAGAAGCGTCGATTTGCCACAACGACGCATGCCCGTCACGACCTTAATGACATCCGCGTCACGAAAGGCAATCAATTTTTCGAGATATCGATTTCTAGGGACCATCCGGCTGTTCATCGTTCGCCCCAATCTGCAAGTTTTTCTCACAGCATGACAAAAACTTGCGAATTATGCAAGTTTTTCTTACAAGTGACAAAAACTTGCAGAATCGTCTCCGGGTCATTTGCAACCGGATTCAGGCGAGGCCACGCCAAGGCGCAGACAACGGACGACACTGGGCCGTGGAAGTCGCTTGCTATTGAGAGTACGTCTCCTCCCAACCACCTATAAAACGAGACCGGAAAGAAAAGCCGCCCAAAACACGAACGATCGATCTGTTATCCTGGCGCCAACATAGTCTTTCGAAAGGTTTGCCGGGATGACTACGCAGCGACAGATTGATATTGAATTCGACTCGCTTACACGCGAGAACGATTCACCCAAGCTCATCGCCAACTCGAAGGCGACAGGCGGAACACTACTATCCGTTATCAAGGAGCAGCTCTCAGCCTGCGGCTCTTTTGACTTTTGCGTAGCGTTTGTTGCAGACGGCGGCCTTCAAATCCTGGTCGAGACGTTCCAGGAGCTCAAGCAGCGTGGCATTAAGGGCAGGCTGCTCACGTCCACCTATCTCAACTTCAACTCACCCGATGTCTTTCGCAAGCTCCTGGAATACGACAACATGGAAGTTCGCGTATTCCAGGGTAATTTGCATGCCAAGGGATACATTTTTGATAAGGGCGAAACCAGCACGGTCATCGTCGGCAGCTCGAACATGACGCAGACCGCCCTCACCTGTAATAAAGAATGGAACGTGCTGTACCAGACCGTCGAGAACAGCCGCCTACTCGGCGAACTGAGGGGCGAGTTCAATTCGTTGTGGAACGACACCTCAACCGTTTTGCTTTCCCAAGACTGGATTGAGAACTATGCCGCATATCGATCGGCACGTCCGTCAAAGCCCAAATCGAAACCGACGTTCCAGGCGGCCGTTAGCCCAACCACGAACGACCTCGAAGAAATCAAGCCCAATAAAATGCAGCAGCGCGCCCTTGAGGCGCTCGGTGTAATCCACCGCAAGGGCGAGACCCGCGCCCTGTTGGTCTCGGCAACCGGCACCGGCAAGACCTTCCTTTCGGCGTTCGACGTGCTCGCAACTAAACCCCGGCGCGTCCTCTTTCTTGCGCACCGCCGGCGCATTATCGACGCCTCCCGTGCAAGCTACGAACGCCTCTTAGGTAGTAACTATACGTTCGACACCTATCAAACTGGCAAGAATATAAGCAATGCTACCTGCGTGTTTGCCATGTGTTCTTCGGTCGCCAAACATCTGAGCGATTTCCGTCCCGATGAGTTCGACTACATCGTCATCGACGAGGCCCACCGCACGGGATCCCAGGGTTACCAATCCATCATGTCGCACTTTACGCCTCGGTTTTATCTGGGCATGACCGCTACACCCAATCGCACCGACGGCTATGACGTCTTTGCCCTTTTCAATCACGTCATCGCGTTCCAGATCACGCTGCAGGACGCTTTGGCCGAGGAGATGCTAGCCCCCTTCCATTATTTTGGCATTCACGATCTGGAGATTGACGATGAGACAATCGAAGATACCGCCCTGTTCGGGCGCTTGACGTCCGATGAGCGCGTGCGTCACATCACCGAGAAAATCGAAGAGTATAGCGTCACCAAAAGCAACCGCAAGGGCTTAATTTTCTGCAATCGAAACGCCGAGGCAGAAGAGCTGTCGCGCAAATTCAACGCTCTCGGATATCGAACGGCTGCGATTAGCGGCCAAGATTCCGATGAGGTCCGCGATGCCGCGATTAGCCGACTTGAAGCCGGCGAGCTCGAATACATTTTCTCGGTCGATATCATGAACGAAGGCGTCGACATCCCCTCGCTCAATCAGATCATCATGCTTCGACGCACCGACTCCGCAATCATCTTTATTCAACAGCTCGGACGAGGTTTGCGTCTGAATGATGGCAAGGAATACGCACTGGTTCTCGACTTTATTGGCAACTACCAGAGCAACTTCTTGGTGCCCATCGCGCTTTCGGGTGACAAGACGTATAACAAAGACCGCCTGCGCCGTCTTGTCCAAGAGGGCGATTCGGCGATCCCCGGATGCTCGACCGTGAGCTTCGATCGTATTTCCGAGGCACGCATTTACAAGGCCATCGACGGCGGCGATTTCACCTCCGTCAGGTTTTTGAAAAACGAATATCTCGACTTGCGCCAAAAACTCGGCAAGATTCCCTCGCTGCTCGAATTTGATCGTAACGGCTCCATCGATCCGCTGCTTATCTTCAAGAATAGCGGCCTGGGCTCCTACCACGCATTTCTTTCCAAATACGAGCCGGACTACACGGTTCAATTTTCCTCTGATCAAACCAAGATTCTCAAATTTATTTCTCAAAAACTTGCCGCGGGCAAGCGATTCGAAGACCTCTATTTGCTTCAAACGCTTGTCGAAGCCGGACACGAGGGCTATCGGCATATGCGCGAGGCTGCGCTTAGAAACTACCGCGCACAGCTTAAGGACAGCGCCGTTAGGTCGGCAATCGCTGTCCTTAAGGGCGACTTTGCCACTCCTAAGGATTTCGTTTCCCTGCTTATTGACGATGGTACCGGACCTCATCTGACCGAAGTGTTTGCGAGCGCCCTGCGCAACGCAGAGTTCAAGCGCCAGATTCTCGAGGTGCTGGATTTTGGTATTGCGCGCAACCGACTCGACTATGCCGAGACGTACGAAAACACAAATTTCGTTCTCAATGCCAAGTACACGTACGAAGAGGTTTGCCGTCTGATGAACTGGCAAAAGAACATCAACGGCCAAAATCTTGGCGGCTATTTTTACGACGAGAAGACCAATACATTTCCCGTGTTTATTAACTATGACAAGGCACCCGACATTAGTGAGTCAATTCAGTATGAAGACCGCTTTGTTTCGCCGAGCAAGCTCATCGCAATCTCGAAGGGCAACCGTACGCTCAACTCTCCCGAGATTCTGCGCCTGAAGACATGGCCAGAAAACGGCCTGAAGACGTATTTGTTTATGCGAAAAAACAAGGACGATAAGGGTGGCAAGGAGTTCTATTTCTTAGGCGAAATGCATCCGACCGGCGAGTTCGAAGCTATAAAAACTAAGAGCGGCGACAACGCCGTCGAAATCGAATATGAGCTCAATGCGCCTGTACGACAGGACATTTACGAGTTTATGCTCAGCGATTTGAGCGAGGCTGAGTAACAAAAAAAGAGCGGGCCGCCATGTAGCGCCCGCCCTTTTCTTACTTAAGCCCGAGTTTCTTTTCGAGCTCCCTAACGACTTTGACGTCCGCCGGAAGCCAATCGACATCCCACAGGTTATTGGTATCGAGCCACTTCATGTCTTCGTGAGCATGCTCTTTGAACTCCCCCGAAAGGATGGTAGCTAGGTAGCACTGCATCGACAGGTGGAACGTCTCGTAATCATGCTCGACCGTGCACAGATAGTCGAGGTTACCGATCGTGACCTCGAGCTCTTCTTGAATCTCGCGGACAATTGCCTGTTCGCCGGTCTCGCCCGGCTCGAGCTTGCCGCCCGGAAATTCCCAGCCGTCTTTAAACTCGCCATAGCCGCGCTGGCAGCTCAGGATTTTTCCGTCCTTCTGAATAACCGCTGCTGCAACATTGATTGATTTCATAACTAGTTATCACCTCTCCAGTTGAGCCCAACCAGTATAGGTGATCGACCGCCCGCCATGTCCCAGTCGCCTGAAAACCACCTGCTCGACCAACCCTTGACGCCGACTTGCTACCGGCTCACCATCCCTCGCTATCGAGGTCTAATACTTTTCCGCGAAGTGAACGTCTGTTTTAGGACCCCTGAAGCATCCACATTTTTCGTCGGCAAGATCGCAGGATTCCAGTATCGAAACCGCAGGAAACGATGTCCTTAAAGTGTCGATGCTTCGGGGGTCCGTTTTAGCTCGTTCACTTCTCGGAAAAGTATTAGACCTCTTCGGCAGCAGCCCAAAAGGTGAGTCGTTTCTCCCCCGCGCAACCCAATAGACACATTCCGCTCCTCCCTCACACCACCCAAAAACTCATCCAACATTAATCTTGGCTCAAGAATCGCTTAATCTATAACCTGCACTATAGAGTTCGACCGAGGGCGGGGCGGCACCGCGCAACGCAGGCCGCCGAACGCAACGCTCGCGCCCGGGTAGATCGCCCGGCGTCGCGCCCATCGAACGAAAGGATAGGTCATGGACGACCTCGAAAAAGTTGAAACCATCCGCACCAAGTGCAACGTGAGCTACACCGATGCCAAGGCCGCGCTCGACGCCGCCGACGGCAACGTTCTGGATGCCATCATTTGGCTTGAGTCGCAGGGCAAGACCCAGACCACGTCGGCACACGCCGCCACCGAGTCCGCGCCAGTCGATGAGCCCTCGGCCGAGATGGTCGCCGCGCAGGCCGCCTACGAAAAGTCGAGCGAAAAGACCGACTTCTCCAAGAAGATGGACAGCGTGTGGGAGTACCTCAAAAAGCTCTTCCGCCTGAGCCTGGACACCAAGTTTATCGCCACGCGCCGCGATGCGATCATCCTCAACATCCCCATCCTGATCCCCATCGTCGCGCTGTTTGCTTGGGGCGCCACGATATGGCTGATGCTGATTGGCCTGTTCTTTGGCATGCGCTACCGCATCGACAGCGACGGCGACGTGCCCGGCAGCATCAACAACCTTATGAATCACGCCGCCGATGCCGCGGACGACATCAAACAAAATCTGAACGACGACAAGTAATCGCAGACGGGGGCACGCATGGCACGGATCCTGATCGTAGAGGACGAGGAGAAAATCGCCCGCTTTGTGACGCTCGAGCTGGAGCACGAGGGCTACCAGGTGGAGCACGCCGCCGACGGCCGCACCGCCGTGGACCTGGCACTGGAGCGCGACTACGATCTGATTCTGCTCGATGTGCTGTTGCCGCAGCTCAACGGCATGGAGGTCCTGCGGCGTGTCCGCAAGCACAAGGACGTGCCGGTGATCATGGTCACCGCGCGCGATGCCGTGATGGATAAGGTTGCCGGGCTCGATGCCGGCGCCGACGACTACCTGACCAAGCCGTTTGCGATCGAGGAGCTGTTCGCACGGATCCGCGTGGCGCTGAAGCGCTCGGAGGCCGTGCGGGCGGCTTCGGGCGTTGGCGGCGCCGGGACTGGGGCGGGCGCGGCAGGTGGCGCGAGTGTCAGCTCCACTGCGATGCCCCCGGCCAGCGACTCGACTCAGGCTTCCGCCTCGCCCTCCCCCGCCACACTCACCGTGGGCTCGGTCGCGCTCGACCCCGACAGCCGCGAAGTCACGGTCGACGGCTCACCCATCGTGCTGACTGCCCGCGAGTTCGACGTTCTCGCCCTGCTTATGGCGCACGCCGGCACCGTGCTCACGCGCGAGCGCATCGCGCACGAGGCGCTGGGCTACGAATACGTGGGCGACACCAACAACGTCGACGTACACATCGCGCACCTGCGCGCTAAGATCGAAGACGCCGGTGGCACCCGCATCATCCAGACCGTGCGCGGGGTGGGCTATGTCTGCCGCGCGTAACGCCGAGGCCAAGCGCGTCACCTCCATCGCCCGTGCCATCAACTGGAGCTATATGTGGCGCCGCTTGATGAGCTACGTCTGGCTCGATCTGCTGCTGATGGTGATTGCGGCGACGATCCTCGTCTATGGATACAACCAGACGCTGCCCGATAGCGCGTTTACCGCAGGCTGGATTCCCGGCGCCACCGTTCGCGGCATGTCGCTGACGCCCGCGCGCGGCTGGAACCTGACAACGCTCACCTATACCGTCGAGCTTGCGCGTACCACCAAGACCTTCCCCCTCGCGCAGGACCTCGTCACGCTATGGCCTCTCTACCTTGTCGTTGTAGGTTGGCAGGTCATCACCGTGCTCAACATGCTCGGAGGCGCCCGCCGCGTGCGCCGTACCATGGCGCCGCTCAACGACCTGGCCTTGCGCGTAGACGAGCTCGGCCGCATGCAGCTCTCCAGCGGCAAGATGGAAACGCTGGAGCAGGCCATCGAGCGCGCAAGCGTCGACTCGCCGAGCGTCACCACCGGCGACGCCGACCTGGCAAGCATCGAGGTCGCACTCAACCGCCTGCTGCGCCAGATGCAAGAGGCCAAGCTGCAGCAGATGCGCTTTGTCAACGATGCAAGCCACGAGCTGCGCACGCCCATCGCGGTGATTCAGGGCTACGTAAACATGCTCGACCGCTGGGGCAAAGACGACCCGGACGTGCTGACGGAATCCATCGCGTCCCTTAAAGCCGAAAGCGAGCACATGCAGGAGCTCGTGGAGCAGCTGCTGTTTTTGGCGCGCGGCGATGCCGGGCGCACGGTCCTGCGGCGCGCGAATACCAACCTGGCCGCATTGGTCGGCGAGGTATGCGAGGAATCGCAGATGATCGATACCGAGCACACGTATCGGCTGGCGTACGACACCACGCTTGCCAACGACCCGCGCTGCGACGCATCTGTCGACGTGGCGCTCGTGAAGCAGGCTCTGCGCGTGATCGTGCAAAACGCCGCCAAGTACTCGGACGCGGGAACGGCCGTCACGTTTGCCATAACGCCCGATACGGACACGGGCGCGATCGACATAAGTGTTGAGGACGAGGGTATCGGCATGAACCAGGAATCCGCAGCTCACGCGTTTGAACGGTTCTACCGCGCCGACAACGCACGCGATGCCGGCGCGCAGGGCTCGGGTCTGGGGCTTGCCATTGCCAAGTGGATCGTCGATAGCCATGGCGGTGTCATCGGCGTGACCTCAGTCGAGGGCGTCGGCAGCCGCTTTACGATTCGCCTGCCACGGTAGGAAGCCCCCTCGTGAATCGAGGTCTAATACTTTTCCCGAGAAGTGAACGCCTGTTTTTGGACCCCCGAACCATCCGCATTTTTCGGCCGCAAAATCGCAGGATTCCAGCATCGAAACCGCAGGAAACGGCACCCTCAAAGTGTCGATGCTTCAGGGGTCCGATTCTGCTCGTTCACTTCTCGGGAAAAGTATTAGACTTCAGTTTTTTGACTGTCGCAAAAGTCGACCCCTCGGCATAAAAAAGGGATAAGGCCATGCGGCCCTATCCCTTTTTGTTCGTTATAGCAGCTTGTGCGCTACTCGCGGCACAGGTGCACGGCGAAGCCGGCGAACTCGCGCTTAAAGTACACGAGCTTGGTGCCGCCGTCGGGCAGCAGCACGCGCGACTCCTCGTTGACCTCGAGCCCGCGCTCGGCAAACCACTTCTCGGCCGCATCGATGTTGTTGACGGCAAAGCCAATGTGGCCCTTGGCGCCTCGACCGTCCTGCTTCATGATCTCGACCAGCGAATCGTTAAAGTACGAAACGGGGGTCTCGATGACGGGCAGGCCCATCATCGTCGAGAACAGCTCCGCGATCTCCAAGGCGTCTGCCGGGTCGGCAGCGTTAATGCCAACATGGGCAACGCGCATGCCAAAGAGCTCGACCGGATTGGCGTTCTGCTCACTCATACAGTCAGCGCCTACTGAGCCATAACGTCGAGGACGGCCTTCTCGGCAGCGACGCGGTTCATGCCGGTCATGAAGGGCACGCCGCTCACGTACGGGCAGGTGAGGCCCTCGGGGGCAACGGTGGTGGCGATCAGCAGGTCAGCGCCCTCGTCGCAGTAATCCTTAGCCTCGGAGATGGCGCACTGCACGATCTCATACTTGCCGGCATAACCGTTGGCGTCGAGCAGGGTGGCGACCTTCTGGGCAACGAGCGTGGAAGTAGCAGCGCCAGCACCGCAAGCCAAAACGATCTTCTTCATAGGTAATGTCTCCCTTCATGGTTTACTTTAGGTAAGTGTACCGCAGCGAGCGATGGCACTCGGCCTCGATGAGCTTTTATGCCAGTTTGCTTGCGCGCTGCGTATAATACATCCAGTACGTGTTGTCATACCGCTCGCTTTATGAGCGACTAAGGACCCTAATATGCCCGATTCCCGCACACTCTGGACCGCCGTCGTTATCATCTGCATCGCCGTGTCGGTGTTCTTTAGCGTCAAAAAACGCACCACGTTTAAGCGCCTGCAGCAGCTCATGGCCGCCAAGCAGTGGGACGAGTTCGATCGTTTGCTCGACGGCAAACTCACCAGCATGCTGTACCCGCGCTACAACCGCGACTACCTGCGCCTGAACTCCTATCTGCTGCGCGAGGACCACGAGCGCGCCAGCGAGATGTTCGACCTGCTGCTGGGACTCAACCTGCCCAAGATGCAGCGCGTCGACCTGGTCATTAAGGCCTTTAACTACTACGTTGGCCAGGAGGACCGCAAAAAGGCCAAGGAGCTGCTGCACGAGATCAAGGGCTTTGAGGGCGGTCAGGCCGAGGCAGTCGCGCACGAGTGCCAGCTGATGTACGACACGATGATCCTCAAGCGCCACAACGACATTCCCGAGCTGGAGCGCATGCTCGAGGAGGCCGGCGACGATAAGGTTAAGAGTTGCCGCTTGGAGTACCTGTTGGCCCTGCAGTACAAGAACAAGGGCGACGAGGCCAAGTTCCAAGAGTTCCTTGAGAAGTCGGGTCAACACTCGATGGCCGTCAACGCGTAACGGACGGCTTGTGCTAGACTTCTAGTCTCACGGGGGCGTGGCGGAATTGGCATACGCAGGAGACTTAAAATCTCTCGCCGCAAGGATTGTGGGTTCGAGTCCCACCGCCCCTACCATGTGATTGCTTACGAGCCCGTGTCCCGTTGGGATGCGGGCTCGTTTCTTTTGGACGCCGATGGGACTCTAAGCTGCGGTGGAATAGATCCTGTTTATACCGTTTATCAGCTTATTTAGGAACTATTTCACCGCAGCTCAGAGGAAGACGGTTAAAGAGCGCTCAGGCTGGGGACCCAGGCGATGGTGGGGGTCGCGCCGTCGAGAACCTCGTTGATGGTGGCGGCCATGCCGGCGAGCAGGCTGTTCTCGCTTACGATGAGCGTGTCGTAGCCGCCGGCTCGCATGAGCTCGCGAATCACCACGGCACCTGCCAAGATCACGCCCGCGCGCTTGGGCTGCACGCCCGGTAACGCGGCGATGCCCGCAGCATCCAGCGCGGACATACGCTCGATAGCGGCCGAAACCTGCTCCAGCGAAAGCTCGCGCAGGTGCACAAAGCTCGAATCATACGGCTCCAGCTCATGAACGAGTGCCACGAGCGTAGTGACAGTACCACCCACCGCGACCAGGCGCTCGGCGCGCTCAAAGTCGACAGGTAGGCTCTCAAAGTAGCCCGCAAACTGCTCGTTTGCCCAGCCGGCAGCAGCCGCAAGCTCGTCCGTTGACGGCGGCAGCGCCGAGAAAAACCGCTCGGTCACGCGGCGGCAACCGATGTCCAGCGAGCGCGTTCCCTCCAGAGCAAAGATGCCGCGCTCCGGTGCATAGACGCCCGTCGCGAGCTCCGTGGATCCGCCGCCCGAATCGGCAACGATGATGCGCTCGCCCGCAAAGTCGTGCGCCACGCCAAAAAACGTCAGGCGCGCCTCGACCTCGCCCGGAATCACCTGTGGCTCAAGCCCCAGATCGCGCAGACCGTCCAGCAGCAGCGCGGCATTGGACGCATCGCGCGCGGCGCTCGTGCACGTGGTGCAGATGCACGCGGCCCCAAAGGCACGGGCCTCGTCCACAAACATGCGACATGCGGCGAGCACGCGCTCGACCGCCGCCTCGCAAAAGCGCCCCGTCGCATCCACGCCCTCGCCCAAATCGGTAATCTCGGTATGCTTGGACGATTCCACGATCGCCCCGCCCTCGACCTGGGCCAGCACCAGTCGCGACGACACCGTTCCCAGGTCAATCGCCGCCACCTTATATCGTTTGTCGCAATGCGTCATTGCAGGCTCCCCTCCGGGCGCTATTTGCCGTTGGACACGACCGTCTGGCCCTCGACGCCGTTAAATCCAAACAGCATATCGAGCGTCTGGATGTACCATGGCGCGTCCTTACCGACTTCTTCGATTTCCTTGGCAACTTCGCTGGCCTTCTTGGCGTTTGAGGACTTTTTGCTCGACGACGAATCCGAATCCTCGTCCAGACCCTGTACTTCAATCCTCTTCTCGCCGGGCATCACCAGGCCCAGGTCCTCGGATGCCGCATCCTTGATACCCTGCTCCGAGAGCAGCTTGTCGACGCTTTTCTGCAGCTCGTCGTTGTACTGCTGGCGAATCTCGACCTGCTTGGACAAGATATCGTTCGAGCGTTTGGCAATGTAGAGGTCGCGCACGGGAAAGTACAGGCTCACGAGCACCAGGACGACGACAATGCCAATAAACAGCCCGCGCTGAGGCCCATGCGTAAAGTCATAGATCGCCTTGACCACCGCGTTGTCGTTGGCATAGTGCATGAAGTCCGAGCCCGAAAGACGGCTTGAGGGCCTGGTCGACTTTTCGTGTGTTTGAGCCGAGGGACGCTGAGCATGCATCGGGCGCGCCGAACGTGGCGGGCGATCCGTCGGCATATTCATTTGAGCACGGGGGTGCAAGGCACTTGCCGGACGCTGCGCGCGGCGATCGACGCCAGCGTAGTCGGACCCGCCGAGCTGCACGGTAGGTGCGCGGCGAGGCGACGGCTCACGCGAACCGGCGGAATAATACCTGTTGTCGTAAATCTGATCCATGTGCGCCTTGTGCGGTTGAGGTTTGTTTGCGCTAAGTCCTTTAGTTATAGCACGAGCGCCCGCACCGCCTTCGCCAGCCTTTGCTCGACATAAAAAAGGCGCTGAGCCGTATGGCCCAGCGCCCAATAGCGGCCATCAGAAGTGGAGCGGGGCCGAGTCAACCCTCGCCCCCACGAGCACCACTTGTTTAGCGAATGTTGTAGAACGCAGACTTGCCGGCGTAGCGCGCGCTGCCCGCGAGCTCGTCCTCGATGCGGATGAGCTGGTTGTACTTGGCGATACGGTCGCTGCGGCACGGGGCGCCCGACTTGATCTGACCGGCGTTAACACCCACGACCAGGTCGGCAATCGTGGAGTCCTCGGTCTCACCGGAGCGGTGGCTCACGATGCAAGCGTAGCCGGCCTCCTTGGCAGTCTCGATGGCCTCGAGCGACTCGGTGAGCGTGCCGATCTGGTTGACCTTGACCAGAATCGCGTTGGCGGCGCCCAGCTCGATGCCCTTCTTGAGGCGCTCGGTGTTGGTGACGAACAGGTCGTCGCCTACGAGCTGCACCTTGTTGCCAATGCGGCGGGTGAGCTCGACCCAGCCGTCCCAGTCCTCCTCGGCCATGCCGTCCTCGATGGAGATGATGGGATAGGTGTCGACGAGCTTCTCCCAGTAATCAACCATCTGGGCGCTCGTGTACTCCACGCCCTCGCCCTTGAGCTCGTACATGCCGGTCTCGGCGTTGTAGAACTCGGTCGAGGCCGGATCCATGGCGTACATGAAGTCGACGCCGGGCTTAAAGCCAGCCTTCTCGACGGCCTTGGTAATGTACTCGAACGGCTCAGCATTGGTCTTGAGGTTGGGCGCGAAGCCGCCCTCGTCGCCCACGCCGCCGCCCAGGCCGGCCTCGTGCAGCACGCCCTTGAGGGTGTGGTAGACCTCGGCGCACCAACGCAGGCCCTCGGCAAAGCTCGGGGCGCCCACCGGCATGATCATGAACTCCTGGAAGTCAACGTTGTTGTCGGCATGCACGCCGCCGTTGAGGATGTTCATCATAGGCGTGGGCAGCAGGTGAGCGTTAACGCCGCCCAGGTACTGGTACAGCGACAGGCCCGCCGACTCTGCCGCAGCGCGGGCAACGGCCAGCGACACGCCCAAGATGGCGTTAGCGCCGAGCTTGGTCTTGTTGGGCGTACCGTCGGCGGCGATCAGCGCGGCATCGACGGCACGCTGGTCGAAGGCATCGAGGCCCACGACGGCATCGGCGCACTCGTTGTTGACGTACTCGACGGCCTGCGAGACGCCCTTGCCCAGATAGCGACCTTTGTCGCCGTCGCGCAACTCGCATGCCTCAAAGGCGCCGGTCGAAGCGCCCGAAGGCACCATCGCGCGGCCGAAGCTGCCGTCCTCGAGCACGACCTCGACCTCGACGGTGGGGTTGCCGCGGCTGTCGAGTACCTCGCGACCGTAGACGTCCAAAATATCGCTCATGTTGTCTCCCTCTCACTTGGAAACGTAGTTGATGCAAGCGACTGGCCGACTGTGCACCATCGGTGCGCCTCCGTAAGTTAGCCATGTCGCACTTTTTGCATTATGCCCTAAGTTAGCCGAGGGATACACTTGATTTTCGAAAAATTTAGCGGGAACGATGAGGCATGTCAGCCCGTCGTTCCCGCAGTCTTACTCCTCCGCCTTTGCGGCATCCCACAGGTCGTTGAGGCCGTGGGTCGAAAGCTCGGCAAGATCCACGTGGGCGTCGGACGCCATCTGCTCCATCGCGGCCCAGCGACGGCGAAACTTGGCCGTGCTCGCGCGCAGGGCACTCTCGGCGTCGATCCCCTCTTTGCGCGCGACGTTGACCAAGGCAAAGAGCAGGTCGCCAAACTCCATTTCGCGCTCGGGCGAGCCAGGGGCCTCGGCCTCAAACTCGGCACGTTCCTCGGCGACCTCATCCCACACGTCCTGGACCGTCTCCCACTCAAAGCCCACGGCAGCCGCCTTGCGCGACACCTTCTGAGCCTGCATCAGCGCCGGCAGATGCGTGGGCACGCCGTCGAGCAGGCCCTCGGGCGCAGCCTCGCCTGCTGCCACGGCCTTGTCCTTGGCGGCTTTCTCGGCAAGCTTGACCTCGTCCCAAATCTTGAGTACCTCGTCGGAACTGTCGGCATCTACATCGCCAAACACGTGCGGATGACGGCGGATGAGCTTGGCATCGATATCACGCGCCACGTCGGCCAGCGTAAACTCGCCGGCGTCCGCCGCAATCTGCGCATGCAGCACGACCTGCATGAGCACGTCGCCCAGCTCCTCGCGTAGGTGAACCGCGTCGTCCGCCTCGATGCAGTCGAGCGCCTCGTAGGCCTCCTCGATCATGTTCTTGCCAATGCTGCGGTGCGTCTGCTCACGGTCCCATGGGCAGCCATCGGGCTGACGCAGACGCCAGATGGTCTGCACCAGATGCTGCAGCTCGGTCGACGCGTCGACTAGCGTGGACAGATCGCGCGAGCCCTCGGCATTTTGCTGAGCCATGTGCTGCGCCATGGTTAGTCCTCCTCCAGGATCACGTGGCGGAACGCGCCGTCCTCGTAGATGCCGTAGCTGTGCGTGCCGTCCTTGGGAATGCTCACGCTACCGGGGTTGAAGAGCCACAGGCCCGGGTGCGCGGCGCTTTCCTCGTTGACCTTGATGTGCGTGTGGCCGTAGACGAGCGCTGAGCCCTCGGGCAACGCGGGCGCGTGGTCGACGCTGTTGTGCATGCCGGCGCCAAAGACATGGCCGTGCGTCAGGAACAGCTCGCGGCCGGTCTCGTCGAACAGCGTGGCATAGTCGGCCATGACGGGGAAGTCGAGCACCATCTGGTCGACCTCGGCGTCGCAGTTGCCGCGCACCGCGATGATGCGGTCGGCTAGGGCGTTGAGCAGCGGAATCACGCGCTTGGGAGCATAGTCGCGCGGCAGGTCGTTGCGCGGACCGTGGTAGAGCAGGTCGCCCAGCAGAACGATGCGGTCGGGCTGCTCGGACTCGATGGCGGTGGCCAGGCGCTCGGTCCAGTATGCCGAGCCGTGGATGTCGGAGGCGATGAGGTATTTCATGGTGGTCCTTTCGGTGAGGTTGATGGGGTGGGTGTGGCGCGTCGCCGACCGTGTCACTCAAATTGCAGAGCCGCGGCTTGTGCTGCCTGCATCACGCGCTGGAGCGGCACACCGTGCTCGCAGGCAAGGCGGGCGCAGTCCTCGTACTCGGGCGCTGCACGCTCGCTGCCGTCGGGCAGGGTGGCCACCTTGACGGACACCTCGCCCCATGGCGTCGTCACCTGCTCAAAGCGGCGTGGCAGGCAAACGCGTTCCATGACCTGGCGACGAATGCCGTTGGTCGTGGTTTCCAAGAAGATGATCGTCTGCAGGCGCTCGATATCCCCGTAGGTGCAGATTACCTGCAGCTGCCAGCCGGGGCGGCCTTTCTTGCAATAAACGGGCAGCCAGTGCACCTCGCGCGCACCGGCCTCGCGCAGGCGGTCGGCGGCGTAGGCGAGTACCTCGGGCGACGCATCGTCGATGTCGCATTCCAGCTTGACGATGGTCTCGGGCGCATCGGTCTCGCGAGACAGCGGAGATTTGCTATCGCATGGCATACGGTCCGGCTCCTTTCCGCACGGGCTCGTTTTGTTCATCCAAACGCTAGCACATCGCGGGCGGCGCAGGGGCGGCGTCATGGGATAGGTGCGACTTTTGCTGGGCGCAAGTGCTGGCGCGCTCCAACGCCGGCCCGCTCCACTCAAACGTGTACGTCAGCCTCCAAACATGTCATTTTTTGCAGCTTTTGGAGGCTAATGTACATGTTTTGAAAGCGCAAGCGAGGCCGCACCACGCGCCGCGCACCCTTTCCAATCGATTTCGGCACCCCGCGCGTACGACGCGCCGAGGCTGCGCCATTACAATGGAGCGGATTCGCCAAATGCAAAGGAGCCGCTATGCCTATGTGCCCGCTGGTCGATTGCCATACCCACACCTCGTTTTCGGACGGCCATGCCTCATTTGAGGACAACGTCCGCGCCGCTGTCGCCGCCGGCTGCCGCGCCATGGTCTCGACCGACCATCTCACCCTACCTGCCAGCATGGATGCCAACTGCGAGGTGCAGGTCGTCGAGGGCGACCTGCCGGCACATCGTCTGGCTTTTGAGGACGCTCGCAATCTTGCCGCTCAGATTGCGCCAGAACTCACCTTTATCTACGGTTTCGAATGCGATTGGTACGAGGGCTGCGAGCCTTTGGTTGAGCGCTGGTCCCAGGGCGCCGTCGTGCGCCTGGGCAGTGTGCACTGGATTGGCAACCCAGGCGATATCATGGCCGGTGCCGCGGGTACGGCGGGAACGGAGGACGTCGCTCGTCCCGATACGCCCGATTCGCGCTGCGGCTGGATCGACGATGACACCAACCTGCACGTTTGGGAAAACCTGGGGGTACGCGGCGTGTGGGAGCGCTATGTCGATGACTGGTGCCGCGCCTGCGAGAGCCCGCTCAACTTTGATGTGATGGCTCACCCCGACCTGGTCATGCGCTTTTCGAAGGAAGGCTTTGCGCCCGATTTTGACCCCGCACCGTTTTGGCAGCAGATGGCAGAGTGCGCGCACGATACGGGCCGCCGCGTTGAGGTCTCGACGGCCGCACCGCGCAAGGGCTTGGGCGACTACTACCCCGCAACCGGTCTTTTGCGCTGCTTTGCCCATGCCGAAGTGCCGATCACCTTTGGCTCGGACGCGCACCGCGCCTGCGATATCTGCTGGAACATCCGCGAGGCCCAGGCGCACGCCTACGACTGCGGTTATCGAACCTTCGACATCCCCCACGCCACCGGCGAATGGGAATCCACGCCCCTCGCCTAACTAGTCGTTTAAGAACGTCCCCAATGACTAGTGGCGGCGGGCGTTGAGTTCGCCGGCTAGCTCGTCGAGGGTGATGCCGTAGCGCTCGAGCGTCACGAGCAGGTGGTAGACCAGGTCGCCGGCCTCGTAGCGGATGTGATCGTGATCGTTATCCTTGCAGGCCATGATCACCTCGCTCGCCTCCTCGGCAAGCTTCTTGAGCAGCTCGTCCTCGACGTCGGTCAACAGACGAGCGGTGTAGCTCTCCTGCGGCGATGCGTCGCGACGGCCGTGAATCACCTCGGCGAGCCCCGTCAGCGTCTCACCGATATTTCCATCCTGAACGTTTGCGGTGCGCACACCCATAGTTCAATCCTTTCTGGTTGGCCGAGCGTCTAATCGAGCGCCCGCCCTACGCGAGTTTCTTAAAGAAGCAGGTACGGTTGCCGGTATGGCAGGCCGGACCCGGCGAGTCAACCTTGACCAGCAGCGTATCGCTATCGCAGTCGGCCCAAAGCTCCTTGACCTCCTGCATATTGCCGCTCGTCGCGCCCTTGTTCCAGAGCTCCTGGCGACTGCGGCTCCAAAACCACGTGGTACCGGTCTTGAGCGTCAGCCCCACCGACTCCTCGTTCATCCAAGCAACCATAAGCACCTCACCGGTGTCATACTGCTGAACCACACAAGGAATCAGCCCGCGGGCGTCGTATTTGAGCTTTGCTGCGGTTGTCACTTGCTCCATTTAAAAATCCAATCTGACAGGGATACCCTGGCTGGCCATATATTCCTTCACCTGGCGAATGCTGAAGGTTCCAAAGTGAAAGACGCTCGCCGCCAGCACGGCGTCGGCCTCGCCCTCAATCACGCCCTCAGCGAAATGCTCGAGTGTGCCCACGCCGCCGCTCGCAATGACGGGGATTGGCACCGCGCGCGCCACGGCGCGGGTGAGCGCCAAATCAAAGCCGGCCTTGGTGCCGTCGCGATCCATGCTGGTAAGCAAGATCTCGCCAGCGCCGCGACGAGCCGCCTCCTCGGCCCATGCCACCGCGTCGATGCCCGTGGCGTTGCGACCTCCGGCCGTGAAGACCTCCCACTTATCGGCACCGGATGCGCCGGGCAGGCCTACACGCTTGGCATCGATCGCCACGACCACGGCCTGGCTGCCAAACGCCGCGGCGGCCTGGCTGATCAACGACGGATCGCGCACGGCGGCAGAGTTAAGCGACACCTTGTCGGCGCCGGCGGCAACCATGGTGCGCATGCACGCCAAGTCGCGAAAACCGCCGCCCACGGTATAGGGAATAGCGAGCTCCTCGGCCGCGTGCGCCGCCATCTCGATGGTCGTCGCGCGGTTGTCGCTCGTCGCGGTAATGTCCAAAAATACGACCTCGTCCGCACCCTCGCGGTCGTAGGCGCGGGCCAGCTCCACCGGGTCGCCCGCATCGCGCAGGCTCACAAAGTTGACGCCCTTGACCACACGGCCGTCCTTAACATCCAGACAGGGAATCACGCGCTTGGTAAGCATGGGCTACTCCTCCCCTCGGGCGGCGGCCAACGCCTGGGCCAGCGTAAAGTTGCCCTCGTAGAGCGCACGACCGGTAATGGCGCCCTCGATGGCATCCTCGCCCACCGCGGCCAGTGCACGGATATCGTCGAGCGTCGAGATACCGCCCGAAGCCACGACGGGAAAGCCCGCGACCTCGGCCACGTGGCGATACGCCGCCACATCAATGCCCGTCTGCATACCATCACGCGCGATGTCGGTATACACCAGATGCTTAAAGCCCAACTCGGAAAGCTGCGCCACGGCATCGTCGAGCGCCACACCCGCGCCGTCGCGCCAGCCATTCACCTTGACCTGACCGTCGCGCGCGGCGATGTCTGCCACCAGCAACTCGCCAAAGCCGCGAGCCGCCACCTCGGCAAATCCCGGCTCGGTCACGAGCACCGTGCCTAGTGCGATGCGACGAGCACCATAGCCGGCCAGCTCATCGATGCGTGCAAGCGAGCGAACGCCGCCGCCCACGTCCACGGACAGACCGTCGACGCCGCAGATGGCCTCGATCGCTGCCGAGTTGGCAGCGCACGCATCCTCGTCCTCGCCAAAGGCAGCGGACAGGTCGACGACGTGCACCCAGCTCGCGCCCTGCTCGGCAAAGGAGCGGGCAACGGCCACGGAGTCGTCGGAATATACCTTGCAGCGGCTTCGGTCGCCGCGCTCCAGGCGCACGACCTTGCCGCCGATCAAATCGATTGCGGGAAACAGAATCATCGGCCGGCCCCCTCGACGATGCTCACGAAGTTCTTAAGGATGCGCTGACCCAGCGCAGAGGATTTCTCGGGATGGAACTGGCAGCCCCACACGTTGCCGTGGCGCACGATGCACGGGAAGCTCCGCGTGTAGTGCGTGCGCGCCAGAACATCGGCGGCATCGGCATCGTCGGCCACCGCATAGCTGTGGGTGAAGTACATATTGGCACCCTCGGCAAAACCGGCGAGCAGCGGATCGGCCGCTCCGGCGGGCGTCATGTGCACCTGGTCCCAGCCCACGTGCGGGACCTTCAGACGGCTCGACTCCAGGCGCGTGCACGAGCCGCGCATGATGCCCAGACCATCGACCCAGGGGCCACCGGCCTGCTCGGGGGTGTTGCCATCGGCAACTGCGCCCTTGTCCGCAGGCACGCCCTCGTTGCCGCGCTCAAAAAATAATTGAAGGCCCAGGCAGATGCCGAGCAGCGGAGCTCCGGCGGCGACGGCGTCGAGCACCGCGTCCGCCTCGCCGCTCTCGCGCATAAAGGCAATCGCGTCGTAAAACGCACCCACGCCCGGGATGACCAGGCCGTCGGCGTTACGGATCTGCTCCGGGTCGTCCGACGTGCAGGCGGCGGCACCGGCGCGCGCAAGCCCGCGCACGACGCTCGACAAGTTGCCCTTGTGGTAGTCGACCACCACGATCTTCGGTTCGCCCACGCGACCCTCCTTTTTCCATCATCCAAAACCACCACAAAGGGGACAGGCACCTTCGTGGTGGTTTTTATCTTTTGGCAGGTTACAGTGAGCCCTTGGTGCTGGGGGTGCCCTGCACGCGGGGATCGAGCTCGCAAGCGTGGCGCATTGTGCGGCCCACGGCCTTAAAGGCGGCCTCGATAATGTGATGCGAATTGCCGCCCGCCAGCTCGCGCACGTGCAGCGTGAGCTTGGCGTCGCGCGCAAAGGCGTAGAAGAACTCGACGGCCAGCTCGGTATCAAAGGTGCCCACGCGCTCGGTCGGCACGGGCAGCTCGCAGCAGGCCTGCCCACGGCCCGAAATATCAACGGCAGCCATCACAAGCGTCTCGTCCATGGCGATCGCCGCGTCGGCAAAGCGCGTAATGCCCGCCTTGTCACCCAGTGCCTGGCAGAACGCCTCGCCCAGCACAATGCCTGTGTCCTCGACGGTGTGGTGTGCATCGACCTCAACGTCGCCCACCGCGTGCACCGTCAAATCAAACAGGCCATGGCGGCCAAAGGCGTTGAGCATGTGGTCGAAAAACGGCACGCCGGTCGAGATATCGCACACACCGGTTCCATCCAGATCGAGCTTGACGACAATATCGGTCTCGCCCGTCTTACGGGTTACCTCGGAACAACGGCCCATCTACATCCCCTCCTTCACCAGCGCGGCAAACGCAGCCAGCACCTCATCGTTTTCCTGCGGGGTACCCACGGTAATGCGCAGACAGTCCGCAAGGCCCGGCGCATAGCTAAAGTCGCGCACCAAAATCGAATACTCATCGCGCAGACGCTCGCGCACGCGCGTGGCGTGCGGCGTGCGTACGAGCACAAAGTTCGCCGCGCTCGGCCACGCCTCCACGGGCAGGCCCTCGGCAGCCATCGCGCGCAGGGCGGCCAGCTCGCGCTCGCGCTCGGATGCGACCTGCGCCACCACAGGCGCATAGGCATCACGGGCACGCACGCAGGCAAGTGCCGCCGCCTGGCTCAGCACGTTGACCGAATAGATCTGGCGAATCGCCGCGAACACGTCGATGACCTCGGGCGTCGCGATCACGTAGCCCAGGCGCATGCCGGCGGCGCCGAACGCCTTGGACAGCGTATGCAGAATCACCAGGTTGGAATGCTCGGCAATAAGCCCCTGCGCCGTGGTGGCCGCGCCAAACGAATCGTCAGCAAACTCAACGTAGGCCTCGTCGACCATGACCATGCCGGGGCACGCATCGCACAGGGCCGCGACAAAGTCGAGCGGAGCCACATCACCCGTGGGATTGTTGGGCGAGGTCACGATTGCCAGGTTGCACTCGGGCGCGGCCGCGAGCACAGCAGCTTGGTCGAGCTCAAAGGTCGCCGGATCGCGCCACACGTCGCACACCTCGATCTGACAGAGCGACGCAAAGAACGCGTACTCGCTAAAGCACGGCGGACAGTTGAGCAGGGTCCTCCCCGCGCCGCCAAACGCCAGCAGATAGTTATAGAGCAGCTCGTCGCCGCCGTTTCCCACGCAGATGTTCTCGCGCATCACGCCATGCCGGGCAGCAAGCTCGTCGCGCAGGTCGTTCGACATGGGGTCGGGATAGCGGTTGAGCGGTGTAGCAGCCAGGGCCGCGTCGATCGCCTCGCGCACGCCGGCCGGCACGGGATAGGTGTTCTCGTTGGCCGAAAGGTTGATGCGCGTGGGCGTAAAGTTAGGATCGTAGGGCTCAATACCGGCCAAGTAGGGCTGGACGAGCTCCTTCATGCGGGGCGTCAGCTCGGCCATATTAGGCCTCCTCGCCGGTCGCGCCAACGCCATCCGCGCCCGCAGCCGCCAGGTCCACACCCTCGGCAACCGTCGCCACGGCGTCGCCCGGCCAGGCGACCTTGGTCAGGTCGGCCGCGGCCAGCGACTCGGCACTCACGGCATCCTCGCCCTGCTCCAACACGCGGCGACGGAGAGCGGCAGAAAGCGCGTGCGCCCACAGGCCCTCGGCCTCGGCCAGGCGCTGCGTAGCGGGGGCGTCGGAGAGCAGCCCCTCGGGCGTATAGCAAATGACACTCGAGCGCTTAACGAACTCTTCGACCGAAAGCGGGTTGGAGAACATGGCCGTGCCGCCAGTCGGCAGCGTGTGGTTGGGGCCGGCAACATAATCGCCGAGCGGCTCGGAGCTCCAAGCGCCCACAAAGATGGCACCGGCGTTGCGGATACCGCCGAGCAGGCCCATCGCATCCTTGCAGTGCAGCTCCAGGTGCTCGGGCGCCACGGTGTTCACCGCCTCGACGGCAGCAGCCATGTCGGCGGCCACCACGATGGTACCCTCGTTATCGAGCGAGGCGCGCGTAATCTCGGCACGCGGGGACTGCGCTACCAGAATGTCGACACCCGCCTCGACCTCGCGCGCAAACTGCTCGTCGCAGGTCACCAGATAGCAGGCTGCCAGCGGATCGTGCTCGGCCTGGGCCATCAGGTCGGCCGCGACCACCATAGGCTTGGCCGTGGCATCGGCCAGCACACAGACCTCGGAGGGGCCAGCGACCATGTCGATACCCACGTCGCCCGAGACAATCTGCTTGGCCGCAGCGACAAAGGCGTTGCCCGGGCCGGTAATCTTGTCGACGCGCGGAATGGTCTCGGTACCGTACGCCAGCGCGGCCACGGCCTGAGCGCCGCCCACCATATAAATCTCGTCCACACCGCCGAGCTTGGCAGCCGCGAGCGTATAGGGGCTGATCAGACCATCCTTTTGCGGCGGCGTCACCATGACCACGCGCTTGACGCCGGCGACCTTGGCGGGAATGGCGTTCATGAGCACCGTGGAGGGATACTGCGCACGACCGCCCGGCACATAGATGCCGGCCGCAGCGAGCGGGGTCACCTTAACGCCGAGCATCGTGCCGTCCGCACGCGTGGTAAACCAGCTCTGCTCGACCTCGCGCTGGTGGAACTCGCGAATCTGACGTGCGGCCTTCTCGAGCGCGGCGACAAAAGCCGGATCGAGGCCTTCGAGCGCGGCATCGATCTGCTCTTGCGGCAGACGGAAGCTCTGCAGCTCAACGCCGTCAAAGCGCTGGCAATAGTCGCGCACTGCAGCATCGCCGTTGGCACGCACGTTGGCCACGATTTCGCGGGCGGCGTCGACGATGTTTTGCGGCAGCACGCCCTTGCGGTTGAGTTGGTTGGTAACGAGGCGCTCACCGGGAGCAAGCTTGATGGTCTTCATATCGGTATCCCCTATCGGTCGAGGTTGCGTTCGAAAAACGAAAGGCCGGGCGGCGGCGCCAATCGGCCCGCAGCCCGGATATGGGGGCGCCCGTGCGTGCTCGCGCTATTGTGCTGAGCCCGCGACGGGCTCAAAATGCTTGTCCTTCACGGCAGCAGCCAGGCGATCGGCCAAGTTGCGTACGCGCGGATCCAAGCGCGCGGCACCTGGGTTGACGAAGAAGCGGGCCGTGCAGTCCATAATGCGACCAGTAATAACCAGGTCGTTATCGCGCAGGGTGGCGCCCGTGGCGGTAATGTCCACGATACGGTCGGTCATACCGACAATGGGGCCCAGCTCGATATTGCCGTGCAGTGAGACGATATCGGCATTCACGCCACGCTCGGCATACCAGGCGCTCGCGATGCGCGGATACTTGGTGGCCACACGAAGCGATCCGCGGCGGGCATAGTTGCGCTCGGCCTGGCCGGCGCGCCACGCGGGCTCCGCCTCGATAAACGTGCACAGGCCGTAGCCCAGATCGACCAGCTGCAGCAGGTTGAGGTCAGCCTCGATGAGCGAGTCCCAACCGCAGATGCCGCAGTCGGCGCCGCCGCAGCCCACAAAGGCGGGCGCGTCGCTGGGGCGCACAATGACAAACTCGATATCTCCGACCGCGCCCTCACCGGCACGCGTGTCGCGGCCACGCACGATCAGGTGACGACCGGGGTCGCGCAGCTCTGAGACGTCCAGGCCCGCGGCCTCGAGCACGTCGAGGGTGTCGGCCTTGAGCGAGCCCTTGGGCACGGCGATGCGCAGCGGACCCTCGGCGCCACGGCCCACGGCATGGTCGCCATCGGAGGCGGCGTCCTCGGCCGAGGTGCGCGCTGCCTCCAGACGCTCGAGCGAAAAGGCGAAGCCCGCCGCCGGCACCTCAATGCCGTCGCCAAATGCACCGGTAAAGATGGAGTCGTAGCGACCGCCCGAGCCTACCGGATCGGGCAGGCCGCCGGCATAGGCCTTAAAGACCAGACCCGTGTAGTAATCGAAAGAGTTCATGATGGAGAAGTCGAAGGACAGCACCTGGGCGTCCTCGAGAGCCAGGCCCTCGACCAGGGCACGCAACTCGCGCGTGAGCGGCGCGACGATACCGGCGGCCTCCAGCAGCGCGTCCACGCGGTCGAGCACCTCGGCACCGCCGTGCAGACGCGGCAGCTCGCTGATGGCGGCCTTGACGGCATCGGACTCGGCGCTTGCCGCCACGCGAGCATCGAGGCCCACAAAGTCGTTGGCATGCACGCAGCGCAGGGCCTCGGCAGCCAGCTCGCGATCCTCGCACGCCGCGAGCAGCTCCTTAAACGGACGCACGCTGCCTGCAATAATGCGCGCATCGGGCAGTGCCAGCTCGCGCACGGCCTCCGCCACGAGCGAGACGATCTCAACATCGCCCGCGGTATCGCCCGCGCCGATGAGCTCAAAGCCCAGCTGCGTAAACTGGCGCGAACCGCCAGCGTTGCGCTGGCACTCACGGACCACCGGCGCCTCGTAACGAAGGCGCAGCGGCAGGTCGGCCGCGCGCATGCGGGTCGAGACCAGGCGCACGATCGGCAGCGTGTTGTCGGGACGAACCACCAGCAAGCGGCCGTCATCGTCAAAAAGCTTGAACGGCGTGTCTGCGATGCGGCCGCCCTCCTCGAGCGACCCTTTGTCCTCGAGCAGTGGCGTTTCGACCGGCAGGTAATGATGCTCCCTAAAGCAGCCCTTCACCGTCAGCGCAATCTCCTCGCGCGCCTGAGCCTCCTCGGGCAATATGTCCCGGAATCCCCACGGTGTGGCCGTCATCTGGTGAGCCTCCTCATGCTGTGCTTCATATAGAACAGAAGACCGGCATAGCTCCGCCGGTCTTCTGGGTACTTTAGCATACTAGAGTGCTTGCGGGGAAAATCCGTCGCAGCCGCTCACGCCGTATTCATTTGGAAACATTGGAACGGATTGCCCGCGGCCCAACCCCACTTAGACGTCAATCGCGCGTCGGTACTCCGCCATAACTTGAGCGTCGGCCGCCGCAGGATTAGCGAAATAGCGCCCGTCATAGGTCTCGGCCGAAACAACTCCGCGATAGCCGCGCGCCACCAGCCTATCCAGGTCGGCGCGCATATCGCGGTCGCCGTCACCCCAGGCAAGATGCGTCGTGCCATCTGCCGCAACATCGACAAAATGCACGTGGGCGACATCTTCGCCAAGCAGATCGAAATAATCGTCGATGGTATCCCCTGCCACCGCCATAGCGCCCAAATCCAGACACGCCTTAAGTGCCGGATGATCAACTGCCTCGATCATGCGCTTCGTGTCGGCCGCCGAGTTCACGATCATCGACTCAACCGGCTGTAGGGCCTCGAGTACCAGTCGCACGCCGCGCTCTCCAGCGTGCTCGGCAATCGCACGCAGCATCGAGGCGCTGCGACCCCACGCGTCCTCGATCGGCTCGTTCAAAAATGCCCAGCCGCTCGAGACCATGACCTGCTCGGCTCCAAGTTCCGCCGCAATATCTACAACGTTCTTAAAGTACGCGAGTGTGCGGGCACGTGCCTCATTCCCGCGCGCCGCGATATTCCACGGCTTGGGGTTGTTCTGTTCGGGACAAAGCCCCACAATCCGAACCCCATACCGTTGTGACAGCTCCCGCACCTGCTCGAGCGAATCGTATCCATGGCAATCGACATACAGATGCATCGCTCCGGTCCAAAGCTCGCAACACGTGTAGCCCGAGGCCGCTGCCGAAGAAAAGAATTCCTCAAGGTCAAAATAACGATGGCTGATATTCATGACGGCAAGCTGGGGATAGCCCATAATTACTCTCCAACCTAAACGAGGCCCCGTTCCATATAGGAGCGGGGCCCAATTACACAAACGTTATTTTCTCTTAGTAGTCGAACTGGTGATAGTAACGACGGTAGTTGAGGTTGTGCTTGGTGACCGTCTCGTAGTAGCGAGCCAGGCGGTCGGTCACGAGCACCGTCAGAATCCACGGGGA
>NZ_JADPCH010000023.1 GCF_015670745.1 Collinsella aerofaciens | reverse complement strand
CCATCGCGCCGAGAGTACTGCGGGGTCAGCCCGTGGGAGGCCAGGGCGCCGCTGACCGGTGGACGGCACCGAGCCGTACGCTTGAACTGAGAAGGGGGAGGCCTCGCGGCCTCCCCCTTTTTTGCGTTTACGGGCTTTTGTCTCACATAGTAGCTGTGTTTTATAACCCTCGTTTGTCGCATCTTCTGCGAACGGGCTACAATAACTTAGTCTGTGCGATATGGAGGTGAACATGGCTGAAGCTGGTATCGGCGTTGATATCGTCGAGATTTCCCGCATGAAATCAATTCTTGAAAAGACGCCGTCGTTTGCTCGGCGTGTGTTTACCGAAGAAGAGCGTGCGTATTGCGATGCATCATCGCGTCCCGCTGCTCACTATGCGAGCCGCTTTGCTTCGCGCGAGGCGGTACTTAAAGCTCTCGGCACGGGTTTTAGTCAAGGCGTGGGTCGCAAGGATGTTTCGGTTACGCGTGATAAACTCGGCAAACCGAAGGCGCTGCTTTCGGGCCGTGCTCTCGAGATCGCTCAAGAACTGGGTGTTGTTGAGGTCGCTCTTTCCATTGCGCTTACAGGAGACTTGGCCGTTGCGAATGCCATCGCGATTACCGAAGATGCTCGGCCTAAGCCAAAAGAGGAAAAGGTGAGCACCAAGAAACGCGTAGCGCAGACATTTAAAGAGGCTCGCTCTGTTTTAGATGAGCTTGAGCAGCTGCAGAATTCAGCATTGACGGAGCACCTGGGCGATGCTTCGCAAGATACGCTAGGAGCATAGATGAAACCGGTTTTGAGTACCGAAGAAGTCGTTCGTCTCGAGGATATCATCGAACGCGAAGGGACTTCGAAGGCCGAGCTTATGGAGCTAGCGGGTGAGTTTGCCGCCAACGAGGTCTTGAAGCTCAATCCCGATCGGGTTCTCGTTCTGGTCGGTTTTGGTAATAATGGCGGCGACGGTTGGGTTGCCGCCGATATCCTGAGCCATAAGGGTGTGGACGTGGATATCGTTTCTCCGGTTGAGCCGGATGAGATTCCTGCTGCTCTGGCACGTCATGTTGCTCGTCGTACTGCCGGCCGCGATGTGCACGTTTGCGTCGGCCCCTCGCGTGACGAACTCGAGGTTTTGATCGATAAGGCCGATGTTGTTGTCGATGCCATTTTTGGTACCGGTTTCCACGGAAATCTGCGTGCGCCGTTCTCCATCTGGATTCCTACGGTCAATGAATGCGCCGATTGTGTCGTATCCATTGATGTTCCCTCGGGCCTGAATGCCGAGACGGGCGTTGTTGATGACGACTGCATTCGTGCCGAGCATACGGTGACGATGATTGCGCCCAAGATTGGTCTGTATAGCGCTGATGGCCCTGAGTATGCTGGCGATTTGATCTGCGGCAATCTTTACGACCGTCTTGACGAGGTCATCGATGATGTCGACCACGCCGCCGAGATTGTCGAGCCCGGTGACTTAGTTGATTACTTTGCCCCACTACCTACGAATATCGATAAGTATTCCCGTGGCTCTGTGCTTATTGTCGCCGGATCTGCGCAATATCCTGGTGCTGCCATTATGGCGGCCAAGTCTGCAGCTCGCGCGGGTGCTGGTTACGTGGCAGTCGCGGCTCCTGACGCCTGCGCCAATCTTATTCGCATGGCACTTCCTTCGATTCCCGTCTTTGCTATTCCGTCTGATTCCCGCGGCTCCTTTGGCGCCGCTGCGCGCATGACGGTGTGCGAGATTGCAAAGAAGTACAGCTGTGTACTGTGCGGTCCCGGTATGACGACATCTGCCGGCGCTATGCAGGTGGTTTCGGGCTTGCTCGAGCTTGATGTACCGCTTATTTTGGATGCCGATGCACTCAACTGCCTTGCTAAGATTGCCATTGACGGTATTGATAGTAACCCCGAGATGTATCGTCGCGAGCAGCCGTTGGTTATGACGCCGCACTATCGTGAGCTTTCGCGTCTGGTTGCCGGTGACGAGGTGAACGACCTTGGTACCGCGATTGCGGCCGCGCAGAAGGTTGTCTGGGCTGCAGGCTCCGACAACCTGGTTGTCATTGCCAAGGGGCCGACGACGGCTATCTGTGGCGTTGAGCGTGTGCTGCTGCCGCTCTCGGGTCCGGCTTCTCTGGCAACTGCCGGTTCGGGTGATGTTCTCGCGGGTATTTTGGCCGGCACGCTTGCCACCATGCGCGACGAGATGGATCGTTGGGAGTTGCTGTATTCGTACGCCGTCGCACTTCACAGCTACGCCGGTTTTGCCGCGGTGACGGAGTATGGTGAGAAGAGTGTCATCGCGACCGATCTTATCGACTTGATCGGTCCCGCCATGGAACTGGCGGCAAAGGATGCGCTCGAAGATCTGGGAATCATGGACGAAGGGTCGGATGACTAATCATGAATAAAGCCGATTTGACGCGCTGGTCCTGGGTCGAGATCGACCGCGGGGCGCTACGTCGCAACACGAGGGCCTATAAGAACTTGCTGAATCCACGTCAGCGCCTGTGCTGCGTGGTCAAGGCCGATGCTTATGGTCATGGAGCTGTTGAGTGCGCCAAGATCATGTATTCGGCCGGTGCCGACATGTTTGCCGTGGCGACGGTTAACGAGGGCGTTGAGCTCCGACAGGGCGGGATTACGAAACCCATCCTCATCCTAAGTGAGCCGCCTATCGAGGCCATTCCGACGTTGCTCGAGTTTGATATCATGCCCTCGGTCTATACGTCTGACTTTGCTCTTGCGTATGGCGAATGTGCCGTCGCGGCGGGCAAAGTGGGCAAGTATCATCTCGCCATCGAGACGGGCATGAATCGTATCGGCGTTCACTACACGCAGGTGCTCGACTTTGTCCGCGGTATAAATTTCCATCGCGGTATTCAGTGCGACGGCGTATTTACGCACTTTGCCACGGCCGATGAACCTTCGGGCTGGGACTACAAGCTGCAGTGTCAGCGCTTTACCGAGGCCGTTCAGGCCATTAAGGATGCGGGTTTTGAGTGCGGTATCGTGCACTGCGCCAACACGCCGTCCTCGATGCTCGACCCCTCGATGCATTTTGATATGATTCGCGCCGGCGTTGGCTTGTATGGCATGCAGCCGTGCGAGCTGAGTGGCCGCGTGATGCAGCTTGATCCCGTTATGAGCGTCCATGCGCGCGTGACGCGCGTGGCACACCCTGCGATGGGTGAAGGCGTGGGCTACGGTTTTACCTACCGCGTACCGCGTACGCGCGTTCAGATCTGCACGCTGCCGATCGGTTATGCCGACGGCCTATCGCGTACACTTTCCAATCGTATGGATGTGCTGTATCGCGGCGAGCGCGTGCATCAGGTTGGCAATATCTGCATGGACCAGTTTATGGTCGCCATTCAGTCCAACCCGGCACACGAGATTCCCGAGGCCGAGTATGGTGACGAGATGATCATTGTCGGCCGCGATGGCGATGCCGAGATCACTATGGACGAGATGGCCCGACTGCGCGGAACGATTAACTACGAGGTCGCCTGCGGCTTTGGCATGCGTCTCGACAAGGCCTACGTGTAGGAGCCGCTATGGGCGTCATGCACATCCCCGGCCATACCCATCAGGCACCACGTGAGGTCGCACTCGAGGAAATTGAGGCCGTTCTGGGCGATTGTCACCTCTGCCAGCTCTACCAGTCGCGTCACAATATCGTGTTTGGCGTGGGAAACCCCCGCGCTCGCGTGATGTTTATTGGTGAGGCGCCGGGCCGCAATGAGGATTTGCAGGGCGAGCCCTTTGTGGGGGCGGCAGGCGAGGACCTCAACGGCATTTTGTCGCTGGCGGGGCTCAAACGCGAAGACGTCTACATTGCCAACGTGCTTAAGTGCCGCCCGCCGGGAAACCGCAATCCGCGTCCCGAGGAAGTGCTGGCTTGCTCGCCGTTTTTGCGTGAGCAGATTCGAAGCATCTGGCCCGATATTATCGTGACGCTCGGCAACCCCGCGACACACTTTGTGCTTAAGACCGAGATTGGTATTACTAAGCTGCGCGGCAGGTTCCACCAGATGGGGCATTTTGTAGTAATGCCCACTTTTCATCCGGCAGCAGCGCTGCGCAATCCGGCGTGGCAGGAGCTGCTGGAGGAAGACTTTAAGATGCTGGGCGATTATCTGGAGCGACATCCCGCACCAGAGGACGCCTCGGAATAATAAGGAGCAAATATGTCCCTGGAGCGCCTGGGGGTAGGTACTTACAAAACGACTTGCGCTGCCGATACGGAGTACTTTGGCGAGCTAATTGCACCGTGCCTTGAGGACGGCGATGTGCTCATCCTGACCGGTGGCCTGGGAGTGGGCAAAACTCACTTTACCAAGGGCGTCTCGCGCGGGCTGGGCGATGGGCATATGGTTACGAGTCCTACGTTTGCGCTCATGGTCGTTCACGATCAAGGTCGTATTCCACTGTTTCACTTTGATCTATACCGCCTGGAGCATGCCTACGAGCTCGAGGATACGGGTATTTTCGATGTGCTGGGCTATGAGGGTGCTTGCCTGCTGGAATGGGGCGAACAATTCCAGGACGAGCTGACGGATGAGTATCTTTCGGTGACGCTCAAGCGTGATGAGGGCGACAGCGATGTGCGAACGATAATGCTCGAGGCGCACGGTGACCGCGCAATGGAGCTTTCCCATTTGATTGATAAGGCTGTACAAGATGAGCTTGCATAACGATAACGCGCTGGTGGTGGCGCTCGATACCTCGACCGACATGCTTGCCTGCGCGGCAAGCTGGATTGATGGGCAGACGGGCGAGACGAAGCTCGTGAGTGGCGACCACATGTGTCGCCGTCACGCAAACGTTGAGCTCGTGAATACCGTTGATGGCGTGCTGGATCAAGCCGGTCTGGATCGCAGCGATGTTGGTTGCTACGTTGTCGGTCGCGGCCCGGGGTCGTTTACGGGCGTGCGTATCGGCATCTCCACTGCCAAGGGCCTCGCGCGTGGTGCCAATATTCCGCTGCTGGGCGTGTCGACGCTCGACGCTTGCGCTTGGACGGCGTGGAAGGCTGGCGTGCGCGGCAAGCTTGGTATCTTGGCCGATGCTATGCGCGGTGAGGTATATCCGGCGCTGTATATGCTGGTCGATGAGGGTCCCGAGCGTCAATTTGAGCGCGAACACGTGGTCAAGGCCGCCGTGGCGCTCGATGAGTGGCGCCAAGCGGCGGACTGGGACCAGGTTCAGCTGACCGGTGACGGTCTCGTGCGCTATGGCAAGCTGCTGGGTGGGGACGAGACCGCTCGCTGCGTGGAGCGCGACCTGTGGTGGCCTTCGGGCGAGGGCTTGCTGCTCGCGCACGCTGCGGGTGACGGCGATCCGGCTCGCGTCCTGCCGATTTACACGCGCCTTTCGGATGCCGAGGAAAACGAGCGCAAGCGTCTTGGTCTTGCCGAGAGTGCGCAGAGCGAAATTACGGGCGTTGCCGATGAGCTCGCCGGTCGTCATCTGCAGTTCCGTCCCATGGGCGCGGCGGATGCCGAGGGCGCGAGCGCGCTAGAGGCTGCCTGCTTTGAAGGTGCCGGACACGAGGCGTGGACGCCGGGCATGTTCCTGTCCGAACTGGGCGAGGACGTCGCTGCGCCGCGTAGTTGGTGGGTGGCACACGACGACGGCAAGCTGCTGGGCCTTGCCGGCGGTATGGTCTTGGACGGTGATGTGCAGATTCTGGATGTCGCCGTCGATCCGGCACATCGCCGTGAGGGCATTGCCCGCAAGCTGCTGTCGCACGTGAGCTATGATGCCCAGATGCTCGGCTGCACCACGGCTTCGCTCGAAGTCGAGGACGGCAATGAGGGCGCGATTGCGCTTTATAACGCTCTGGGCTTTACCGAGGCAGGACGGCGCCGCGGCTACTATGGTGCCGGCAAGGATGCCATCGTCATGACGGCTCCGCTGCCCCTGGTGCTTCCGGTCGACAATGCTTCGCCCGAGCCGACGGCGGCAGAGCAGCGCGTATGGCCGCTGCCTGCGCCCGGGCGCTCCGAGGGGGAGCGTGCCGAAATTGAGCGCCGCCGCCTGGTGCTCGCTATCGAGAGTTCCTGCGACGAGACGGCCGTGGCGATTATCGATGCGGATGGCAATATGCTGGCCAACCAGGTATCGACACAGATTGATTTTCATGCCCGCTTTGGCGGCGTGGTGCCCGAGATCGCCTCGCGCAAACACGTTGAAGTGATTGTGAGTGTCGTGGATGCGGCGCTCGAGGATGCCGCAGCATCGCTTGGTCTTGAGGGTGGAGCCATTGCCCCCAGCGAGCTTGCCGCCGTGGGCGTGACACAGGGTCCGGGCCTGGTGGGCGCCCTCGTGGTGGGCGTTGCCTTTGCCAAAGGCTTTGCCTACGCTGCCGGTAAGCCGCTCGTATGCGTCAACCATCTGGAGGGGCACCTGTTTGCCAACTTGCTGGCGCAGCCCGACCTCAAGCCGCCGTTCATCTTCACGCTTGTCTCGGGCGGGCACACCATGCTCGTGCACGTGAAGGCGTGGGGCGACTACGAGGTGCTCGGTGAGACGCTCGACGACGCCGTGGGCGAGGCCTTCGACAAGGTGGCCAAGGCGCTGGGCCTGGGCTATCCCGGTGGCCCCATCATCTCTAAGCTGGCCGAGACGGGCAACCCCAAGGCGATCGATTTCCCCCGTGCGCTTAACAGCAGGGGGGACTACCGCTTCTCACTTTCGGGCCTCAAGACGGCGGTGACGCTCTACATCGAGCAAGAGACCAAGGCCGGGCGCACGATTCACCTTCCCGATCTGGCGGCTTCGTTTGAGGCAGCTGTCTTTGACGTGCAGTACAAGAAGGCAAAAAACGCACTGCACGCTACCGGATGCAAGGAATACTGCATCGGTGGCGGCGTCTCGGCCAACCCGCATCTGCGCGAGATGATGATCAAGAAGCTTGGGCGTCAGGGGATTCGCGTAACGGTGCCGCCCTTGTCTGCCTGTACCGATAACGCAGCCATGATCGCGGAGGTCGCTCGCCGTAAATTCGACCGAGGCGAAATCTCGCCGTTCGATGTCGACGCCGATCCGAACATGACGCTGTAGCTGGTACGGCGCGGTCCCCGGACGGAGGGGCCGGATATAAGGTTTCCTGCTCTACAGTCCTGCGCAAGACGAAGGCCACATTAAGTGGCCTTCTTTGCGTGCGGAACTCGCGATAAACCTTATATCCGGCCCCTCCGTCCGGGGACCTTTCTGTGTCGATATAGCTTCTGAGCTGGTTTGGCGTCGACAACGTCCAGCAAAGTTAACAAGCTAGTGTCGAATTTCCGGCGTTCTTTAGCTGAAAGAAAAAAGTTGGTGTGCGGAGCTTTGCTCCGCATTTGGGATGGGAGCCCCTCGGGAGCGGGCGGGCGTATACAAGGTTTATCGCGAGTTCCGCACGAGCCGGAGAGCACTTAATGTGCTCTCCGTGCGAGCAGGACTGTAGAGCAGGAAACCTTGTATACGCCCGCCCGCTCCCGAGGGGCATCTCTCATGCAAAAACTGTCGTGGGGTAAAGTCCGAGGTCAGTGGTGTTTTATACCGAGAAATTCAAAAAAAGTTGAAAATTCATTACAAATTTGCGTTGACTTTAGGTAACTAAAGTTTCATACTCCTTTTCAACCACTGGGGGATGTGAACACGCACGGATCGTTCACATCATGATTGAAGAGGATTTCTTAGACATGTTCACGCATCAGCTAAACATTATCAGCGTAGTAATTATCTGATGCGGGTTAGCACATACAGCTAGCCCGTACGATAACGGGCGGCTGATGAAGATGAGGGCCGTCGAGCGCAACCGACGGCCCTCATTTTTTATGTCTAGGAAGTTCTTTTTAGAGGAGGAAATGTAATGAACGGAGTTTTGCTCATGGTTGTGGCCGCGGCGGTGCTCGCCTGCGGCTATCTGGGCTATGGCCGATGGCTGGCCAACAAGTGGGGCGTTGACAAAGAGGCCCTCACGCCGGCCAAGCGCATGAAGGACGGCAAGAGCTTCTCGCCCGTCTCCGCCTTCACCGCGTTCTCGCACCAGTTCAGCTCGATCTGCGGTGCTGGCCCTGTCACGGGTACGATCGTCGCCATGGCCTTTGGCTGGCTGCCCGTCGTGCTCTGGGTCCTCGTCGGCGGCATCTTCTTTGGTGCAGTCCACGACTTTGGTGCTCTGTACGCTTCGATGAAGAACAACGGCAAGTCGCTCGCTCAGCTCATCGAGAAGTACATCGGCAAGACCGGCCGTCGCCTGTTCCTGCTGTTCTGCTGGCTGTTCTGCATCATCGTCATCGCCGCTTTCACCGACATGGTCTGCAAGACGTTCATGTTCACCCCGGCCGTTGACGCTTCTGGTGCTGCTACCGGTGCCATCGACTTCACCAAGTCCTATGCCGCCGGCTGCGCTGGTACCATCTCCATCCTGTTCACCTTCGTCGCTATCGCCTTTGGTTGGGCCCAGAAGAAGTTCAACCTCACCGGCGCTGCCGAGTTCGTCACCGGCGTTGTCCTCATGGTTCTCATGTTCGCCGTCGGTATGCAGTTCCCGGTCTACCTGGATAAGTTCCAGTGGTTCGCCGTCGTCATGGTCTACCTGGTCTTCGCTGGCGCTATGCCCATCCAGATGCTCAAGACCCCGCGTGACTACCTCACTTCCATCATGATGATCGTCATGATCGTCTGCGCTGTCCTCGGCATCGTCGTCCTGGGCGTCAACGGTCAGGCTACGATGACCGCTCCGGTCTTCACCGGCTTCTCCACTGCCTCCGGCATGATGTTCCCGGTCCTGTTCGTCTCCGTCGCTTGCGGTGCTCTCTCCGGTTTCCACAGCCTCGTTTCTTCCGGCACCTCTTCTAAGCAGGTCGAGAAGGAACAGGACGCCGTCAAGGTCGGTTACGGCGCCATGATCGTCGAGTCCTTCGTCGGCATCCTTGCCATCATCGTCGCCGGCATCATGTTCTCCGATATGAACACCGCCGGTACCGGCGCCCTCAACGCCGGTGTCGCTTCCACCCCGTTCCAGATCTTCGCCGCCGGCATCTCCCGCGGTATGCAGGCCTTCGGCGTTGACGGCACGCTCGCTACTGTCTTCATGACCATGAACGTCTCCGCTCTGGCCCTGACCTCGCTCGACGCTGTCGCCCGCATCGCCCGCACCTCGTTCTCCGAGTTCTTTGCCCAGACCAACGACGCCCTGGCCATCGAGTCCAAGGCTGGCTACATGAAGGTCCTCGGCAACCCCTGGTTCGCCACGGTCGTCACCCTGCTTCCCGGTCTCGCCCTCGCTTTTGGTGGCTATGCCAACATCTGGCCGCTCTTTGGTGCTTCCAACCAGCTGCTCGGCGGCATGACCATGATCACCCTCGCCGTGTTCTGCAAGTGCACCGGCCGCAAGGGCTGGATGCTCTACGTGCCCGTCGCCTTCCTGCTCTGCTGCACCTTCACCTCGCTGGTCCAGAGCGCCATGGGCTGCATGGCCGCTGTCCAGGCTTACGGCTTCTTCGGCACCATCCCGGCTACCGCCACCACGGCCGCCGTCTCCGTCGCCGCCACCAAGGGCCTGCAGCTTGTCTTCGCCGTCCTGCTGATGGTCCTGGGCCTCATCGTCGCCGTTAACTGCCTCAAGGAGTTCTTCGGCAAGGAGGCCGGTTCCATGCCCGACGAGGAGCCCGAGTGGTCCGAGATGGGCAAGGCCGAGTATGGCCGCGCTGCTGCTGCCGAGGCTCCCACCGACGCCGAGGCTGCTAAGGCCTAGTCAGCTTGATGGGCTAGCCGTTCCATCCATATGACTCGGAAAGACCGGGTCCGCAACGACGCGGACTCGGTCTTTTTTCATGCAAAAGCGGGCGACGCCCGAGTGTTCTCGCAGATGTTTTGCGTGGATAAGGGCGCGCGTTGTACCATATAGACGTATATGTGTACATATGAAAGGGGCCCCGTGGCCAAGACGGTATATTCCGATAACCAAAATAATGTCGATGCCCTGGCTGAACGTCTGAGCAGCCAGACGTCGCTTTCTGCCGAGCGTGCCAAGCTGGTTGCCTACGACCTGCTCTGCCGCAAGGCGCTCAAGATTAAGTCGAGTGCGCTGGCGCAAATTTTCCGCTCCGTCGATAAGGAATGTGACACCAAGGCGATGCGCGATGAACTTATCGCGGCAAATATCGTGACCAAGATCGAGGGTAGCGGCATTAACGGGCGCCCGGCGTTCTATACCATCAATGCCGAGATCCGTGATGCCCAGGAGCAGCCTGCCGAGTCCGTCGAGGATTTTGTCGTCGAGGATTCCGCTGACGTGCCTGCTGTGGAAGAAACTGCTCCGCGTGAGCATGTCGATACCGATGAGTTGCTCGATGAGAACGTCGTGCGTGCCTTTACGGCCAAGGCAGGACGCGGCGGTTTTGGCGGGGGTGGCAAGCGCGATGCGCAGCGCCGCGCCCAGCAGGAGCGCTTCCGTCGCGCCGTTGCTCAAAAGGGTGAGACGGATGCCGAGGCTGTTGAGACCGAGGTTGCTGCCGAGTCGCAGAAGCCCACGAAGGAGCAAAAGCCCGTGGAGGCCCAAGAGCCCAAGCGCCGTCGCGGTGCTCACTTTAAGGCTGCACAGCAGGATGCCGCGCGTGAGGTTGAAGAGTCTTCTGAGGTTGCAGACGATGTTGAGGAGTCTGCCAAGAAGGCTCCGGGTTCATGCCGTCCCGGACGTGGTTTTGCGGGGCGCGCGTATCCCGTAAGGCGTCAGGAGAAGAGCGAGCCGGCTTCGACCACTCAGGGCGAGAAGGACGAGAAGGCCGTTGAGCCGGTGGCTCGCGAGCAAAAGCCTGTTGAGCCGCAGCTTGAGGTTGATGCCGAGGCCAAGGGTCAGCAACCTACTGATGAGCAGGCGGAGCAGGGCGCGTCGAGCAAGCCTCGCCGCCGTCGCCATCGTGGGGGCCGCAGTTCCCATGCCGAGACTGCAGCCGAGAAGACCACGCCGCAGGACGAGGATGCGAAGGTCGAGGTTTCTTCGGGGCAGCCTAAGCGCCAGCCAGCGAAGGAGAGTAAGTCCGATCGTCCGCAGAAGCAGGCGCCTATGCCGAAGCGCGAGCGCAATTCCCAAGGCGATTCTAAGCGCAAGTCTCAGAAGAAGCCGGAGTCTACCGCAGCAGATACCGCTGCCCAGCAGCCCAAGTCGGCAGTCCACGGCGAGGTCTCGGCGTTTGCCCTTGCCCGCGTTTTAGGCAGGCAGCTGCTCAAAGTTGTCCCTACGCCTACGGCGCTCTCTAAGATCAAGGAGCAGCAGACACAGATCGTAAAGGTCGAGGGCAAGGACGGCAAAAAGGCTCCGCAGCGCACTCAGCACAACGAGATGTCCAACCGCAAGATTGCCGAGGAAATCGCAATCATCCAGGCTTGGATCGAACAGAACCGAGGTGCCGATACGCCGGTTGCCTCGCGCCGCCAGCGTGCCTACCAGATCTTTAACGACGAGAAGGCTTTTGACGGCAAGCACGGTGAGCGCCTGATCAGGCGTATGACCGAAAAGGGCATTAGCATGCAGGCGATCAAGGTCGCCCCCAATCGCCCCGTGCACTTTACGGGCTTCTTTACGCTGGGTGCCGACAAGCCGTTCATTATGGTCGAGAACCTGGATACCTACGACGAGATCGTCAAACTCCTGCGCGGACGCAAACATGCCAAGCTCTTTGGTACCAAGGTGGGCGGCGTGATTTTTGGCGGCGGATGCAAGGCGAGCGTCTCGCATGCCTTGGACGATTATCTGGCTGAGATTGGCTATCGCTTTAACTACGTCTACTACGTAGGCGATATTGATCGCGAGGGCGCGCGCATTGTCGAGCAGACTCGCAATGCCAATGTGGTTGAGATTCGCCTGCATGCCGGCATGTACCGCGCCATGCTCGCCGAGCATAAGCGTCGCGTGAAGGCCGGCGGCGAGTGCGAGCCCGCGGCTGCCAACCAGGGCGTGCCGCAGAACCTGGCAGCGACGATCAAGGATCTGCCCATGGTCACGCGCGTGCAGTTCCGCAACGTGCTGCGTGAAGGCGGGCGCATTCCGCAGGAGATTCTGATGACCGCAGACTATCGGGATGGCGACTCGGGAAGCTTCGACCGCATGCTGAACAATTAGATTCCGCCGGCCCCGGGAGAGCGGGGACACCGGCTTAGGTTTCCTGCTCTACAGTCCTGCTCACGACGGAGGCCACATTAAGTGGCCTCCTGTTCGTGCGGAACTCGCGATAAACCTAAGCCGGTGTCCCCGCTCTCCCGGGGCCTGTGGTTACTTGGTTGTTGCATGCGGCTCGCTTTTCGGAACAGGGCTGATAATTCTAGATGCAAGGCGCTCTTGGTCGTTATGGGCCTGGGGCGTCTGTCTTATATAGGTAGATTCCTTGCGGGTTCGAATCCCTCCGCTTGCTCACAAGAAAAGCCTCCCGATCGGTTATGCGTTCGAGAGGCTTGTTTCTTTGGCTGGGACGGAGGGATTCGAACCCCCAACAGCCGGCACCAAAAACCGGAGTTCTACCGTTGAACTACGTCCCAATGTGTGGTGTTGCCCAAAAGCAACTCGTTTAGTTTACCTAATCTGCGAGGGCATCGCAAACGCCATCGAGCAGGCGTACGGCGAGTGTCTGCGCGTCGCTGGCCGTGAAGGTGCCGTTGTAGCGCGTCATGCCCGTGAGCTCAATGCGAATGCGTGCCGGCTTCTGCTGCGCGGCAACATTGGCAGTACGGATGCGCTGGGCCAGGTTGTGACACTCGGCGAGGGCAATCGTGGCGCGCGGTGCGGCGTCGGCGGGCAGCTCGTCGCTTGCGATCTCGAGCACCAGGTCAACGTCGGTTGGGACCTCGGAGTCGCAGAGCATCATGCCGCTGTTGTCGGTCGTTGCCGTGGCGATATTCCACATGCGCGACGCAACACTGCGTGCGATGGGGTCCTCGCCGATAACGGCAATCTGGAAGCGCTCGAGCACGTTGGCGGCGCGAGCAAAACCGATGCGGGACTCGGCTTCGGTGACCGAGGGCTTGCCCTCCCACACATGGTGCAGGCGGTTGATGTAGGCGTAGGTGTCCTGGAAGGCCATGCCGTCGGCAAACAGGCCGACATTTTCCTGGAACTGCTGCAGGGCGGCCTCGGTATGCGGACCAAAGTAGCCGTCGTCTTCGCCACAGGCAAAGCCCAAAACGTTGAGAGCGCGCTGCAGGGCCTGCACATCGGCGCCATGGAAATTGGGCATGCGCAGATAGAGGGTGCGGTCGCCCAGCTTATACGAAGCGTCTACAAGGGCGCTCCAGCAGGGGATATCGACGGCATGACCGGCAGCAAGGCCGCTGTCGAGCCTGAAGGTGCTGACGGCCTGCTCAGTGGTGGCTCCAAAGTACTTGTCGGTGACTTCGGCGGCATCAATCGTGTAGCCGAGCTGCAGGAGACGAGACTGCACGTCCTCGACGGCTGCTCCTTGCATGCCCGTTGTAATAGGTTCCATGAACGAACCCCTTTCGGCGTACCATTCGTACTATTTGAGCGTCTGTCGGATAGACAACGCAAAGGGATGCATAAACATGCACTCAACAGTGTAGCAAGTTGTGCCTAAATACGCTGCTGACAGGTTTTATAACCCCCGTTAGTTAAGGCGCTCCACAAAGAAATCTGCCATGGAGAGGAACAGCTCGCGTGCGTGCGGATCAAGCTCAACGTTCTCGATGGCCGCTTTGGCCTTAGCGGTCAGGTCGAGCGCGTAAGTGTGGGCGTAATCGATGGAGCCGGTCTCTTGGAAGATCTCCACGGCGCGTGCGAGCTGCGCGGGATCATCGGTGCCCGAGGAAAGAATCGCCTCGACCTCGTCGTGGTAGCGCTCATCAGAGAGGGCATGTACGGCGACAAGCGTGCGCTTGCCCTCGGTGATGTCGGTGCGGAAGTCCTTGTTGGCGGCTTCCTTAGTGCCGACAAGGTTGAGCAGGTCGTCCTGAATCTGAAAGGCAAGGCCCGTGTGCAGGCCAAAGGCGCGCAGCGCTTCGATTTGCTTATCGCTGCCGCCGCCGATAATGGCTCCGGCGGCAAGCGGCGTGGCTCCGCTGTAAAACGCGGTCTTGTGCGTTGCCATGTCCAGGTAGTCATCAACCGAGATATCAAAGCGCCCGTCACGGACCCAACCCAGGTCGAGCGCTTGACCCTCGATGGTGCGGACGATCATCTCGGTAAGCTCGTGGAGCACGCGCAGCTTCACGTCGGACTCAAGCGTAGGGTCGTCGAGAACCGTCTTGGTGACCATGGTGAGCGCCAGGTCGCCACAATTGATGGCAAGGCCCGTGCCCTCGGTAAGGTGCATGCAGGGCTTGCCTCGACGAAGCTGTCCGTTGTCGGCGATGTCGTCGTGGATCAGCGCGCCCGACTGGAAATGCTCGATGGCTGCCGCGGCGCTGCGGGCGCTCTCAAAGCTGCCGCCCACTGCGGTTGCGGCGAGCATACAGATAAGCGGGCGGTGGCGCTTGCCGGCGTTGGCCGTAAAAGCCGAGAGCGGCGCATACAGGTAGCGCTCGATATCGGCAGAGGTCGCCTGTCCGTCAAAGAACGTGGCCAGATAGTCGTTAATCTGGTCAAAGTGCTGGGCTAAAAAGCTGGTAAACGGACTGGACACGGGTTCTCGCATTCTTTCTGAGGTTGCATTGATGCAATATGCAGACAACATATTGCCACATCAGGGCGTTTAGCGCGGCAGTTTTGGCGATTTAGGACAACGGGCGTGCGTTTGATGGAGCGTGCCTAAATCAGCCTAAAATGCTCGAGCGCCGCAACGACGCCGTCGTGATCGACGGTGTCGGTCACGTAATCGGCCTTATCCTTGAGATAGTCCGGTGCGTTGCCCATCGCAATGCCGACATCGACGGCGTTCATCAGCGAGACGTCATTGCTGGCGTCGCCGATGCCGTACACGGTTCCGTGGTGGGGATCGAGGGCGTCGAGTACAGACTGGATGCCCCCGCGCTTCGTGCATTCGCGGGGCGAGATTTCGGTTACCTCGAGTTCGAGCTCGTTAAAGCACAGCAGCGGCTCAAGTGCCTTATCTTGAGCGATGTGGTTGGCGAGCGATGTAGACATCAAGATCTTGTAGACACTGTAATGTTGCAGCTGCGTGACTGCGTCGCCCAGGGTGCGCGCGTATCCGGGAGCATCGGGGGCATCGGCACTCATGCGCACGACGCCGTTGAGGCCCTCAAAGCGGATGACCTCGCCCGATTGCTCAAGGTAGGGGGCAAGACGCTGCAGCATACTGGGCGTCATCGACAGATCGCGAATTGCGTGTCCGTTGATCTCGGCGTAACCGCCCGCAAGACAGACGATGCCGGTCCAGGGCAGCTCAAGAAGTTTGGGGTGGATGCAGCTGAGGGTGCGTCCTGTGCAGATAAAGGCCATGTTGCCGTTTGCAACGAAATCGCGGATGGCCTGCGAGACCGCCTCGTTGGGATAAGGGGACAGGTCACGCTCGCTCTCGGGAAGCTCTTGTGCCACTCGAGGGTCTTGCCAGGCGAGCGTTCCGTCGATATCGAAGAAGCAGATATCGCCGCGCTTATGGGCTGCGCTGGCGGCAGGGGAGGCCGAGGTGGTGGGCGCAAATTCCGGCTCGAGGCCCATGATCTGGTCAAAATGCTCTTTAACGCGGGGAACGGAGATGCCGATGACCACCTGGGCGGTCTTGCCCGTAATGATGAGGCCCTTGGCGCCCACCGCGACAAACGACGCGTTATCTGCAACGATGGAAGGGTCTGCGACCTCGACGCGCAGGCGCGTGGCGCAGTTGGTTGCGCCCACGATATTGCCAACGCCACCTAAAAGCTGAATTACCCGCTCAGCGAGGACGTGATCTTGATCGGATCGACTATCGACCTCGTCATTGGGGGATTGCTCTTTGGCAAAGTCGCTTCCCGTTAAACAATCGATTGCTGCGCGATTGGCAACATGATCCTCGCGGCCCGGTGTCTTAAGGTCATAGACCAAGATGAGTGCTCGAAAACTAACAAAAAAGATGAGGCTAAAGGCAAGGCCGATACCGAGCGCCAAAAGATAGGCACCGGCATGCGTGCGCATGAGCGGAATAAAGTTGAAGGCTGCCATCTCCATGAGGCCGCCCGAGAAGATGCCGACGATACCAAAGAGATTCATGGTTGTGGCAAGGCAAGACGATAAGACGGCGTAGAGCAAAAAGAGCCCGGGGTGGGTGAACATAAAGAGAAACTCGAGTGGCTCGGTAACGCCGCAAACCACCGAGGCGATGATGGCGGGAACAAGGATGACCCTGAGGCCGGCGCGGCGCTCGGGTTTTGCGGTGGAGTAGAACGCAGCTGCGATGGCAGGAAGACCAAAGAGCTTGACCCAGCCGGTGGCGGTAAAACCGGCCCACGGCGCAAGCTCATTAAGGGGGCGCGTGCTATGGGAGAGGATGGGGAGCAAACTGCTCCACGTGGCGTAGATGCCGTCGTTAATGACCAGGTTGTCGTAGTAGATCGGCATGTAGAGCAGGTGGTGCAGGCCAAAGGGCTCGAGTGCTCGTTCTAAAAAGACAAAGATGCCCACGCCAAAGGGACCGACGCCTGCAAGCGCGTGACGCAGCGTATCGGTTACATCGTATACGTAGGGCACGATGGCGGCCGAGATAGTAGCAAGGGCAAACACGGCAAAAAAGCTGATGAGGTAGACCAGCGAGGAGCCCGAGAAGGTGCCGAGCCAATCGGGAACCTTGGCATCGTAGAAGCGGTCATGGATGGCAACGACGGTTGCCGATACCGCCAGCGGGCCGATAATGCCGGTGTCGAGCGTCTTGATGCCGTCGATGACGGTGATACCGCTGGCGGAGGTCAAAGATGACGGGTACTCAAGTCCAAGGTTGTCTCCGCTCAGCTTAATGATCTCGCTCAAAAAGAAGCAGTAGGCAAAATAGGCGACGAGAGCCTCGAGGCAGCAACGAGCCGGTTGTTTTTGGGCAAGACCGATGGGCAGCGCTACGGCAAAAAGGAGCGGGAGGCGTTTAAAGACCGTCCACGAGCCGCGCTGGATGATGGTCCAAAAAACGTACCAAGGGGTTCCGTATACGGCGAGATCGCCGACGATGTCCGCAGTCGTTGCGAGAGCGGAGACGCCGACCATGAGGCCTGATATAGAAAACAGCATGGCGGGCGCGAACATTGCCCCGCCAAAGCGTTGGATTTTTTGCAGCATGTTCTGCCTTCCGAATATCGAGGCGCGTTGCGCGTGGGGAAACGTTTAAACAATGGATTCATTGTAGAGGACCAGACGATTGTCGTACCGGCAGTTTTGAGCGAAACCGATTTGGGCATGACAGAAACCGTCAACGGTTAAATCCTGTCGCTTTACCGATATTCGGTTTAAACAACTTTAAGAAATGCTATCGTGCCTAGCCGGAAATGAATAATGTAGAGGTGAAACAATGCCAAAAGCGATATACGAAGGAATCTACCGAGAAATACGCTCGCGCATCATTAATGGGACCTATGCGTTTCAGGAGATGCTGCCAACCGAAGCCGAGCTGACCGCGGAGTTCGGATGCACTCGCAATACCGTCCGTCGCGCCTTGGGTATGCTGGCCGACGGGATGTTTGTGCAGCCCATACACGGCAAGGGCGTGCGCGTTATTTGGCTTAAGGGCGAAACCGACATGTTGGGCGCACTCGAAGAGGTTGAGTCGTTTGGCGAGTTTGCAAAGCGCAACAATGCCGTTGCATCGACGGACGTTAAGTCTTTCGAACATCTGGTTTGCACCGAGCAACTCTCTCGTCACCTGGGCTTTAAGGTGGGCGAGGAGTTGATTCGCGTAGTGCGTGTCCGAAGCCTCAACGGCGACGCGCGCCAAGTGGACCATGGCTATTTTTTGGCGTCGATCGCCAAGGGCCTGACTCCCGAGATCGCGGCAGATTCTATTTACGGCTATCTGGAGCACAAGCGCGGTGTCAAAGTGATGGCGAGCCGTCGTACGGTGAGTGTCGAGCTCGCCAACGATGAGGACTGCAGCTATCTTGACCTCGGCAAATACAACTGCGTTGCCGTCATGGAGAGTCAGTCGTACACCTCGGATGGCATCTTGTTTGAGGTGACGCACACTCGCACACACCCCGAGATCTTCCATTACCGCGTCAATTCCAAGCGATAGCCGGCTAGCTCGCAGCCTGACGAGACTCATGGCCTCAAAGAGAAAACGCCCGGTCAAACCGACGGTACATCGGCTTGACCGGGCGTTTTCTCTGCATTCGATAACAAATAATTGTTTATACAAAACTTGTCAAGTATCAAGTTGAAATTACCGTTCACCGAAGTTTTTCTACCGCTCTAGTAATACTTGTTCAAACAACTAGCCAAATAGCGTATCGTTCAAATCAGCAAAAGGGGCAAAGTCCCCGAGCCAATCTCCGAAGGCGGCGGCAAAGGGTGCCGCCACGGTGTGAAAGGGTGGATTGTAATGAAGAACGAAATGAGCAGAAGGCAGTTCCTGGGCTTTGCTGGTTCCGCGGCTGCAGTTCTTGGTCTGGGCCTCGTGGGTTGCGGTGGTTCTGCCGGCTCCGGCTCCTCTGCTTCTGGTGACGCTGCCGAGGTCTACTTCCTCCAATTCAAGCCCGAGGTCGACAAGGAGTGGAAGGAGATCGCCAAGGCCTATAAGAAGGAGAAGGGCGTCGAGGTCAAGATCGTGACCGCTGCCTCCAACACCTACGAGGAGAAGCTCAAGTCCGAGATGTCCAAGAGCTCCGCTCCGACCCTGTTCCAGGTCAACGGCCCCACCGGTCTTAAGAACTGGAAGGATTACTGCGCCGACCTGTCCGATACCAAGCTCCGCGGTGAGCTCATTGACGACTCCCTGGCTCTGCAGTCCGACGGCAAGGATGTGTGCATCGACTGGGTCCAGGAGAGCTTCGGCATCATCTACAACAAGCAGCTGCTCGAGAAGGCTGGCTACAAGGCCGAGGACATCAACTCCTTCGACAAGCTGAAGGCTTGTGCCGATGACATCCAGGCCCGCAAGGACGAGCTTGGTGTCGAGGGTGCCTTCACTTCCGCCGGCATGGACGACTCCTCCAGCTGGCGCTACACCACCCACCTTGCCAACATGCCGCTCTACTACGAGTTTGAGAAGGAGCACAACCAGGAGGACGACGAGATCAAGGGTGAGTTCCTCGACAACTACAAGCAGATCTTCGACCTGTACATCACCGACTCCACCTGCGATCCTTCGCAGCTTGCTTCCAAGACCGGCGACGACGCCACCAACGAGTTCGCAACCGGCAAGGCCGTCTTCTACCAGAACGGCTCTTGGGCCTACTCTGACCTCGTCAAGGCCGGCATGACCGACGATCAGATTGGCATGATGCCGATCTACATCGGTGTTGACGGCGAGGAGAACCAGGGCCTGTGCTCCGGCGGCGAGAACTACTGGTGCGTCAGTTCCCAGGCTTCCGAGGATGCCCAGAAGGCCACCGAGGACTTCATGTATTGGTGCGTCACCGCTGACACCCCGACCAGCATCATCGCCGACAAGATGGGTCTGACCGCTCCGTTCAAGAGCGCCAAGGAGACTACCAACGTCTTCTCGCAGCAGGCCGTTGCCATGGCCAAGGACGGCAAGAAGACCGTCGCTTGGGACTTCGTCTACATTCCCTCCGAGGAGTGGAAGAAGAACCTCAAGCAGGCTCTGATTGCCTACGCTGCCGATAACACCAAGTGGGACGGCGTCAAGAACGCCTTCGTCGATGGCTGGAAGACCGAGAAGGCCGCTTCCGAGTAAGCAGTTGCTGCCCAAGCTATCTGATTAGCGACAGGGGGCGGGCAGACGTTGGTTTGCCCGCCCCCTGCATATTGAAAGGACCCTTTTATGGGCAAAGCACTCAAGCGCTGGTGGCCGCTCTTTATGCTGCCCACGTGCCTGGCGTTTATGATCGGGTTCGTGATCCCTTTTATCCAGGGCTTCTATCTCTCGTTCTGCCAGTTTATTATCATTAGTAACGCGCACTTTGTCGGTATCGAGAACTACGTGCGCGCGCTGTCCGATCCGCAGTTCTCCACGTCGTTCTTCTTTACCGTGGCGTTTGCCTTCCTGTCGACGGTGCTCATCAACGTGATCGCCCTGGCCATTGCGCAGGCGCTCACCCGCAAGGCGCTCAAAGGCACCAACATCTTCCGTACGATCTTCTTTATGCCTAACCTGATCGGCGGCATCGTGCTGGGCTACATTTGGCAGATTCTGATCAACTGCCTGCTCTCCAACGTGGGCGCCCAGCTCATCGCTCTTAACTCTGCTGCTGGCTTCTGGGGCCTTATCATCCTGACCCTGTGGCAGCAGGTCGGCTACATGATGATCATCTACATCGCTGGTCTGCAGTCCATTCCGTCCGACTACATCGAGGCCGCCAAGGTCGACGGCGCTACGGCATGGCAGACGTTTTGGAAGGTTAAGATCCCTAACCTGATGCCGACCATCACCATCTGCCTGTTCCTGTCCATCACCAACGGCTTTAAGCTGTTCGACCAGAACCTCGCCCTTACCGGCGGCGCCCCCGCGCACTCCACCGAGATGCTCGCCCTGAACATCTACAACACGTTCTATTCGCGTGCCGGTATCGCATGGCAGGGCATTGGTCAGGCCAAGGCGGTTATCTTCTGCATCCTGGTCGTGGCCATCTCCATGATCCAGCTTAAGGCCACGAGGTCCAAGGAGGTGCAGCAGTAATGAAACGCGATAAGGTTATCAACCGCGCGCTCTCGATTTTCTTTACGATCCTGTCGCTCGCGTGGATCTACCCCGTGTTTATGATCGCGCTCAATTCCTTTAAAAAGGCAACTGCAATCAGCACCACCACGGCGTTCGATCTGCTCACGCCCGAGACGTTCAACGGCCTTGCAAACTACGTGCACGCCCTTAACGAGCAGGGCTTTGCCTCGGCATTTATGTACTCGCTCATCATCACGGTTACGTCGGTCGTGCTGATTCTGGTGTGCTGCTCCATGTGCGCTTGGTACGTGGTGCGCGTCAACAGCAAGATCTCGAACTTCTTCTATTACCTGTTCGTGTTCTCGATGGTCGTACCGTTCCAGATGCTCATGTTCACGCTGTCCAATTTGGCGGACCGCATCGGCTTTAACACGCCGTTCAACATCTGCTTTATCTATCTGGGCTTTGGCGCGGGCCTGGCGGTCTTTATGTTCGCCGGTTTTGTAAAGAACATCCCGCTCGAGATCGAGGAGGCGGCCATGATCGACGGCTGCAACCCGGTCCAGGTGTTCTTTAAGATCGTCCTTCCCATCATGAAGCCCACCTATCTTTCGGTCGGCATCCTCGAGACCATGTGGGTCTGGAACGACTATCTGCTGCCCTACCTTACCCTCGACTCCACCAAGTACAAGACCATTCCTATCTTGATCCAGTACTTCCGCGGCGGCTACGGCCACGTCGAGCTCGGCCCCATGATGGCCTGCATCATGATGGTCGTTATCCCCATCGTCATCATGTACATCCTCTGCCAGAAGTACATCATCGACGGCGTGGTGGCAGGTGCCGTCAAGGGCTGATGCCGTAACTGTTTTGCAAGTTTCTGCGGCGCCCCTCAGCGCGGCGCCGCATATCGAAAGGTAAAGACATGGCCGAGATCGTTCTCAAACATGTTCAGAAGGTGTATCCCAACACCGAGTCCAAAAAGAAGGGCTTCTTTGGCAAAAAGAAGAAGACCGAGGAGAAGAAGCACAACCTCAAGGTTACCGAGGACGGTGTGCTCGCTGTAGAGGACTTCAACCTCACCGTTCACGACCAGGAGTTCGTCGTCCTCGTTGGCCCCTCTGGCTGCGGTAAGTCCACGACGATGCGCATGGTCGCCGGCCTGGAGGACATCACCTCGGGCGATGTGCTCATCGACGGCAAGCGCGTCAACGACGTGGCGCCCAAGGACCGCGACATCGCCATGGTGTTCCAGAGCTATGCTCTGTACCCCAATATGACGGTGTACGAGAACATGGCGTTTACGCTTGAGCTCAAGAAAGTTCCCAAGGACGAGATCGACCGCAAGGTTCGCTCTGCTGCCGAGATTCTGGGCATTACCGAGTACCTCGACCGTAAGCCCAAGGCGCTCTCCGGCGGCCAGCGCCAGCGTGTCGCTATCGGCCGCGCCATCGTGCGTGACCCCAAGGTCTTCCTGATGGACGAGCCGCTGTCCAACCTGGACGCCAAGCTTCGTAACCAGATGCGTGCCGAGCTCATTAAGCTGCGCCACGAGATCAAGGGCACGTTCATTTATGTTACTCACGACCAGACCGAGGCTATGACTCTCGGTGACCGTATCGTGGTCATGAAGGACGGCGTCGTCCAGCAGATCGCCACCCCGCAGGAGGTCTTCAGTCATCCCGCGAACATCTTCGTTGCCGGCTTTATCGGCGTGCCGCAGATGAACTTCTTCGATGCCCAGCTGGTGCGCTCGGGCAACGGCTTTACCGTCAAGACCGAGGATATGAACGTGGCGCTCGCTCCCGAGACCTGCGCTCAGCTTGCTCTCAACTGGGACGGCGGCGACGTGAAGGAGATCACGGCCGGCGTGCGCCCCGAGCAGATTTTGCTTGCCGACAAGGACGAGGAGGGCGCGCTCCAGGGTACCGTCGAGGTGACCGAGCTCATGGGCTCGACCGAGCATGTCCACGTGACCGCTCCCGACGGCCAGTTTGTCCTGATTATCCCCGTCGTCGACCTCGAGGCCAAGGGCGCGCTCAAGGCTGGCGACACCATCTGGTTCAAGTTCGAGAAGAACGCGACCCACCTCTTCGATAAGGTCTCTGGCAAGAACCTTATCTAGGCCCGGTGCATCCAGGCCCTTCCTTTGGGCGACTGCGGTATTGCCATCCTTTTGCCGCGGTCACATATAAGGCTCCCCTCCCGTCCACTGGGCGAGAGGGGAGCCTTTCTTTGTGTTGGGGCTGTCTGACCGGTCGTTTGTCTCGATCTGTAACGGGTGAGGCTGATTTCGGACGTTAGATGTTACAGATCGAGACGGTTCCGCTGAGCTAACCATTTCATCTAAATCTGTAACACCAAAGGTGAATTTCAGCTGCTAGATGTTACAGATTGAGATAAACCCAAGGGGAGGGGCCGGTATGTCTCAATCTGTAACAGCTGGGGCCGTTTTTACCGAGTAGCTGTTACAGATCGAGATTGTTTGGTCGAGTCGGGTCACAGGGTAGCGTGCGGGCACAAAAAGCGGAGCCGCGTTGCCACGACTCCGCTTTCAAGAGGATGGGTAAAGGAAACGAAATTAGCTCAGGTGCCAAATCTCGTCGTTGTACTGGGAGATGGTGCGGTCGGACGAGAAGGTGCCGGCGTTGGTGATATTGATGAGCGCCTTGCGCATCCAGGCGTCCTGGTCCTCATAGTCGGCCAGCACGCGCTCCTTGGTCTGGATGTACTCCTCAATGTCGAGCAGGGCCATAAACCAGTCCTTGCCCTTAATGTCGTCGTGCAGGCGCTGCAGGCGCTCGGCATTGCCGGTCGCCATAAAGGCCGGGTTGGTGATGAAGTCCACCAGCAGTTTAATGCCGGGCTTGCGGTAGAGCACACCGGCGTCATAGGTGCCGTTGGCATAGAGCTGCTCGACCTGTTTGGAAGAGGCGCCAAAGGTATAGATGTTCTCGTCGCCCACGAGCTCGGCAATCTCCACGTTGGCACCGTCGAGCGTGCATAGGGTTAGGGCGCCGTTGAGCATGAACTTCATGTTGGAGGTGCCGCTCGCCTCCTTGGAGGCCAGGCTGATCTGCTCGGAGATGTCAGCGGCGGGGATCACGCGCTCGGCGGCGGTGACGTTGTAGTTCTCGATCATGACAACCTGCAGGTAGGGAGCCACGTCGGGGTCGTTTGCAATCCACTGCGACAGCGTCAAGATCAGATGGATGATGTCCTGCGCGATAGTGTAGGCAGGCGCCGCCTTGCCGCCAAAGATGATGGTGACGGGGTGCTTAGGTCTGTTGCCGTTCTTGATATCGAGGTACTTCCAGATGATGTAGAGCGCGAGCATCTGCTGGCGCTTGTACTCGTGGATGCGCTTGACCTGGACGTCGATGATGGCGTTGGAGGGAATGGTCACGCCCTGCTCGAGCGCCATGAACTGGCGCATGATGGCCTTGGCCTCGACCTTGGTGGCGGCCAGGCGCTCAAGAACGTCCTTGTCGTCGGCGAACTTGGCGAGTTTGCTCAGATCGCCGGTGCTGCGCCAGTCGGTGCCGATCACATCGTCGAGCAGGCTGGCGAGCGCGGGGTTGGCCCCATGGATCCAGCGGCGGAAGGTGATGCCGTTGGTCTTGTTGGAGAACTTCTCGGGATAGATTTCGTAGAACGGATGAAGCTCGGTGTCCTCCAGGATCTTGGTGTGGAGGGCGGCTACGCCGTTGATGGAGAAGCCAAAGTGGATGTCCATGTGGGCCATGTGGACGGTATCGTGTTTGTCGATGATGGCGACGCGCGGGTCATCGTGCTCGGCCTTCGCGATCTCATCGAGCTTGACGATAATGTCGGCGATGGCAGGGGAGACCTTCTGTAGGCTGGCGAGCGGCCACTTCTCGAGCGCCTCGGCAAGAATCGTGTGGTTAGTGTAGGCGACCATGGAGCGTACGATGGTCACGGCCTCGTCAAACTCGATGCCATGCTCGGTGGTGAGCAAGCGAATGAGCTCGGGAATGACCATGGTGGGGTGCGTGTCGTTGATCTGGACAACGGCGTAATCGGCCAGATCGTGCAGGTTGCTGCCGCGCTCGACGGCCTCGTCGATCAGGAGCTGGGCGGCGTTGCTCACCATGAAGTACTCCTGATAGATGCGAAGTAGGCGGCCCTGCTCGTCGGAATCGTCGGGGTAGAGGAACAAGGTGAGGTTCTTGGCGATCTCGGTCTTGTCGAAGTCGATGGAACTGCCGGGGACCAGGCCGTCGTCGACGCTCGCCAGGTCGAACAGGCGCAGGCGGTTCTTGGTGGACTGGCCGTAACCGGGCACATCGATGTTGACGAGCTTGGAGGTAACGGCAAAATCGCCGAACTCGACGGTGTAGGAGCGGTCATCGTCGACTAGGATGTCCTGCTCACCGAGCCACTCGTCGGGGACGGCCTTCTGCTGGTTGTCGACAAAGCGCTGACGGAACAGACCGTAGTGATAGTTGAGGCCCACGCCATCGCCGGTCAAGCCCAGCGTGGCGATGGAATCCAGGAAGCATGCGGCCAAGCGGCCCAGGCCGCCGTTGCCGAGTGACGGCTCGACCTCGAATTCCTCGATTTTGTTGAGGTCGTGGCCTGCGGCGGTGAGCTGGTCCTTAACCTCGTCGTAGATGCCGAGGTCGATCATGTTGTTGATGAGCAGCTTGCCGATCAAAAATTCGGCGGAAATGTAATAGAGCTTTTTCTTGCCGTTGTTGAGCGGGCGGGCGGCGGAGCGCTCCTGCACGAGTTTGACCAGTAGCTTGTAAATGCGACGGTCGTCGAGCTGCTCGAGCGAGGTGCCAAAAGACTGCTCGGCGAGTTCCATGAGGTTAATTTGGGGCATGTTTTCTCCTGTGATGGGTTGTTTCATGTCTGCAATTCATAAGAAGCCCGCGCGAGGGGATTGGGGTGGCCTCGCGCGGGAAAAGCAAGCGCGTCCGCACGGTGGGGAGGGGTCGGGCGCGGTAGCTCCTATTGAGGAAGCTCGATTTCGGCTTCCGACGGGATGCGGAAGTAGGTCTCGGTCCAGTCGGTGAGTTTGTGCTCGAGCTCGCGGGTGATGGCGCCGTCGAGCATGCGCCAGGTCCAGTTGCCGCCCAGCGTGGCAGGGGTGTTGATGCGCGCCTCGTTGCCCAAGTTGAGCAGATCCTGCATGGTGTAGATGCACGTGTCGCTCACGCTGGCGGCGATGGTGCGATTGAGTGCATCTGCCATGGGTTCGCCGGCCTGCTGATGGGTGTACAGGGCTGCCTGCTCACGCTGACGCGGGGTGGCCGTTCCCTCAAACCAACCGCGCGCCGTCTCGTTGTCGTGGGTGCCCACATAGGCGACGGTGTTGGCGATGTAGTTATGCGGCAGGTAGTACGAGTTGGTGCCCTCAAAGGCAAACTGCAGGATCTTCATGCCGGGGAAGCCCGAGTTGTCGCGCATGTCGATGACGCCGGGGGTGAGGAAGCCCAGGTCCTCGGCGATGATGGGCAGCGTGCCGAGCTTTTCCTCGAGCGTCTTGAAGAACTTGAGGCCGGGACCCTGCGTCCACGAACCGTAGGACGAATCGGGTGAGGAGAACGGCACCTCCCAATAGGCCTCGAAGCCGCGGAAGTGATCCAGGCGGATGACGTCGTACATGTCGAGGGCGGCGCGAATGCGGCCCTCCCACCAGGAGAAGCCGTCGGACTCCATGGCGTCCCAGTCGTAGATGGGGTTGCCCCAGTACTGGCCGGTGGCCGAGAACTGGTCGGGCGGCGTGCCGGCGACGCTCACCGGATTGCCGGCGGCGTCGATCTTAAAGAGCTCAGGTGTCGCCCACATCTCGACGGAGTCACGCGAGACATAGATGGGCAGGTCGCCGATGATGAGAATGTCGCGCTCGTTGGCATAGGCCTTGAGGCGGCTCCACTGGCGATCGAAAAAGTACTGCGTCATCTGGTGGTAGAGCATATGCGCCGGATGGTCGGCGCAGACCTTGGCGGAAGCCTCGCCGCGGGTGCGGAGCTCCGCGGGCCACTCCCAAAACGCCTTGAGACCGCACTCCTCTTTGACGGTCATGAACTCACAGTAGGGGATGAGCCAGTCCTCGTTGGCCTGGATAAAGTCATCGAAATCGGCCGGCTTGTCGGCAGCAAAGCGCTCAGCGGCGCGGTCGAGAATCTGACGGCGGCCGTCAAAGATAGCACCGTAGTCGACATTGCTGGGGTCGGATCCCAGATACACGCCATCGATATCGCGCTGCTCCAGATACCCTGCCTCGATAAGCTCGGCAAAGTCGATAAAGTTGGGGTTGCCTGCGCGGGCCGAGAACGACTGATAGGGCGAATCGCCATAGCTGGTCGTCGTAAGGGGCAGAATCTGCCAGTAATGTTGTTTGCACGAGGCGAGAAAATCGACGAAGTCGTAGGCATTCCAGCCAAAGCCGCCGATTCCGTATGGTCCGGGCAGAGATGAGACGGGCATGAGGACGCCGCTTGCACGCTCCATGAATGCGCTCACCAACCTTCTTGTTGTGGGGTCGGCCTGCCGATGGGTGTGCAGTCCGCCTCCGATGTTCTGATTCGGTACGCCTATTGTAAAACATGTTGTTTAAACATGTACAGGCAAGATAAAAAAGTTGGTCGATTTTCGGCGAATGGTTACATGCCATGAAAAAGCCCCGACCTCACAACGTGAGATCGGGGCAAGAGCGGTATGTAGGTTTTTGCTACTCGGCGTCGGCGAAGCCGTTGGGGTTGTGGCTCTGCCAGTTCCAGCTATCGCGGCACATGTCCGCGATGTCGTACTGGGCCTTCCAGCCCATCATGCGCTCGGCCTTGGAGGCATCGCACCAGTTGGCAGCGATGTCGCCGGCGCGGCGCTCGCGGATCACGTAGGGCAGCTCCTTGCCACAAGCCTTGGAGAAGGCGGCGACGACCTCGAGTACCGAGGTGCCGGTGCCGGTGCCCAGGTTAAAGATCTCGACGCCGGTCTTGCCGTTCATCCAATTAAGGGCGGCAACGTGACCAGAGGCCAGATCGCACACGTGGATGTAGTCGCGCACGCCGGTGCCGTCGGGGGTGGGGTAGTCGTTGCCAAAGACCTGAACGGCCTCGAGCTTGCCCACGGCAACCTGGGCGACATAGGGCACCAGGTTGTTGGGGATGCCCTTGGGGTCCTCGCCGATCAGGCCCGACGGATGAGCGCCAATGGGGTTGAAGTAACGGAGCAGCACGACGTCCCACTCGGGGTCGGCGGTGTGGACGTCCATAAGGATCTGCTCGATCATCCACTTGGTCCAACCATAGGGGTTGGTCGCGGGCTTCTTAGGATCCTCCTCGGTGACGGGCGGGTTGTCCGGGTCGCCGTAGACGGTCGAGGAGCTCGAGAAGATGATGGACTTGCAGCCATGGTTGCGCATGACGTCGATGAGCACCAGGGTGTTCTCGATGTTGTTGTGGTAGTACTCGACGGGCTTGCTCACCGACTCGCCGACGGCCTTAAAGCCGGCAAAGTGGATGACGCGGTCGATCTGATGGGTATCGAAGATCTTGTTCATCGCATCGCGGTCGAGCACGTTGGCCTCGTAGAAGGTGAGGTTCTTGGCGGCCTCGTCGCCCACGATGGTCTTGACGCGGTCGACGGCGACGGCGCTGGAGTTGGAGAGATCATCGACGATGACGACCTGGTAGCCACCCTCGAGCAGCTGAACGACGGTGTGCGAGCCGATAAAGCCGGCGCCACCGGTAACGAGGACACAGGTGTCTTTGGGGTCGAGTGCTTTGGACATGTAGTCTCCTATCGAATCAGGAACACTTCTTCAGGGGAGTATAGCGCAGGCGGGGACGCCCAAATCGTGCGCTGTAGGAAAAGCAGAGGATTGTGCTAACGTACTCATAGAAGAGCTTGCGTACGCATAACCTGATCTTTGGCATTTGCTTACGAGCCGCTGACCTTGCAGTTTCCTGCCGTTCGTGGAAATCGTTGGGACGCGCCATATGTACGCTAATATGTATGAGTTGAGCGACATATAAATAAGCATGTAACGGAGTACATATGTCACCAAACAGCGATTCCATCCTTTCCCAGGAGCTCTCGCGCCGCACTGCCCTCAAGGCCCTGTTCGGCGCCGCTTCTGCGGCAGTTCTTTTTGGCCTGCCCGCTCGCGCCCATGCGGCGGAGGCTTCCAAAGAAACCACCGATAAACTGAATGCCGCCCAGGCCCAGCTCGACGAGGTTCAGGCCCAGCTCGACAGCATCGCAAATGAGTATGCGGCGCTGGCCAACAAGAATGCCCAGACCCTCAACGACATCGAGAATGTCCAGGGCAAGATTGACGACACGCAGGCCCAGATCGATGAAAAGAAGGCCGAGCTCAAGAAGAAGCGCAACGACCTTTCCGATCGCGTGGCCGCCAGCTACAAGTCCGGCGGCACGAACATCCTGTCGCTGCTGCTGGCCTCTGGCTCGTTTGAGGAACTCGTCGCCAACGCGCATTACGTTGAGAAGATCAACAAGAGCGACCGCGACGCCATCGAGGACATTCAGACCATCCAGGAAGAGCTCGATGCGCAAAAGACCGAGCTCGAGTCGCAGAAGGCCGACTTAGAGAAGCTCAAGGACCAGCAGACTGCCCAGATGCAGGACATGCAGGCCAAGCAGCAGGAAGTCCAGACGGTTCTGAACGGCCTCTCTGACGATGTCAAGGAGCTCATGGCTCAGCGTGATTCCGAGATTCTCGCTGCCGCCCAGGCCGAGGAGGCCGCCAGGAAGGCCGCCGCTGCCGCGGCCGCCGCGAACAAGAACAATTCCTACTCGGGTGGTTCGAGCTCGGGTGGCGGATCGTATGCGCCCGGAACTCCGCAGCAGAATGCCGGCTCGGGCAAGCAACAGGCCGTCGTCAACGCGTGCTACTCCACGCCTTCGCCGGGCCAGAACTGGTGCGCGGCGTGGGTTACCAATGTCTTCCGTAACGCCGGCGTTGGCTACTTTGGCGGCAATGCGTGCGACATGTTTAACGCCTGGTGCTATAGCTCCGACCGCTCGGCGCTGCAGGTGGGCATGATCGTGGCCGACTCATCGCATAGCGGCACCGGCATGCCGGGTCTGATCTATGGCCACGTGGGCATCTATGTTGGCGGCGGCATCGTCATGAGCAATGAGGGCGCCATCACGTCGAGGTCGCTTGACTCGTTCATTGGGTTCTACGGCACTGGCTCTGGCGTGCGCTGGGGCTGGCTTGGCGGTATTGCGCTGTCGTAACGATAAGTTGGGCCGGGACAGTCCGAGAGGTATAAGGTTGCCTGCTCGGACAGTCCTGCTCGCACGGAGAGCACATTAAGTGCTCTCCGGCTCGTGCGGAACTCGCGATCAACCTTATACCTCTCGGACTGTCCCGGCCCTCTCGGGTCCTGAGCGCGACACACCGGACTGGTTGTCTGAATTAAAGAAAGTGAAGGCCCCTTTCGGGGCCTTCTTTTTAGAGGAATTCGCCTACTCGGTGGACTTCGGGTTGTAGGTCTACGCCGAACTGCTCTTTGACTTTGGCTTGGATGTCGCGGATGAGTTCGTCGACGTCGGCGGCGGTGGCGTGGTTGGCGTTGACGATGAAGCCGCAGTGTTTTTCGCTCACCTGCGCGCCGCCGACAGCATGGCCGCGCAGACCGGCATCCATGATGAGCTTGCCGGCAAAGTAGCCCTCGGGGCGTTTGAAAGTGGAGCCGGCGCTCGGCATGTCGAGCGGCTGCTTGTCCTCGCGGCGCTGGCGGTAGTCGTCCATGTCGGCCTTGATCATCGCGGCGTTGCCCGGGGCGAGGTGAAAGGTGGCAGAGAGCACGATAAAGCCGTCGTCGGCGATGCGGCTCTTGCGATAGCCCAGGTTAAGCTCGTCGACATCGAACTCAATGATATTGCCGCTGCCGCGGGTGCCGTCGTCGAGCGCGCGGGCGGGCTTATAGACGCGCACGGACTCCAAAACATCGGCCATGCAGGCGCCGTAGGCACCGGCGTTCATATAGCAGGCGCCGCCGACCGAGCCGGGGATGCCCGAGAGGGGCTCCATGCCGGTGAGGCAGGCTTCGGCGGCAGCCGCGGCGACATCGGAAAGCAAGGCGCCGGCTGCTGCCGTAACATGCGTGCCGTCGACGGTGATGTTAGAGAGGCCTTCGCCCAGTGCCACGACGACACCGCGGATACCCTTGTCACCGACGAGCAGGTCGGAACCGTTGCCCACAATGGTGAGCGGCAGATCGCAGCGGTAGCAGGTGTCAAGCGTGGCGACGAGTCCCTGCTCGGTATCGGGCGTGACAAAGACGTCGGCCGGGCCGCCGATCTTAAACGTGGTGTGCTCGCGCATGGGCTCGCTCATGAGCACGTTGTCCTCGCCGGCAACACCGGCGAGCGCGCAGAGCAGGTCCTCGTTAAAAAAGTCATTTTCGTGCATACGAATATCCGCCTTATGGTTGGTGGTCGTTTTCATCAATCGAATGCAATATACCCCACCCGGATGGATTTGGTGCAAAGCAACCTGACCCCAATGCATCACATGGTGCAAAGGGGTCAGGTTGCTTTGCACCAATCGCGGCGATAAAACAGCCGTCTACCGGATTGGTAAAGTGTTTATCATCGAGGTAGAGGGACGGTCGCTATACTTTTAAGAGATTGCGCGAATATTCGGAAGGAGCGAGATGGGCAACAAAGTTACTCTCAAGCAGATTGCCCAGGAGGTGGGGCTTTCCCCTTCGTCGGTCTCGCTTGTTCTCAACAATCGGCCTTGTCGCATCTCGGAAGAAAACCGCAAGCGCATCAAAGAGGTCGCGTCGCGCAATCATTATGTTCCTAACCAGATCGCGCGTAGCCTGGTCATGCGCGAGTCGCGCACGCTTGGCCTTATCGTCCCTAACATCGAGAGCCGCTTTTTTGCTTCGCTCGCCGGCAGCTTGGAAAAGCGCTGCCGCGAGGACGGCTATGCGCTCTTTATTACCAGTTCGGGCGGAAGTGCCGAGGACGATCTGGAGCTCCTGCGCCAGCTAGTGACGCGCGGCGTCGATGGTGTGTTCTTGGTCGTGGGTGACGAGTTCTCCGACGACCGCGCCCTGCGCGAAGAGGTCAGCCATCTACCCATCCCGGCGGTAATGGTCGACCGTGCCATTGAGGGGCTCGAGTGCGACAAGGTGATGTTCGACCACGAGATGGGTGGCTACATGGCTACCCGCTACTTGATCGAGCAGGGGCACCGTCGCATTGCCTGCTTGGTTAATGCGCGCCGTTCCAATACGGGTCGTAAGCGTCTTGCCGGCTATGAGCGTGCGCTGCGCGAGGTGGGGCTGCCTATTGACGCGCGTTTGGAGTTTGAGAGCGAGTACTACATTCCGAGCGCATACGAGGCCTCGGAGGCGGTGCTCGCAACTGACGCCACCGCCGTGTTCGCAAGCTCGGATAACATTGCCCTCGGTCTGCTCAAGCGCTTGCACGAGATGGGGAAGAGCATTCCGGGCGATATCTCGGTCGTAAGCTATGACAACTCGGCGGCCGACGTTCTCTTTGAGCCGGCGCTGACCGCGATCGAGCAGGATCCTGGTGTCCTTGCGGAGCATGCTTTTGGCTGCATGTCCAAGCGTCTTGCCGGTAGGGGCGGTAGACGTGCCGAAGAGGTCGTTCTGGAGCCGGCGCTTATCGTTAAGGACAGCGTGCTCGAGCTTACCGAATGTAGCTAAGCGTACTTGCTTGTTTGCATAGATTGCATGCGGAGTGTCCGCTATTTGCCGGCAGGCACCCCGGCCCTCGTCCGTGAACTCTTCCGCTGGGCGAGCCATAGACGCCGCGCACCGATAGGGTAAGGCGGCGGCTTGAAATTGGTGCTATATTCAGCTTGAGTTGTTTAATACTAGTACGGGAGGCTGATATGGGGCTGTTCAAGAAGAAAAACCCGCAGGATGCCTTTGATCCCGATGTGTTTACCATCACGGATACGATTTTGGACCCGCCGCGGTTTACGTTTTTGCCGGCTATCTACCAGGATGCCACGCATCGCAAGTGGGCCGTACATCAGCGCGGCGGCGAGCCGAAGATTTTTGACTATGCGGACGTGTTGCAGTGCGAAGTGGCCGAGGCGGGCGATCCGGAGGCCGAAGAAGCGGTCTCTAAACAGGAATTTGCCCAGCGTATCCTGGCAAATCCTGCCAAGGCGGCGAAAATAAACGCTGCCAAGCGTAATATGTGTCTTGGTATGGGCGTTGTTGTGGCGGTTCAGACGGGAAAAGACGAGGTTTCCAAATTAGAGATTCCCGTTATGACCGACGAAGTCAAACGCGATTCAAGTCTATATAAGTCGTATCGGAATGTCGCCGAGAAGATCAAGGCCGAATTTGATGCCATGGGAGGGCTGGCCTAATTTTGGCGGCATACGTTTCTGAATGAGGAGTCTGTGCAATGGCAGGCGAATCTTATGCAATTCCCCCCAAAGATCGTGCTGTTGAGGGAATTCTTTGGTATATCCAGCACCATCAGCTTGCCGGCGGTGATCGCCTGCCGGCCGAGCGCGTGCTGTGCGAAGAGATTGGCGTTTCGCGTACGGCGTTGCGTGCCGGTATCACGCGGCTCATCTCGTGTGGAACGCTCGAGAGCCGTCGCGGATCGGGTACGTATGTGTGTCCTCCCAAGCCGCTGAACATCTTCCAGGAAACGTATAACTTCTCCGATGCTGTGCGGACTGCCGGCCTGCACCCCTCTTCTCGTCTGGTTTCCACCGGGACCATCGAGGCGGATAAGACGCTTGCCGACAAGCTTAGGGTGGCTGTAGGCGCCCCTTTGCTCCGCATGCAGCGCGTTCGACTTATTGAGGGCGAGCCGGCGTCAATCGAGACGGCTCACGTTAACCTGTCCCTGTGCCCATCGCTTATCGAGCACGATTTTGAGTGCGAGAGCCTTTACGATGTCTTGCTCAAAGAAGGTGGCGTGCGTGTTGAGCATGGACGTGAGCATATCTCCATCTCGCGTTTGAACGCCGAAGAGGCCGAGCTGCTCCAGCAAGAAGAGGGAACGCCGGTGTTCTATGAGAGCTCGATCGAATTTGATAAGGACATGCGTTTTGTGGAGCATTGCAAATCGGTGATTTTGCCCACAAAGTTCCGCTTTGCCGATAACGGCGAAGAGAACGGCATGAGGAGCGTGGCAGGTGAACAATGGCTGAAACAGTAGATGCCACCCCGGTTTATATGCGCATTCGACGCCGCATCGAGGAACGTATCGAGCGCGGTATATATCCCACGGGTTCCATGATTCCGCCCGAAAAAGACCTTGCCGAGGAATTTGGTACGACACGCTTGACCATCCGAAGCGCTGTCGATGAGCTGGTTCGGCGCGGGCAGATTCGCCGTGTTCGGGGAAAAGGTGCCTTTGTGGCGCAGAAAGTACCTGCTTTTTTTGAACGCACGGTCGGTTTCCGTGAATCGGTCCGTGCTTCGGGCGGCGAGCCGTCCGTCCGTATTCTCGCGCGTTCCAAGCGTTATGCGGGGCCATATTACGCCGACCTGTTTGGCATCGCCGAGGATGACCTGCTCTATTCCGTTCGACGCCTGAACTGCATAAACGGTAGCCCCGTATCGATTGAGACGGCGCTGATTCCCTGCCTGCTGTTCCCAACCATCGAAGATATTGACGTGTCGGTCTTCAGTTTGTACGAGACCTATGAGATGCTGGGCCGAAAGCCAGTCATGGCACAGGAAAAGCTCGATATCGAAGCGCTGGGCGCACGAGATGCCGGCCTCCTTGGACTGGAACAGGGCGATCTTGTTTTGCTTTTGGAATGCGTGAGCTATGACGCGAGCGGTCAGGCTATCGAGTATGTAAAGTCCTTCAATCGTGGCGATACGGGCGGCTACACCTATACGTACTAGCTGGTATTCTGTGAATAACGGCTGGGAAACTAACCAGTTTTGATCGTTGGGTCAGCTGTATATACAACCTTACAGGGCTCAAAATCGACCGCTCGCCGATGGGGATAAATTAATCGACAAAGAGGTATCAAAAAGCCGTAACCTGTAACTGTGATTGGTATCAAATACTAATGATTTGTTACGAGGTGAGACGATGAAGATGCTCGATTACGTTCAGCTTGCCCATGTGCGTATGGGGGAGAACCTCGAGCGTTCGTCTGAGCTGGTAGCGCAGCTCGTTGATATTTTCCAGTCCGGTTCTTTTGACGCGCTGCGCATCGTTGCTTCGGGTTCGTCGCGCCATGCCGCCGATTGCGCCCGCGATTACCTGCAAGATGCCCTGCAAATGCAGGTGTCCGTTGTGACGCCCGAGGCCTTCGTCGATTTTGAACACACCTATCCGCAGCATGTGCTCAACATTGCCGTTTCGCAGAGTGGCTATTCGACCAATACGATTGCGGCGCTCGATTACATGCGCGCACACGATATGGCTGCAGTTGCGCTCACGGCAAACGTCGAGGCACCCATCAAGGAACACGCTGACATCGTTCTTGACTACGGTGTGGGCGTCGAGTCGGTGGACTTTGTGACTCTGGGCGTCGAGGTGCTCGTTGAGTACCTGGTGCTCTTTGGCATTTACGGCGGTCAGGCGCGCGGAACGATTGACGCCAAGGGCGTTGCCCAGCGTCTTGACGACCTGCGCGAGGCTATCCATGCCAATGCCGTGATGTGCAAGACCGCCGAGGCATATGTCCAAGACCACATGCTCGAGCTTTCTGAGCACACGCCCGCCATGGTCGTCGGCAACGGCCCCAACTATGGCGTTGCCGAAGAGGCGGCCCTCAAGCTGAGCGAGACCATCAAGATTCCTGCCATGCATCACGAAGGCGAGGAGTTCGTCCACGGTCCCGAGATGCAGATCGTTCCGGGCTATCTGGTGTTTATCGTCGACGATCCGCAGGGGTCGGAGCGTCTTGCGAATATCGCTGATGCGCTATCGAACGTTACGACAAAAACGGTGCTGCTCACGGCCCATCCCAAGGGTAGGGCTCACGAGGTTGCGGTGCCTCAGGTGGCTCCGCTGCTCAGCGCAATTCCCAATCTTGTGTTCTTCCAGACGATTGCGGCCATGATAGCCGAGCGTCTGAAGTCATGGGACGTGCACCCGTATCTTGATGCCGTCTCCAAGCAAATGGAGGTCAAGGCAGAGGGCTACGAAGAGTCAGTCAATGCGCTTAAGGCCAAAGCGGCCGAGTGTTACGGAATGTAAGCGGGTTTTGATGCCCGTTGGCATTGGGGATGTGGAAACAACCCCAGAAAGGAGAGACAAATGAAGGAAACCGAGAAGATCGAGATCATGCATTTCGACCAGGAGGGCTATCTCGAGGACGGCAAGGCGCTCTACGA
>NZ_JADPCH010000022.1 GCF_015670745.1 Collinsella aerofaciens | reverse complement strand
AACCGTATTCCAGATTCTAGGACGCCGGGCCGACTCGCTTCGGATGGGGCTCTACACCAACTTTCTCGACACTACCGCACCGCGGCGCCGCGCTTTGTCTGAGTGCCACCGGGCCGCATGCGTTCTCCTCCAACAAAAACACGCCGCTCGGGAGCGGCGCATTCATTCGAATCCATATTTGAGTGTATCAGCGAACCCAAAAGGTTGCGCAACGAATGGGCAAATTAAGGATGCGAGCGGAAGCATCCATGCGATAAGCGGATACGAAGCATCTTTGTTGCACAACAAACTCACAGTCGCACGGGGAAATTATGACTACCCCGTGCGTCGCGAGGAAAACATACGGCAGGAGCAGGCTCGCCACCTAAATCGCGCGACGGGCCTCGATGGCGCGGCCAAGCGTAAGCTCGTCGGCATACTCCAAGTCGCCGCCCACGGGAAGGCCGCTTGCCAGACGCGACACCTCGACGCCCAACGGCTTGATGGTACGGGCCAGATAGCTCGCCGTGGTCTCGCCCTCGATGTTGGGGTTGGTGGCGATGATGACCTCATGGATATCCTCGTGGCCCAGACGCGCCAGCAGCTCGCGGATGTGCAGCTGCTCAGGGCCAATCTTGTCCATGGGACTGATCACGCCGCCCAATACGTGGTAGAGGCCGTGGTAGCTGCCCGTGCGCTCAATCGCCTGGACGTCGCGCGGCTCGCCCACCACGCAAATGCGAGTGGTATCGCGCATCGGGTCCTGGCAGATGGAGCACTCGTCGGCCGTGGCGTAGTTAAAGCAGCGGCTGCAAAAGTGGACCTCCTGCTTGACCTCCAGGATGGCCTCGGCCAGGCGGCGGGCCTCCTCGGCATCGGCCTCGAGCAGGTAATAGGCGATGCGCTGGGCCGACTTGGGACCAATGCCCGGCAGACGGCCCAGCTCATCGAGCAGTTTTTGCAGACTGTGATTCGCACTCATTTATATGTGTGTCTTAGAACGGCATGCCCGGGATGTTGAGGCCGCCGGTGATGGCGCCCATCTGCTTGTTGGCGAGCTCGTTGACGCCGCGGACGGCCTCGTTGACGGCAGCCATGATCATGTCCTGCAGCATATCGACGTCCTCGGGATCGAGCGCATCGGGATCGATGGTGAGGTTGACGAGCTCCATCTCGCCGTTAACGGTCACCTTGACCATGCCGCCGCCGGCAGAGGCGTCGACGGTCTGGGACTTGAGGTTCTCCTGCGCGGCGGCAAGCTGCTCCTGCATCTTGCGAGCCTGCTTCATCATCTGCTGCATGTTCATACCGGCCATGATGGCTCCTTTACGTGCGGCCGCACGCCGAGCTGCAAGGGCAGCCGGAGCACGGCGGGACTTTCAAACTCAAAAATCGTACCACGGCGCGCGGCGAGAGAGCGGGGCGGACGTGTTACCTCAGTCGATATACATGTCCTCCAATACAAACCGCACTCAAAGATTATGCAAGGTCGAATTATGCAAGGTTGCATAATATCGCACACTCAATCTAGTAGAGCCGAATCCGGCATTTCATGTGCGCCACTAAATAGCTAAATGCCGAACCGCTGCTCGAGGCGGCGCACATGGCGGCAGGGTATAATTTGATTGCCATAGATAGTAATTTGGAGGTGCCCCATGAATGCCCCCAACGCGCTCCAAAACATCCGCTCAAAACACCCCGTTGCATATGTGGTTCTCTATCTCTTTGTCGGCTGGGCATTGCTGGTTGTCATCACCCATGCCATAGCTTTTGGAGCAGAACTGCTGATAGCCAGCTCGGACCAGCCCGTCGTCAAATGGGAGACGACCGATGAGTGCACCGACGGAACCCGAACCGTCTACTACAACAGCCCGTCCCTCTATCAAGAGTTCAAGGTCAAGATAAAGGACTTCAAGATTGTCGATGCCGAGCTAGGCGTTTATTTGGCAATCGGAGCAACCATTAACGCCGAGCAAGTCGAGTACACGGACAGCCATGCGACGTATCGTATCGACCTCAGCATCCTAGGCCGACCGTCACGCACCTGTCTGCTCAAATGCGACATACGCGGCACCACACTACACATGTCCGAAATACAGATGCGCCCGGACAAGGGGTCCTCTTCTTGAGCAGTATACCCGCCTGCGCAGCTACTCCACCGGCTTGAAGATGGTGGCCTGGCCAAAGACGCTGCGGATGAGGGCCTTGGCCTCGTCCTCGGTCTGCGGGATGCTCGGGGCTGCGCCCTGATGGCCGAAGGGGCTGCCAGCACCGGGATTGGATTCCCAGGGAGCGGCGGGGACGTCGTCGTTTGCAGAGGCTGCGGGTGCCACAGCAGCGGCCTTGGTCGCGGACGCCGCACCCGGCACGTCGAACGGGGGCAGATCGTCCCCGCCGGCATCGGCAGCAAAACCACCGACCATAGCATCGTCGTAGGGCACCTGCTCGGATTCCCATGGCGCAGCCTGCGCAGGCGGCTGAGCCATGGGGACGGACGCGCGCTCGGGCGCTCGGGGCGCGGGCTCGGTCGGGAGCTTGCCCGTGGCAGGAGCACCGGCAGGGTTGTCGGAGCGCAGCCAAGGGGCCTTGGCCAGGTCGGATGACTTGGGCGCAGGCGCGGCAGCGGACTTGGGCGCGGGGATCGGAGCAGCCGGTTTGGGCGCAGCGGGTTCAGGCGCCGACGGGGTCGGTGCCGCTACCGGCGCCGCTTTTGGCTGCGTCGCGCTGGCGCTCGAGGATGCAGGGGGCACCGAGGACACGGGTTGCGGGTCCGCAGATACCGCAGCCCGTGCAGATGGAGAATGCTCCTCATGTTGAGGAGCCGGCGTGCCACCCCCATCCAGGACATAGTCGACGGTACGACGACCGAAGACCGCGCAGACCGTCGGCAGGACCACCGACTGCGTATCGGCGCGACCGAGCATCTTGATGGCAAAAGTCGAACCCGCGGGGAACGAGACCGTGAGCTTGGAGCCGTCGTCGGCCGTGGCGCGGGCGTTGAGCAAAAGCCCTGCGTAGGAGGCCTGACGAGCCTTGACGCGCTCGACGACCTCGGCCCATTTGCGCTGGAGCTCGCCGGCGTCCTCAACCGCGGGGGTCTCGGCAGCACCGGCGGCGGCAACCTGGGCGGCGTTGTTGGGCTTGGACACCGACACGGTCGATGCAGCAGGCGCGGAAGCCGGAGCCGCAACGGGCTGAGGTGCAGGCGTTACAGGTCTGGGCGCCGGCGCAGGAGCCGCGGACTTGGTCGCAGGCTGGGCAGCCGGAACAGCAGCGCCGCGGTCCCAAGGCATACCGCCCTGGCGCGCGGACGTAGCAGCGGGGGAAGCGGATGCCGCCGGAGCGGCAGCACGAGCGCCCGAAATGAGCGTCGGCTGTTGGGCAGCAGCGGGTACGGATGCTGCAGGCGCGGCGGCCTGAGCAGCAGCCACGCTCGCCGGCACGGCGCCGTTGGCAATCATGGCCTCCAGGCGTGCCACGCGCTCGGCCAATGCCTCAATCGTTAAATCGGCCTCGGGACGCGCCAGACGCGTGCAGGCAATCTCGAGCACCAGGCGCACGTCGCTCGCGCCCCTCATCTCCAGTGCGGCATCGTCGAGCACCGTCAGCACGCGGGCCAGGCGGTCGGCAGGATGCTCGCCAAAGGCAGCGGCCTCGGCAGCAAGCGCCTCGGCCTGCTCGGAGCCGCCCTCAAACAGCTCGGCACGGGCACCGGCAACGCAGGCAACGTACACGTCGCGCACATGCGCCACCAGGTCGCGCGTCAGCTCCAGCAGGTCATTGCCCTCCTCGACCTGCGCACGGATCAGTCCATAGAGCTCGGCAACATCGCGATCGGCAATGGCGCGGGAAAACTCGCCCAGAATCTGGTCCGAAACCTCGCCCAAAAGCGAGCGGGCGTCGTCCGCATGCACAGAACCGTTGCCAAAGACGCTCAGCTGCTCCAGCGTGGAAAGCGCGTCGCGCATACCGCCCTTGGCATGGCGCGCCACAATGGCGAGTGCCTCGTCGTCGTAATCGAAGCTCTCCTGCTCGCACACGTAAGACAGGCGATGCTCGATATCCTCGTTGCCGATGCGGTGGAAATCGAAGCGCTGGCAGCGCGAGAGGATGGTCTCCAGAATCTTTTGCGGGTCGGTAGTGCACAGCACAAAGATCACGTGCGCCGGCGGCTCCTCGAGCGTCTTGAGCAGCGCGTTGAACGCCGCCGTCGTGAGCATGTGGACCTCGTCGATGATATAGATCTTGTACTTGCCGCGCACCGGGGCAAAGTTGACGGAGTTGATGATCTCCTCGCGCACGTTGTCCACGCCGGTACGGCTTGCAGCATCGAGCTCGTAGACATCCGGGTGGTTGCCCTCGGCGATGAGCTCGCACTCCTCGCAAGTGCCGTCGGGCATGCAGCCGCTTGCACCCTCGGCGCGCGCCGCCTCGGCATTGCGGCACAGCAGCGCCTTGGCCAGAATGCGCGCCATGGTGGTCTTGCCCGTGCCGCGCGGTCCGCAGAACAGGTAGGCGTGGGACAGGCGCCCCTCGGTGATGGCGTGCTCGAGCGTCGAGACGATATGTTGCTGGCCCACCACGGAGTCGAAGGTGAGCGGGCGATACTTTCGGTACAACGATTCCATGGGTGCTCCCCCGGGTATACTGAGTCTTGTTGCCGCGGCGGCCATGCGGTCGCACGGCATACTGCATTCCATAATACCCGTACGGCGAGCCCGCCGCGATAGGAGTCCAAAGAGCATGGCAGACGCAGAGAGCAACCTCGTTCCCTCCGAAGCAGCCGACCAGGTCGAGGTCGCGCTCGAGGAGCAGGCCGCAGCCGACGACGGCATCCTGTACCTCAACGAGTACCAGTACGAAAACGACTTGGTCACCGACTTCGCCCGTCTGGTCGCCTCGCCCAGGCGTCGCGGCTCGCTGTATGTCGCCGCGGCAATTGCCGCGCTCATCGGCATCGGCATGCTGCTGGCCGGCGGCAACTGGATCAAGTTTGGCGTCGTGCTGATCGTATTCGGCGCCTTTTTGGCCTGGTGGAGCAAGAACCTGCACCACACGCTCGCCCGCGACTTTATCGACGCCGTCGAGGCCGACGAGTCCATGGGTGGCCGCTATCGCCGCGTCGCCGCCAACGAGGACGGCCTGATGGTTTGGGGCAAGAGCGGCAAGTCGCAGTTCTTCCCGTTTGACAAGCTCGACCACGTACTCGACGGCGAGCGCATCTTTGTGGCCATGTTCGCCGACCAGGGCGTGACGATCCCCAAGGAAACCTTTATTCGCGGCGATGCCGAGCAGTTTGGCACCTTCCTTAAGGCGCGCATCAACAAAAAACTCCGCATCGAGACCAAGCGCAAGAAGATGAAGGCAGAAAAGGCCGCTGCCGAAGCCAAACAGGGCAACAAGCCCCAGGAGACCAAGCGCAAGCAGAAGAAGAAAAAGAAAAAGCGCTAAGGCCAAGCCAGGCAGGCAGCCTCGCATCCCGCTATCCTCCCCATGCACCCGAGCGTGCTACACTAGCAGCATCTATGCCACCGCGAACGGCTCGGCTCCGCGCCCGCCACTCGCAAACGAACTTTAAACGCACAAGGGTTGGCCATGCCGCTTTTCTCGCAACATACCGCCCGGTTCTCGCCGGACGTTCCTTTGGAGGGCACCAGCTCTCGCGAGCTGCTCAAGCGGTACCAGCCGCTCGAGACACTTGCGACCGGCGGTTTTGGCTCCATCGAGATCTGCCGCGACACGCACCTGCGCCGCCGCGTCGCCATTAAACGCATCCCCCTTATCAACGGTGCCGGCATGCCCGCCAGCGACATCATGGATGTCCTGCGCGAGGCGCACACCGCCGCTATGCTTCAACATCCCAACATCGTGCAGGTCATCGACTTTACGCACGACACAGCCTATGCCTACCTGGTTATGGAATATGTCGATGGCATGTCGCTGGCCGAGTTTTTGCACCGCGCGGACGGCCACTCACTTACCTTTGACGAGGCCGCGGCCATTGCCGATGCCCTGGGCCAGGCGCTCACCTTCGCCCACAGTAATGGCGTACTCCACCTGGACATTAAGCCCGCCAACGCGCTCATCGACCACTCGGGCAATGTAAAGCTCACCGACTTTGGCATGGCGCGACTGTCGTCTGCCGGTGGCTTTGGCGGCTCACGCGGCGGCACCATCGGCTACATGCCGCCCGAGCAGCTCGATATCGAGACCGGCACGGTCGACGAGCGCGCCGATGTCTTTGCCCTCGCCTGTGTGATCTACGAGGGCCTGTGCGGCAGCGCTCCCTTTATGGCGGCCACACCCGCCGACTCGCTCGGCCGCATCATCGGCGGCGCCACCTATCCCAGCGAGCTGATACCACACTTTCCCCCGGGAGCCGAGGCCGCGCTCATGAGCGCGCTCTCCCCCATGCCGCAGGACCGCCCCAACAGCATCGAGGCATTTTGCGACCAGCTCCTTGCCGGTCTGGGCAGCGTGCGCGAAGGCCGTCGCAGCCTGGAGCAAATGGTTGGCGAACTTTCGGATGACGAACAGGAGCTCGACGATATCGAGCCGTCGCACTACGAGGACGACGCCATCGAGGTCGACCCCGCACTCGGCTGGGCGGGCACGCGCTGGAGCCATGCGCGCGACTACACCATGCGCACTATCTCGGCGCTAACGTGCGGCACCTTTAGCTTTTTGCTGATGCAAACGGCCGGGGTCGCGGCGCTTCCCGGCCTGGTCATTGCGGCCATCGCGATCGGAGCGGCGGCTGGCCTGGCCCCCCAGATTGGCTCGGCCATCTCGGCTGTGGGCTTTTTGGTGCTCCTGGCCAACGCCACCATGCAGGCGCAGGGCATCCTGTCGATGTTGCCCGTCGCGGTGATCTTTGCCGCCGCCATGTCCGGTTGGTGGATCGCCTGGGGTCGCACCGAGACTGCCGCGAGCGCCACGCTCACCTGTGCACTCGCGCTTGGCTGTCTGACCGGCAATACCTTCCTGGCAGCTGGGGTCGCCGCCGGCGTCGCGTCATTTTGGCTCGGCCCGGCAAGCGCCGCCGCGGCAACGGGCATGGGCGCGCTTTTTGCCCGTCTGGCCACGGTCGCGCTTTCAGCCGGAGGCGTGCTGGGGCTCGGTAACGTTGCCGCAGCGCTGGGAGACCCGCTCCTTTGGGCTGCCTTTGTGCTGGGCGCGGCAACTGCCGCAGCGTCATCCGCGCTGCTCAATGCCCATGCCAAGCGTGCCGATCAGGGCTCAAACCTTGCCGCAATCGCCGCCATCGCTGTCACCGGCATCGGCTGCGCAGCGGCGTCCTGTCTTGCACACCATATGGAAATTGCCAGCCTTGCAGCCGCGGTCATCGCCAAGGCGGCGGTTGCGGGAATCCTATCCTCTATAATCGTTGGGATATGCCTATATTTGCTCGGATACCAAAGAACCTATACGGAGAGTGATCTTTCGTGAACTTCCTGAACATCTTCGAGGACCACGTGGCCGGCATCTTCGGTGCCACCCGTGCCCCGTTCTCCTTTAAGAAGCTTGCCAAGCAGGCCGCTCGCGACATGGAGGATCAGACTCTGGTGATCAACGGCGTCAACACGGCGCCGGCACTCTATACCATCCTTATCGCCGCCGACGACGATCCCATGCTCGCCCCGTTCTACCCCGAGCTTTCACGCGAGGTCCGCGAGTTTGTGAAGGCGCAGGCCGAAAAGCGCCGCTATGTCTTTGTCGGCGAGCCCCTCGTGCGCTTTATGATCGATCCGCAGCTGCGCGCCGGCAAGTTCTCGGTCTTTGCCGAGAACGTCGATGCCCCCACGCTCGGCCGCCTGTACGAAGAAGAGCGCGCCTATCAAAACGGCCTGGGCCAGAACAACTCCGCGGCAAGCCGTGCCGCCAGCGCCCCGCGCGCCGGCCAGCAGCAGTTTGCTGCCCCGCAGCAGCAGCGCCCCGCCGCCATGCCCCAGCAGCAGCCGACGCCTCGCGCCGCCGCTCCCGACCCGCTTGCCGTGGCAGACCCCTTCGCGCCTAGCGTCCCCGACCCCGCCGCCGCACCCATCCCGGTGCCGCAGACCGTCTCGCGCGACGCGCTTGCCGGCATGGGCGGAGCCGCCGCGACCGGTGCCGCCGTGGGCCTAGGCGCCGCAGCCGGCATCGCCTCCAACATGGCGAGCACTCGCGCCCCGCAGCGCCCGCTCGCCCAGCTCGTCGACGTCGTGAGCGGCGAGAGCCATAGCATCACCTCCGCACAGGTGACCATCGGTCGCGAGCGCTCAGTTTCCGACATTGCCCTGCGCGACCCCAACGTGTCGCGCCGCCACGCCCAGCTCACCTTTACGGGCTCGGATTGGTCGATCGAGGACCTCAATTCCACCAACGGCACGCTCGTCAACAACCGCCGCATTACGCGCTGCCCGCTGCGCAACGGCGATCTGCTGACGTTTGGCCTGAGCACCTTTGAATTTAGGGGATAGTCGCTTATGAACATCGATATCGTCCTTTTTGCAGGCCGCATCGTCCTGGTCGCCCTGCTCTATATCTTCCTGTTCGCCGTCATGAAGACCGGCGTGGGACTTGTGCGCGGGCAGCGCCGCGACTCGGCTATCTGGACGATTGATGTGGACAAGGGTCCGCGCGGTATCCGCGGCATCCACGTAGACATGCTCGGCCCCGTCATCGTCGGTCGCTCGCCATCTTCGGACATCTGCATCAACGAACCGTTCGTCTCGGCCTCGCATGCGCGCTTTTCGCTGCAGGGCCCGGCGCTCATCATCGAGGACCTCAACTCGCTTAACGGCACGCTCGTCAACGGCCGCCAGCTCGTGGAGCCCGCGACGCTGCGTGAGGGCGACGAAGTCCAGATTGGCGACGTGGTCATGAAGGTGAACCGTCGATGATCGACGAGGAGAACAAGTCCGCAACCATGACCGAGGCACCGGCTGCCGCCGTAGCTGCACCGGCCCACGCCGCTCCGGCGGACTCCACACCCGTGGAGCCCGAGGACACCGTGTTCTCCCTGCCTCTTTCGCATGTAACGCATGATATTTCGGATCTCGCCGATAACGAGGGCGAAGAGGATGCCGCAGCAGCGCCCATCGGCGCACATGCTGCGGAACAGCCCACAGCGCCCGAAGCAACCCCGGCGCCGGCTCACTTTGCAGAACCCGTCGCCGCCGCAATCAACGAGAGCGCTGCGGTGTTTGCGGCACCCGAGCCCGCCGCGCCGGCGTTTCCCATAGCCCCGGCATCCGAGGTTGCGCCCGCGTCTACGCCGGCGCCCGAGGCGGGGACATCCCCCGAGGACCGCCCTGCACCCAAGACCCCGCAGCCTGCGCCCGCAAGCGAGTCCGATGCCGTGGCCGAGCCCGCCGCCCAGTCGCAAAACACGCCCGCGCCGTCGCACTTTGCGACGCCCGATCCTATAGACGTCAGCCCGCAAGATGACGAGTCGACCGCCCGCGTTTCCGAGGAGCCCGACTCCCCGGACACCGGTGATTCTGAATCAAACGCCGAGACCGACACCGTCTCTCCCGGTGACACAGCAGAGATCGACGTTGCCGCCGTTGAGGCCAAGCTCAAAGACCCCGGCTCGACCATGAGCTTTGAGCCCCTGACCGAGGAGCGCATCGAGACCGACTCGACCTATGATGCCGGCACCACCACGCAACTCATGTGGGGCGCCCGCTCCGACGTTGGCTGCGTGCGTCCGCACAATGAGGATTCCTACCTGGTGCAGTCGCCGCTCTTTTGCGTATGCGACGGCATGGGTGGTCACGCTGCCGGCGAGGTAGCCTCTTCCATCGCCGTCGAGACTATTGCCAAGACGGCCCCACAGTCCGCCGACGCAGCACGCCTGGCCGCAGCCGTCGAGGCAGCCAACGCCGCCGTAATCGAGGCGGCCCTGAACGGCCTGGGCAAGCCCGGCATGGGCTGCACAGCCACCTGCGCCTACATCGAAAACGACACGCTCGCCATCGCCCACGTGGGCGACTCTCGCGCCTATCTGCTCCACGAGGGCACGCTCATCCGCGTGACCCGCGACCACTCCTACGTGGAGGAGCTCGTGGACGCCGGCGAGATCACGGCAGACGAGGCTCGCGTCCACCCCAACCGTTCGGTCATCACCCGCGCACTGGGCTCGGACCCCGCCATGTATGCCGACCACTTCACTCTGCATATCGAGGAAGGCGACCGCCTGATCCTGTGCTCTGACGGCCTCTCGAGCATGATTCCCGATAGCGATATCGAGAACATCGCCACGCAGTCCTCAACCGCGCAAATCTGCGTCGACAACCTAGTGGACGCGGCGCTTGCCGCCGGCGGCCACGACAACGTGACCGTAGTAGTCGTTGACCTGGTTGACGATGGCGTCATGCGCGAGGCGCAACGCGTGCGTCGCCGCAACGTTACTATCGCCGCCATCCTGGCCCTCGTCTTTGTGCTGGCAGCTGGCATCTGGGCCTACACGGGTGTCACCGGCTCGTACTACCTGGGTACCTACCAGGGCAATGTCGCCGTCTGGCGCGGCCTGCCCGGCAAGCCACTCGGACTCAAGCTCCACTGGCTCGAAAGCGAAACCAGCATCAAGCTGTCCGACCTGCCCGAAGACACGCAAAACCGCCTCAAGGCGGGCATTCCGCAAACAAGTGCCGACGATGCGCAGGACACGATATCCAAGTACCGCCACCAGATCGACGAGGAGCAGACCCGCCAGGTGATCGACGCGCAAACGATTCGCGACAACACCAATCAGGGATCGACCTCCGAATCAGATTCCGAGAAAACCGCCGAACAGTCCGCCGAGGCCGAAGCCTCCGAAAAGAACTAGAAAGGGAGTGCCGCTTATGAGTCGCCGCAACACCGAACTGCTCTTGCTCATCGCCTCGGCGTTCCCCGTCATCCTGCTGTATGCGATGTACGTGCTCACCTCGGGCGCCGCCATCTCCTTTGAGACGCTCGCCGTGCCGATCGGCCTCTTTGCCGCCTTCGCCGCGGCACATATCGCCGTGCGCATCTTGGCGCCCGGCGCCGACCCCGCCATCCTACCCATCGTATTTATACTTTCGGGCATCGGCATCACGTTCGTGACGCGTCTCGCCCCCGCTCTCGCCATCTCACAGCTCATCATCCTGTTTGTCTCGGTGGCCCTGATGGTGGGAACGCTCGCACTGGTCAAAAACCTCGACGTGGTCATGCGCTACAAGTACACCTTTGGCATCATCGGCATCATCCTGCTGATGCTGCCTATCTTTATCGGCACCACGATCTCGGGCTCCAAGCTGTGGATTCGCATCGCGGGCTTTACCATCCAGCCCGGCGAGTTCGCCAAGGTCTTTATCGTGCTGTTCCTGGCCGGGTACCTGGCCGAGAACCGCGAGCTGCTCTCCATCTCCAACCGCAAGATCTTGGGCTTTAAGATCCCTCGCCTGCGACTGCTACTGCCGTTGTTTGCCGTGTGGGGTGTGTGCCTGCTCGTCGTCGTCTTCGAACGCGACCTGGGTTCGGCCGTGCTGTTCTACACCATCTTCTTGCTGATGCTCTACGTTGCCACGGGGCGCTTTTCGTATGTCGTTATCGGCCTTGCGCTCTTAGCCGTTGGAGCCGTGGGCGCCTACAAGTTCCTGTCGCACGTTCAGGTGCGTTTCCAGGTTTGGGTCGATCCGTTTAAGGACGCCCAGGGTCAGGGCTACCAGATCGTCCAGTCGCTCTTCTCGCTTGCCGATGGCGGTCTGGTCGGTGTTGGCATCGGCAACGGCATGGCCAACAACATCCCTGTCGTCGAGTCCGACTTTATCTTCTCGGCTATCGGCGAGGAGATGGGCCTTTTGGGCGGCGGCGCCGTGCTCATCCTGTTTATGCTCTTTGCCGTGCGTGGCCTCACCACGGCTGCCCGCGCTAAATCCGACCTCGCCGCCTTTAGTGCCACAGGCCTTACGGCCGCCATCAGCTTCCAGGCCTTCTTGATCGTTGGCGGCGTAACCCGCCTGATCCCGCTGACCGGCGTCACCCTGCCCTTTATGAGCCAGGGCGGCTCCTCTCTGCTGGCGAGCTTTATCATCGTCGCGCTCCTGCTGCGCGCCGGTGACGAGGCGACCGGACGCGAGGCCGAGCTTACCGGCACCGGCACCATGGCCGCCATCACCGATGATCAGGTCGCATCTGCCGCCGCCCCGACGGGCACGCGCTTTGCCACCTCGTCTTCCTACGGCAGCGGCAGCCATTCCGTCGGCTCGCGCATGCGCCGTCGCCTGCTCGACACGCCTGAATCCGGTGTGCTCGGCCGCGTTGCTCTTGCCAACCGTCTAACCCGCGCGGTGCTCGCCTTTACGGCGCTGTTCGCCATCCTTATCGGCAACCTCACCTATGTCCAGGTCATTAAGGCCAAGGACTATCAGGACATGCCGACCAACAACCACACCATCGCCCGCTCCAAGTACATCCAGCGCGGCTCCATCATCACGTCCGACGGCGTGACGCTGGCCGAGTCGCTGCAGCAGGAGGACGGCACCTACGTACGCTCCTACCCCAACGGTAACCTGGCAGCTCACGTGGTTGGCTACGTGAGCCAGCAGTATGGCACCACCGCCATCGAGAGCGTCATGAACGACACGCTCACCGGTTCTAAGGACTACTCCAGCTGGAACAATGCCATCGCGTCGCTCGCGGGCCAGACCCAGCCGGGCAACACCGCCAAGCTCACCATCGACTCGCGTATCCAGACGGCGGCCGAGCAGGCACTCAAGGGCTTTAAGGGCGCTGTAGTGGTCATCGACCCGCGTACCGGCGCGGTGCTCGCATGTGCCAGCTCGCCCACCTACGACAACACCAACATCGATGCCCTGCTGCAGACGGGCGGCGGCGAGGACGGCTCCATGTACAATCGCGCCATGGATGCGCTGTACACGCCGGGCTCCACGTTTAAGGTCGTTACGCTTTCCGCGGCACTCGAGACCGGTACCGCCAGCCTGACCAGCACCTACCAGGCGCCCGGCTCCATGGATATCGGCAACGCACCGGTCACCAACTATGCCAACGAGAGCTACGGCACCATCAGCCTGCAGCAGGCCTTTGCCGTGTCCTCCAACGTCGTCTTTGGCCAGGTGGCAAACGAAGTTGGCGCAAACACGCTCGTGCAGTTTGCCAACGCCTTTGGCTACGGCCAAAAGCTCGGCCAGGACCTGACCTCCGCGGCCTCCATCATGGCCGACCCGTCGCTCATGACCGAGTGGGAGACCGCCTGGGCCGGCGCCGGCCAGCCTGTCGGCATGGACCACACGCCCGGCCCGCAGACCACCGTCATGCAAAACGCCGTGATTGCCGCCGCCATCGCTAACAGCGGCGTGGTCATGGACCCGTACTTTGTAGCCCAGGTACTCGCCCCGGACGGAACCGTGGTCAAGACCACGCAGTCCCGCTCGCTTGGTCAGGCCGTCAGCTCCGCCACGGCCGACCAGGTCAAGCAGGCCATGCTTGCCGTCGTCCAGTCCGGCACCGGCACCGATGCCCAAATCCCCGGCGTCAAGGTCGCCGGCAAGACCGGCTCGGCCGAGACCGGCGGCACCAACGTCAACTCGATGTTCGTTGGCTTTGCACCTTACGATTCACCCACGGTCGCCATCTCGGTGGCCTTGGAGGATTTCGACAAGCATGACGTCAAGGCCGCCAAGATCGCCGGTATCGTCCTGACCGCGGCGCTTGCCGCACAGGGAGCGTGATGCCCATGATCGAATCGGACACCCGAGGCGCGCCGCGGCCTAAGGGTTAGCGGCAACGCGCCACACGGCCCCAGCGGCCACATCATAGGTACTACACACATCGTTGAGCGAATAGTTATGTTAGGAGCAGGAATGGAACAGAGGGTCCTCGGGGGAAGATACCTCCTCAAGGATAAGGTAGGAACAGGCGGCATGGCGACCGTCTACCGTGCACAGGACCAGGTTCTCGACCGCACGGTAGCCGTCAAGATCATGCTGCCGCAGTATGCTGGCGACGCAACCTTCGCCGCACGCTTTAAGCAGGAGGCCCAGGCAGCAGCCGGTCTCTCCTCCCCCTATATCGTGGGCGTCTACGATTGGGGCAAGGACGGCGACACCTATTACATCGTCATGGAGTACCTGCGCGGCACCGACCTTAAGAGCGGCATCAAGAGCCACGGCGCCCTCGACCCCAAGAAGGTCGCCCAGATCGGCTCGCAGATCAGCTCTGCGCTTTCGGTCGCCCACAAGCACGAGATCATCCACCGCGACATTAAGCCGCAGAACATCATGGTGCTGCCCGACGGCAACATCAAGGTGATGGACTTTGGCATCGCGCGCGCCAAGAACAGCCACCTCACGCAAGACAACAACGTGCTGGGAACCGCCCACTACGTCAGCCCCGAGCAGACCCGCGGTCAGGACCTCGGCCCCACCTCGGATATCTACTCGCTGGGCGTCGTGATGTACGAGTGCGCCACCGGCCGCGTCCCCTTTGACGGTGACGACGCTATCTCGGTCGCACTCAAGCAGGTCAACGAGCTGCCTATTCCGCCGAGCCAGATCAACTCCGGTGTCGACGCCGACCTTGAGCGCATCATCCTCAAGTGCATGGAGAAGGACCCGGCAAACCGCTTCCAGACCGCCGACGAGCTGCGTCAGGTGCTCAACAGCTACCTGTCGGGCCGTGCCGTCAACGTCTCGGAGCCCACGCGCATCATCGGTGCCCCCAGTGAGCTGGGTGCCACCAAGACTCGCGAGCTTTCCGATCAGACGCGCGCCATGGTGCGTCCCGTCTCGGGCGTGAGCGGCCAAAATACCGCCCGTAGCTCGGTTTCGGGCTCCACCGGCTCCTACGAGGTCGAAAAGCCCAAATCCAACAAGAACAAGATCATCGCCGCCGTGGTGGCAGCCGTTGCCGTCATCGGCATCGTGGTGGCCTTTGCCACAGGACTCTTTGGCGGCGAGCAGGTCACCGTGCCCGATGTGCTGGGCAAGGACCAGCAGACTGCCGTCGAGCTGATCAAGGAAGCTGGCCTCGAGGTCGGCACCATCGACCAAAGCTACAACGACGATGTCGACGAGGGCAAGGTCGCCGAGCAGACGCCCAACGGCAACACCAAGAAGACCAAGGGCACCAAGGTGAACCTGGTAATCTCCAAGGGCCCCAAGCCCTCCGAAAAGGTTGAGGTTCCCAAACTTGTCGGCCTAACCAAGGACCAAGCAGAAGCCGCACTGGCAAGCGTTGGCCTGAAGGGCAACGCCTCCGAGGAGGCCAACGAGGCTGATGAGGGCCAGGTCTTTGAGCAGGGCACCGAAGCCGGTAAGGAAATCGCGAAGGGCACGACCATCTCGTACAAGGTCTCGAGCGGCCCGGATACCACGTCCGTCCCCGACCTGACCGACATGACCGAGGCCCAGGCGCGCAACGCCCTCGATATGGCAGGCTTTGGCGTCGACGTGAGCTACCAGGAGAACGACTCGGTTACCGAGGGCACCGTGATCAGCTGGAACCCCAGCGGCAAGCAGAAGCCCGGCGCCACGATTACCGTCGTCATTGCCAAGAAGTCCGGCAAGGCCACCGTCCCGGGCAACCTGTACGGCAAGAGTATTTCCGCCGCCGTTACCGCGCTCAACAACGCCGGTTTCTATAACATCGGCTTCTGTGACCAGAACGGCAATCCCGTGAGCGGTAACGAGGATGCCACCGTTACGGGCGTCTCCCCCACCGGCAAGCAGTCCACCGACAGCACGATCACGCTGACGGTCGCACTTTCTGGTTCGGGCTCGGGCTCGGGCACGAGCACGGGCGACGATTCCGGTACGACCAACTAGTCGCCACCCCACCGCTCATCGCGGCTTTCGCCGCAAACATATTCGCTCACAGGCGCCCGCTTGCTCCCCCAGCAAGCGGGCGCCTCGTTTTTGACATGGCATGAACCAGAAGAGCCCGGCACCGTAGCGGTACCGGGCTCGATATTCCTCTGGTGCCCCCGGGCGGATTCGAACCGTCGACACCCGCTTTAGGAGATATGATTTAATGCTACCCCCTACCATTCATCAAGCATCATTGAACATCATATAACCGCAGATAAACATAGCAGTTTGTGTCTTCTGCATCCGGTAGCTGCGCCTACGCTTTTACAAACATATTACTAACAGCTTTAGCTAAACTGCACTCATTGAATTGTTGAAAACTATTCAAAGAAACGGAGTGCAAAGATGTCAGAACAGCCACTCATTAGCGGAAGAGGCACGTGTTGGAAAGACAAGAGATCACCTAACACCTATCGCTATTATTTTTCCCTTGGGGTCAAGGACCCTAAGACAGGGCGTTACAAACGATCCCCAACTTATACGGTTCGTTGCAAGACTAAAACAGAAGCTAAGGCTGCAATGCAGGCCAAGCTGGCTGAAATCAACTCCTCTGGCACGATCACTAAAACTAAAAAGCCCACTTTGCTTGCGTCCTACTGCTGGGCCTTTCATGAAAATAGGGACACCGAGCTTGCGCCAACGAGCTATGAAAGAGAAGCGTACGATTGCAGGCATATCGAAGACCTATTCGGTGCGTTTCAGACAATTGAGGGGCTAACTCCCGATCTAATCGAAGAAACATATGCCGAAGCTCGTCGTACGGGAAAATACAAACCATCAGAGCTTGTACGAATCAATGCGAAACTGCGTCAGATTCTGTCGAATGCAGTCGCAAAGAGAATAATTGACCGAAACCCCTGCGCTACCGTTCATGTTCGCAGACCACGCGACAAAAGAGAATCACTTACAATCGACCAAGTAGCTACCCTATGCACACATCTTCAACACATTGAGCTCACCGCCGAAGCTGTTGGTACGCTAGTACTAGTGTATACGGGTATGCGAAAAGGCGAGATGCTGGGCCTCGAATGGCGCGATTGGGACCCTGCCAATAAAACCTTGAAAATTGACAGGCAGTACACCAACGATCATGAACTGAGGGCACCCAAGTCACAAGAAAGCCAACGCAAAATCCCCGTTGGAGAAACCTTGGCCGAACGTCTTCAATCATGGTCAGCCATACAAAAAGAGCTCCTGGCCTCTCTGGGGCTGTCCCAGACTGGCAGCACTCCCATCATTAGCGATATTGCTGTCGAGCAAGGGGTCCCTACTGTCTGTCACATGAAAAACTACATCTTCAACCATTGGTTTCGCGATTTCGCAGTTAGCTGCAATCTTGGAATCTATGAGCCGAACAATTCGACTGGCGGAAAACTATATAAGGGCATCTGCCCGCATCAGCTCAGGCATTGTGTAAGCACTTTTATGCTGGCGAACGGATCGGACGTTAGAAGCGTGCAAGGTATTCTTGGCCACGCGGACCCCAATATCACGCTCAAAACGTATACAAGCCTCGTTCAACAATCAGAAATAAAAGCAGTTAAAGGCTACGAAGACTTCATCAACGCCTATATACAGAGAAGCGAGAAATAGCATGTTTTTCATTCATCGTTTTTTTCATAATATTACGGTACTATAATACCGTTTCCGCAGGTAGATGCTTTATTTGATTGACATCTAATGAGTTTTAATACATGCTAAAGCTGTCAGATGACTACGCATGTAGTCATAGAAACCGGCCCCCCAAGTGCTTATGAACCTGGTACGTCTTACAAGCACAGGGAGGGCCTTCATTGAAAGGATAGCTCATCATGGCTACTCCAAAGATTAGCACCCAGGCGTCCACACCGACTTTCCCTACTGGTGCCGCTCAGTGCGATCGGTTGCTCCGCGTTAACGATATCCGCGAAATCACTGGCTGGAGCGAGAACACTGCACGCAAATTCATGCGCGAGTCCGGCAAGCTCATCCAGGTCCATCGCTCTAATTACATGTTTGAAAGCTCATTCTACGAACTTTTCAAACAGCTTGAAGGTCGTACCGCCCACCTTGACTAGGCGGTAAACATGAGCGAGCTTCCGTCGATTTCCGACATATTTAGCGATGATGCTACTGAGCAACGAGAGATTACGGGAAAAATGGATAAGGCTATTTTTATTTCAGTGCCCGAGTGGGCGTGCTGCGTCACCACCGTTGCCGCCGAGCGTCTCATCCTCGGCCTTGTATGGAAGTTTGGAAAACCTTCCAAAAACAAACGGCCCATGGGCTTCTGCGCTAAAAGCAAATGGATTGAGGATCACTACCGCCTGAGTAAGAACACGATATCCCGGGCCTATACCTCTCTGAAGGATAAGGGGTATATTCAAAAAGTTGGTGATGGCAGCTGGATGCTTAATTACGCCGCAATCTACCGCGCCGCGATTGAAAACGCTTGGGAGCCTCCGAAACTTTAAGCCCACAAACCGACTATCGAGGTCGTGAGAGTCGGTCACCGTCAGGATGCCCACAAGAACATGCCGCGGATGTAAAATGAAGCAGGGTCGAACCGAAACAGTTCCCGGACAATTGGCGTCCGGCCAGACACTTCGATTCGACCCTTTCTCATGCCTGCATCTAAAATACTCCCACAATCATTCTCGACATCTTTAACGCCCTCACCTCCTGCCACCAACACGTCGTAGACGCTATTTACAACGAATCGATATGGCCGCCCGTTCTTTAAGGCACGTGTTACCATGAAAACGTGCGGTATTTCTCCAACCGAAAACCTGCGTGAACGCATGACTTGAGACGCCTTTTAGAACTCACCGATCGCAGGGCGAACACAAATCAACAGCGGCCGTGCATTGTTCCCAGCCATATGGCATGGCGGAGCCATGCCCGTTGTTGATTGGAGTGCCGCACCATGGCAGACGAGAAGAAAATCAGGGAGATCTACGGCGTGAAGTCCGTCCTCGATGAGGCCGCCGAGCGGATCGAGGCGACGTGGCGGGAGAAGCTGCTGCGCGAGACGGGCGACCTCAGAACCGAGAACGCGTTGCTCAGGGCCCAGCTCGACGAATTCAACCGCAAGCTCGTCGAGGCGAGAGACCGGAACGAAAGACTTGAGGCCGACTGCAATGAGCGGGTCGCCTTTATCGAGGAGAAGTTCGAACTCGATACCGCGAGCCTCGAGCTCGAGAACAACGAGCTTCATGCCGCGAGCGTCAGATACCTCGCCGATGCCAGGGAGCTCGACAGGCAGGTCGTCCAGCTCCATGCCGAGGCCGTGGCCATGGTCGATGAGATCGAGCGCCTGCGCGGCGAGCGTGACGCCGCGCTGAAAGCCCAAGCCGAGTTGAACGACGCACTCCTGGCCCAGCGCGACCTGATGGCCGAGCTCGCCGCCCTCAAGGACCGCCTTGCCGCCTCCGAGCAGCGGGCGGCCGTGGCCGAGGCTAAGGTCGAGGTCATGACCCAGATGAAGGACGAGTAGCCCCGCGCTTCTCCTGTCAGGCTACTGATTTCTAGGAATCTTCTAGAGCACTTCCAGAAGGTTCCTAGAACCGGGCGTAGCATCTTCGATCGGCACGATGTCTTGGTAGATCAGGCGATGTCTGTCGTCGCGCCATTCGTCGCCGTGATAATGTCCGAAGAACCAGGCTCGGTAGCCGAGCCGCCCGTCGAGCTCGCCAAGGAATCGTTGCAGCCGGTCGCCTCGATACTCGCGCCCGCGCTCGCGGCACAGCTTCTCTGCCAGGACGGCAGGGGCCCCATGCGTCACCACGTAATCGACCCTCCAGCCTACGCGGTCGAGCGAGGAACGGCAGTGGTCCATCTCCTCCTCGCTCGGCATCTCCTCGGGCCACCAGCTCCTCCCCTCCTTGCGATACTGCCTGTCGTTGCTCGCGGCGCCGCCCATGGCAAGGACTGTGAGCCCGTCGATATCGAACACCTCTCCGCGCATCAGGTGCAGCACGTGCGGTCGCGCCTCGTGGACGAGCCCGCCGTTCCACTCCCGCACCGGCAGCCCAGCCAGGGCGTGGTGATTCTCATGGTTGCCGTCTACGAAACACGTGGTCCACGGCTTCGACTCGAACCAGTCGAGCCAGTATTTCTCGGCGTTGGATCCATCCCAGACAAAGCCGAAGTCGCCGGCCACGATCACCGCGTCATCGCGCGTCAGGGTCCGGCCCAGCGGCCAAGACCTGAAGGCGAACCTGCTGGCCCCGTACTCGGCCCTGCCGTGCACGTCTCCTGTCACATAGACAGCCATCAGTACGCACCCCACGGCAGGAGTTTGTCCCCGAGCCTCACGATCCGGTCGTACAGCACGGTATGACGTTCGTCCGGGTTGCCGTCTCGGTGAAAATGGCCGTAATACCAGCGCTTGTAGTCCAGGCGATCCTCGAGCTCGTCAAGGAATTCGGTCAGCCGGTCCACATCAGGGCGCTCCCAGCCTGGGTCCGGGTAGAGCGTCGGCGAGAGCATGCGCGTCGAGCAGGTATGGGTGATGACGCAGTCGACCTTCCAGCCGACTTCGTCGAGCCTTGCCCGTGCGGTATCGAAATCGCGCTCGTCCGGGAGCTCCTGAGGCCACCAGCTGGAATAGGGCACGCGGTATTCCCTGTCCACGCTCGTGGCACCGCCCATGGTGAAGACCGTCGAGCCGTCGAGCTCGAAGACCTCCCCGCGCATGAGGCGGCGGATAGACGAAGTATCCGACAGGCGCTGCGTCAGCCCGCCGTGCCACGGTTCCATGGGGCATTCCTCCCAGTGGTCGAAGCGCTCGTGGTTGCCGTCGACGAAGAGAACCGTGTAGGGGCGCGACTCCATCCAGGCGATATCGGCGCATTCCTCGGCAGAGAAGTCCCACGGAAAGCCAAAGTCGCCGGCGATGATCAGATAGTCGTCGCTGCCAAGGCTATCCCCAAGCTCCCAGTCGCGGAGCTTTTGCATGTCGAGCCCACCGTGGATGTCGCCCGTCACATAGACCGTCATCGGATCGCCTCTTTCCGCTTGTAAGCCGCCAGCTCGCGCTCGACCTGCCTGTCGCCGGTCTCGTTGACCCACCAGGGCCATTTCACCCGGCCGCACGGCTCGTCGACCCCGGCGAACCATTCCCTCAGCCCGTCGAGGCTCACCGGGGAGTGCCCGTTGGCGTCGCAGCCCACGTCGTAGCGCAGGAGCCCCTGCTTGCGGTTGAACTCGTTGTACGCGCCGCCGCTGCTGTGGATGTGCCCGTGGAGGTGCCACGATCCATGGCTCATGCCCTGCCAGTCGGCCATGGGGTAATGGCTCAGGACGATCTTCTGCCCGTCGATCTTGAGCACGCAGATCGGCGGCTCCACGGTGAAGGCGCCCGCGACCGCCGGCTGGGTCCAGTCCTTGTCATGGTTTCCCGGGACGAGGTGGATGCGCTTGCAGGCGATCCGCTTACGCAGCCCGTATGCGTCCTGGGCGGTCATCTTGAATGAGAAATCCCCCAGGATGTAGAGCTCGTCGTCCACGGCGACCCTGCCGTTGATGTTGTCGACGATGGCGTCGTTCATCTGCCAAATCGTCTCCCACGGGCGGTCGGTGAACTTCAGCACGTTCTCATGCCCGAAGTGGGTGTCGCTGGTAAACCAGATCATATTTATGTCTCCTTCTGTCGCTAAAAAACGTTCTCCCTCGAGGTCAGGAGACGTTTTATGAGCGACATGAGGTGCATATTCCTCATGTTTCAAGCTCCAATCTGCCGGATTTGCCCAACTAAAAGTTTACGCCCACGCGCGATCAGGATTTGATTTTTGAAATATGGACGAATTCCTCGTCAGGAGGGTAAAATGGTGCCGACGGCAGCCCAAGTTGTAGAGAGCTGGGCAGAGCCGTTGCTTAATGAAGTTGGGTCATCGTCTTAGCGACGGTGACCTTTCTTTTTGGGCTTCGAGCCCTGCTTGAGTGCCTTGGAAAGGCCGACAAGGGCCGTGAGGAGCGAGACCATAGCGGTCAGGAGCTTCACGAGCTCGGTGAAATCGGTCATGGGCATCACCTCCCATCAAATGGAGGGCTCTGCCCGGCACGAGGGCTGCCGACAGCAAGGACGATTCTATCAGAGCGGCTGACTCCCGCCGATCAATTCATACTCCTCACCCTCGCCGAATTGCGAGCATGAAAGAATCGGCACTGAATAGCAGCGCGCTAGGGCACCGACGATAGGCTTTCCAAAACTAGCGAGGCGTGTTGCCGTGCGAGTAGTCACCGCGATCGACGACGCGATCGTCCATCTGCCGCGATGCGGAGCTTCCGCCATGTGCTTGGCCTGCGGCGCGAACGCGGTCGTCGCCGGCATCGGGAACGGCGCCGGCGTAACGATTGCGAATCTCCCTTGCGTAACCGCGACGCGCAAGAAGCTCATCGCGAACCGCCGGATCTTCGAGCAGATCTTCATCGCACTTCGGGGCAACGAATTTAGGAAACGAATTGTAGGCGACGCCTTTGCTCGCCTTCGCCTGCTCGACCCACGCCGAGTATGCTTTCTTGAGACGCTTGATGTAAATCTCACAACGTTTCTCGTATGGAAGGGCTCGCTCGGCTTCCAACACGTTATTTTCGAAAGCCATCTGCAACGACTTCAACGCGAAGCGCCCGTCGAGACGGGTCAGGTTGAAAGTGCACTTCGGATTGCCGGCCTCTTTGATATCGAGATCTGTCGCATAGACTCGATTGTTCTTGATGAAAATGTCTACGCCCCATGAGGCAAGTAATTTCTTGAACTGCTCCATATTCTTTACGCGACCTTCGTCGATCGCAATATGGATCAGCTCGCGCAGATTGTTTTTATAACTGTACTCACCGCGACCGATAATCTCCTTTTCTGTGTCGCGCGGCTGGCGATCGCGAATCTTCGAATTCTTCTTTCCCTTTTCGAGCTGAGTGAGATTCCAGGCCTCGTCCATTTCACGAACCCATGCAGCGCGTTCGTACTTTCCCTTGCGACCGCCGATGTCGCAACGCTTGCCGGTGTCAAGGTTTGTCCGGTTGATCGCCATGTGCACTGCGTAGCGTTTTCCCGCCTTATCGCTTTCTTCATGCAGCGCGAGAATCACTTGTTGATGCGGATAGTGCTTCGCAAGCCATTGCTCCGCGTAGGCCAAACATGCATCGGGAGTCATCTTGCCCCCGTTGCATGAGCATTCTTCCGGAAGGAACGCGAGGATCTGATGAAGCAGGATTACGTTTTTGGCTCCGGCTCTCGACGGTTTGTCGTGATGGAAAACCTTTCTGGTTCTATCCATTTTCGAAAACCAGCGATCGCTGTATTCGATGTTCCAGCCACCACGCACAAGCGCATCTTTTCCGTTGATGTATTTACGGACGTTCTTCGCATACCGTTCACTCGAAACACTCTTCTGCTTAATGACGGTCATTTTGGTCACCGCCGACGAAATATCGCTTCTCAAACTCGTCGATGAAACGGTCCAGCTTACGCCCAACTTGGTAAACCTTTTCGAGCGTGCGGAAAACAGCTTTCTCGTTGTACGCGGGAAGCCCCTGGGCGTTCACAAAATACATCAGCTGATTGAGGTTTGTTCCTTCCTTCAAAAGTTCGTGATAGATCTTGTCGATCGACGCCCGATCGACATCGATTTTCTCGACATTCCCTTTGAGCAGTACGCGACGTGCATACGCACTGACAGTCATATCGAGGGAATCAGCATTGCTTTCAATTTTCGTTTTTTCTTCCGGTGAGACCCGGACGTGAATGTCATCGGTTCGGAATTTCTGGTCAGCGATTTCTGAAAAACCAAAATCGATATCGAGATCGTCGGCATTGCACAAAGCAAAGCGGATGAGTTCCGCCTCGCTCATCTCATGTCGCTTTGCGATTGCAGTGATGGCTTTCTTCTCTTCATCGGAAAGAGACGCCTTGACGGTGTGTGGACGGAGCCTACTCATGATTCCTCCGGAAAACGAATCAGCGATCGGAGAGGCCTCCGATCAAAACCTGCTATGCGATTCGCTTTCCTTTTAATGAGGAACGGCTGGCGTCGTTCCAAAATGAAGAATCGTCTCCGCGATTCTTCATCGCGAAGTTCCAACTTCACGATAACCTTATCGCCGTAGCAGGCGGTAAGCAAGGTCTGTGGCGTGGTGTTTTTGGGGTCCGAATGGGCCCACAAAAATGCCACCCACAGTCATCTTGCAATCACCGGTACGGCGATTGGGCGGAACGCAGTGTAGACATGGAATGAGAGGCCTCATTCCAAGCGAGATGCCTCGCGTTGTCGAAACGAAAAGTGAAGACCGTGAGCGGAAGCGAACTTTTAACGCGAGGGATGCCGAGTGTTAAGAGTTCGCTGTAGCGAGAGCGAAGCGGTACTGCGAATGCGAGGGATGCCGAGTTTTTGCATTACCGCGCAGCGGACTCCGGGCGAGGGCTGGAGCAAGTTGATGGAAGACCTTACCGATTTGCGGAAGGTTTTGCCCGAAGCATCCGGCACCGCCGGATTCTTTTGGAACGGCCTCTCGTTTGATTGCTTTCCTATCGTTTGCTCCCAGACTGGGCGTCTAAAAAAGGCGGCCGAAACCGGCCGCCCGCAAATAAATATTTATTTACCGAATGTAAGAGGAGAGGAACGATGCACATTACTCCCAGTGACCGGCGACGTCGACAACCCAATGCTGTCCCGTAGCCTGCTGTTCATAATGTCCCTGGTCCTCAGAGGTGGTATACGAATCATCTACAACGGATCCACCGATACCGTCGTTTTCGCCATCGTTAATAATCCAAGCGTAGGCGGCATCGGATGAATCGAAGGGCCCTACCATAGTACCACCATGATTGACCCAGAAACGAGGATGACGCGTGTATATCACGTTCGGTACCCAGACCTGGCTGTAGTCGGTTTCCCAGTGGCCCTGCTCGGCAACCCATTTCTTCTGGCTACCGCTGTTGGAAGAGGAATTATTGCTGCCGGAACCCTGTGAATTGCCGGAATTCTGCTTCGAGTCGGAGGAGTTTCCCTTGCTGTCAGACTTCGACGAGTCGGAAGACTTGTTATCCTCTTTCTTGGAGTCATCGGACTGCTCGTCCTTGCTGTCGGATTCTTTCTTCTCCTCGTTCTTGGTTCCAGAGGCTTGCGCCGCCTTTTCTTCGCTCGGCTTCTTTTTGTCTTTATTCTTTACCGCTGTGACGGCCCTTTCCGTAGAGCCGCTTCCTTGCTTTGCAACGCTGGCACATCCAAGTTGAGGTGCCGAAAGGCACACCAGAAGCGCAACGATAATAGCCTTTGTTCTCACACCGATCTCCCTGTCCATGAAACCGGGCGTTGGACACTAGCCGATATCCAACGCCCGGCTCGCTTTTACATCTGCCCGCGGCGCTTCTTTTGATCGAGGAAGACGCCGGCTGCCACGAGGACGGTACCGCCGATGACGAACGTCTCGCCGATGAGTCCCGCGCGGTCACCGGTCTGGGCGAGGTTGCCGGGCTGGGCGGTATCCGTGCCGGCGAGGTGCTTCGGGGTGTATGCCGCCTGCTGCTTTGCCGCCTCCTTTGCCTCCTGTCGTGCGATCTCATCGGAAAGCTTCTGCTCCGCTGCGATGCGGTCGGACTTCGCCTGCTCGTAGGCGGCGAGTGCCGCATCATAGCCGGACTGGAGCCCGTCCACCGCGGCCTGCTTCTCGTCCAGGATGGCCTTGGCAGGAGCGACCTTGGCACGTGCCTCGACTGCTGCGGCGAAAAGCGCGTTGAGGGCGTCATCCGCGTTCACATCATGGCCGGAAGCGATCGCCGCGCCGGCATCGATGGAGTTCAGCTTCGACAGCTTGGCGTCTGCCTGCGCCTTTGCCTGCTCGGCGGCGGAGACCAGGGACTCGGCGGCGATGGCATCCGCCTTCGCGGCATCGAGCGCGGCCTTGGTGTCATTGACAGCCTTTACTGCATCCTGCTCGCGCTGCTGTGTCTCTGCGAGCTTCGCGGCAAGACCGGTGAGGATGTCGAGGTTCGACTGTGCGCCCACAAGATCGGTCTGGGAGCCGGTGAGCCTGTCGGCGGCAACGCCGGTGTCGGCCTTTGCGGCATCGACGGCACGCTGGGCATCCGCGAGGGCGCGTGCGGTGCCGTTCGCCTTTTGCTTGGCGGCTGCGAGGACTGCCGCCTTCTCGGCCTGGTCGGCTGCCGCCGCGTCATGGACGCTCTTTGCGGTATCGACCGCCTTCTTGGCGTCGGCGACGTCCTGGAAGAACTTCGCGAGGTCGGCGTTCGCATCGTCCACGCCCTGCTGCTTAGCAGCGGTGTCCGCCTTGGCGGAATCCAACTTAGACTGTGCGGTCATTACGGCTGCGTTGGCAGCATCAAAGGCGACCTGCTTCTGCTGGACGGTCGACTTTGCCGTATCGACTGCCGCGTTGGCGGCATCGAGGTCCGATTTCGCCGCATCAAGCTCGGTCTGGGCATCCGTGACGCCCTGCTGCTTGGCGGCGACATCAGCCTTGGTGGCATCGACGGCACGCTGGGCATCGGCAACACCCTGCTTTGCGGCATCGACATCTGCCTGTGCGGAATCCGCTGCGTCCTGCTTCTGCTGGACGGTTGTGGCGGCGCCGGCGGCTGCCTGCTTCTTGGATGCGAGATCGGCCTTGGCTACGTCGAGTGCGCTCTTGGCGTTCTTGAGGCCGTTGATATAGGAGGTCAGCTTCTGCTCGTACTCGTCGACGGACATGGGATTCATGTTCCAGCCTGAACCTGCCCAACCAAGGTTTGCGGTATCGAGGCTGTCGGTCTGCCAGCCGTTCAAGGTTCCCTTGCTGCAGACTGCCATGCCCATATAGCCGATTTCGGGGCTGATGACATGCAGGTAGTGACCGACGGTTGCGGGATATCCGGCAACCTTGAAGTGCTGGTTGACATAGGATTCAATCCCGCTATGCGACTTGTAGAAGTCTACGGCATCCTTACCGGTTGGACCGGTGACGCCATAGAGCTCCTGAACCGCCTGATCGAAGAAAGCCTTTTCTTGGTCAACCCACTGCGGTTTCGGATCGGTTCCATAATTCCATGCGAGGTTTTCGGTCGTATCGAACTGCATGGAATGCCCAAACTTGACATCGGAATAGTTCGCGTTGGCTATCGCCGCCGCAATGAGCTTGTACGTGACCTGGAGTTCGGAGAGACCGACGGACTTGCGATACTCGTTGATGGACTTCATGTACGGGATTGCCGCGAGCATGTTGTCGAGACTGGTCGCATCGAGGCTGTTTCCGACCTCGGTGTAGTCCTTGTGTGTACAGTTCTGGATGATCTCGATGGCTGAATCGGCACCCATGGCCTTGAAGAAGCCGATGGCTCCCTGCTTGAGTTGTGCGTCGGCGGAGTCGAGTTTCGCCTGTGCCTCGTCGACCTTCTGCTGGGCGGCGGTCACGGCCGCGTCAGCGGTATCCTTTGCGGTCTTGGCGTTCGCAAGCTCTTCGTCGGCGGCTGCCTTGGCGGACTCGGCGTCCTTGACAGCCTGCTTCGCGGCATCCAGCTTGGCGATGGCATCGGCGTTCGCCTGCTTGGCCGCATCGAGGTCGGAGTTCGCGGCATCGAGTGCGGACTGGGCGTCGTTCACGCCGGACGCGGCATCGACCGCGGCCTGCTGCTTCGCAGAGAGGGATGCCTGGGCATCATTTAGCTCGGTCTGTGCCGTTGCCGCGGCGGACTGCACCTGCTCGAGCTCGGACTCGCACTGGGACTGCACCGCTCGTGCGGCGGCGAGGGTTGCCTCTGCGTCCGCGACCTTCTGTTTTGCCGCATCGTACTCCGGACCGCTGGCACCGGCCTCCGCTGCGGCGAGGTCGGCTTTCGCCTGCTCGTAGGCGGCGCTGGCGGCTGCGGCCTTCGCATCCGCCGTGTCCTTGTTCTGCTGGGCTGCGGCGAGGACGGTATCTGCGGAATCCTTTGCAGACTGGGCCGCAACCAGCTTGGACTGGGCATCGGCAAGCGTCGCGTTGGCGTTGGCGAGGTCGGCCTGTGCCCTGCTCACGGCATCTTGGGCGTCGCGCACGGCCTGCTCGGCGGCACTGATTGCCTCCGTGGTGGCGCTTACGGCATCGGCCTTGGCCTTATCGAGGGCGTCCTTGGCATTCTGGGCCGCCTTGATGGCGGACTGGTACGCTTCGTCCTTCTCGGATGCATCCGCCTTGGCGTCTGCGAGACCCGCCTTCGCCTGCTCGAGGTCCTTGCCGGCGGCATCGGCGGCGTCCTTGCCCTCCGCGACCTGACGGGCGTACTCGTCCATTGCCGCTCGGTCGGCTGCCGTGCCGGCGTTGACTGCAGAATCGTAGGATGCCTTGGCCTGGTCGCGGGCGGAAGCCGCCTCGTTGTAGGGACCGGCGGCCTCATCGTAGGATGCCTTGGCGGCGTCCTCCTTCGCCTTCGCCTCGTTGACTGCCTTCTGCAGGTCCGCGATGGTCTGTGCGGCGGATTTCGCGCCGGTACCGGATGCCGCGCCGGCGTGGGCGGCGATCGGCGACATCACGGCGGGGTGCTGCGTGCCCCCGTCACCGGTCTGGGCGAATGCCGTGAACGGTGAGATGAGGCTCGATCCGGTCATGGCGGCCATGGTCGCCGCGGTGACGGTCAGACGCGCGATCCCCTTCGGGGCGTGAATCTTTTTGCTTGGCAGTGCGGCGAAGTGATCGCCGCCGACAGCGAAATGCTTTCCCTGAGTCATTGCTATTCCATTCCTTTTCCGTGCCCTATCCGACTGGGCATCAGAGTGCTTTCCAATAGAGATAATTATGCGCCTTAACTGGGATTGTTGTATATAGTCCGTTGGCATAAATACAACAATCCATGACTCTTTTTGTCATGGATATCTCGCCGCTACAACAATCCTTTGGTCTACGCTGCAAAGAACTCAGATCAGAGTCTGGTTACTCACAAGAGCAATTTGCGAACCGCATTGACATGGACAGGTCTTACTACGCCTCGATAGAGGTCGGGCGAAGAAATGTCAGTCTTTCTAACCTCTCTAAAATTGCCAATGGATTCAACATATCAATTGCTGCACTTATGACTGGTGTCACTGATAAAAAGGATTAGTCCATCATCAGCGAACGCAGTGAGCGTATCAATCGACGGCGTAGCCGGCGGCAAGGACACGGTACGTGGCCGCGCAGCGAGCTTTGCGAGCGAAGGGGACGGCATCGCCGTCCCTATTTCTTTCTAATCTATTTCTCTATATATTGGTTTCACCAAAATGGGTATGAAACAAGCTTCTGAACAGGCTTTTTATCAGAGAATTCAAAGCTGCCGAATCATCAAAATGGTGATATTTTTTACCCAAAAGAGGGAAGCGCGTCACCAAAATGGAACCGACTAACAGCTGTTGAAAACTTTTATCCCCAAAATGGTGATTTCCTGTTTTCAGTGGAAAACTCGGGAAGTCATAATATTTACTTACCAGATTTACAAACGGAAGCGGTTCTTAACCCCAAAACCAGAACAGGTCAGAAGCAAAAATAACTCCTGACCTGCGATTTTCCTGGTGCCCCCGGGCGGATTCGAACCGTCGACACCCGCTTTAGGAGAGCGGTGCTCTATCCCCTGAGCTACGGAGGCATGTTGTACTAGTGTAGCAGATTTGCCCCTTTGCCATGTAGCGCATGTCCACTCATCAAGAAGGCTTTATAGCGAATTGTCGCCGTAGATAATCCTCAATATCGGAAAGAATAAAGCGAAAAAATGGGATGGAGTTTCCTCTAACCACATGAAAAGGAAATTTCCCGACTGGCGCTCAAAAGGAAAATGCATCCCGGAATGAGAATAAATTCCGGGATGCATTTTCCGCCATCTATCGCAGGCAACTAGTCACCCCTGTGGAAAAGGTTTTTGATAACGGAGGGGATGCTCTTGGCGCCCTTGGCCGTCACATCGATAAAGTCGGGCGATCGCACGAGCTTATCCTCGTCGACGTACTTGCGGACAGCACGAAGCGTCTCTTTGTCGTCGCGCGTCGAAAACGTAAAGTGACCGTTGTCCTTGGTGAAGATGGCAAAACGCGTGATCTTCTTGGTGCCGCGTAAAACCTCGGCGGCAATATAGTCGACCTCGTCCCACGGGATTTGAATATAATCCTCGGGATTGCGCTCGTTGTAATACTCGAACGCCTTATTGCCCACCATCACGTTACCGTGGCTGGTAAGCCCCATCAGGCAGGTTGCCGGCGTTGCCAGATCGACCGTGCTGTTCTGAGATTGCGCCATACGCGCCTCGCCCTCCAATAAAAACAATCGGACCGCATCCAGTGTACCCACCGGGTGCGGTCCGTTTCAATGGCTCAAAAGCCCTTGCCTAGCAATTCTCGGTCTTAAGCCGAAGCGTGCTTACATGAAGCCGCAGAAGCGACCGATGATGCCGACGGCGAAGAGAGCCAGGATGATGACGATCGGGCTGACCTTCTTCTTGAGGAGCTTGCAGACCAGCAGGGTCAGGCACACGGCGGCAAGGCCGGGGATGAGCTGATCGAGGTTGGCCTGAAGCGTGGTGACCTTCATCTGATCAAGGGCGGTAGCACCGACGGAGTTGTACATCGTCAGCGCTTCCTTGATACCCTCGGAACCGGAGGGCAGGCTAGCCCAGTCGATAAAGGCGCCAGCAGACTGCTTGACCGTGGAGACGATCGGGGTGAAGGAAATGGACACCCAGCGCTCGACCAGGGCGCCGATGATGAACATACCCAGGATGGAAGCGCCCTCGGTGACCTTGCCCATCAGACCACCGGAGAGGTCCTTGGCGATGGAGGAGCCGACCTTGTAGCCAAACTCCTGCGTGTACCACAGGAAAGCGTAACGGATGATGTTCCACGCGAAGAAGAACAGCAGCGGACCGACGATGCTGCCGGACATGGCCAGGGAAGCGCCCAGAGCGCCCAGAATCGGGCGAAGGGTGAACCAGAAGACGGGGTCACCGACGCCGGCGAGCGGGCCCATCATACCGACCTTGACGCCCTGGATGGCGACATCATCGATCGGAGCACCGTTGGCGCGCTCCTCCTCGAGGGCGAGGGTAACGCCAATGACGGGGGCGGAAACATAGGGGTGGGTGTTATAGAACTCCAGGTGGCGCTTAAGAGCGGCAATCTGGTCATCCTTGCTGGTGTAGAGCTTCTTGATCGCAGGGATCATTGCGAAGCACCAGCCGCCGTTCTGCATGCGCTCGTAGTTCCACGAGCCCTGAAGGAACTGATGACGGAAGCAAACCTTCTTGCGGTCAGCCTTGGTGAGCTGAATCTTGTTCTCTGCCATATGTATCACTCCCCTCCTACTCGTAATCGTTCAGAATGTCGCCGAGCGGGTCGCCGGAGCCACCGCCCATGCCGCCACCCTGCTTGGCCAGATCCTTAAGGCCAAGGTAGATGAGGGCAAGGGAGATGCCGATGAGACCAAGGGCTATCAGCGTGAGCTGAGGGATGGCAGCAAGGACAAAGCCGAGGACGAAGAACGGCCAGGTCTCCTTGGTGGCCATCATGTTGATGACCATGGCGTAACCGACGGAAGCGACCATGCCGCCGCCGACAGCCATGCCGCCGGACAGCCAGTCGGGCATAGCGTTAAGCGCGTTGGTAACGGCCTCGGCCGGGATGACGCACAGAAGCACTGCCGGGATGGCGATACGAAGGCCCTGCATGAGGATGGCAGCATACTGCCAGCGCTCGATGCCGGAGAAGTCGCCCTTCTCGGCGCAACCGTCCATGGCGTGAGCGATAGCGGTAGCAATGGTACGGCAGATCATGGTCAGGAACAGACCAGCGACCGACAGTGGGACGGCGACGGCGATAGCGGTGGTAACGGCCTTGGCCGAATCGGTGGCGCCACCGTTGAGGGCGAGCACCATGATGATCGAAGAAGCGACCGAGGCCAGAGCGGCGTCAGGCGCGACAGCGGCGCCGACGTTAGCCCAGCCAAGGGCCATCATCTGGAGCGAACCGCCCAGGAGGATGCCCTCCTGAAGGTGACCGGTTACGAGACCGATAAGCGTGCATGCCACGAGCGGCTGATGGAACTGGAACTCATCCAGAATGCCTTCCATACCGGCAAGCAACGCGACAATCGCAACAAGCAGAATAGTGATTGCAGACATGTATCGGACCCTCCTTTACTATGCTTGAGCGGCCAGTTCGGCCTTAGCTTTCTTCAACATGGCGTCGAGATCCTCGGAGGAATCTGAAGGAACCTTGCGGACCTCGAACTTGACGCCCTTGGCCTTGAGGGCCTCGAGAGTCTTAACGTCATCATCGCCCATAGCGACGGCGTTGGTGACGACGACCTTGCCCTTGGAGTGAGCCATGGAACCGATGTTGACTTCCTTGATGTCGACACCGGCCTCGATGGCCTTGAGCAGATCCTGCGGGTTCTCAAAGAGCAGCATGGCCTTGGTGTCACCAAAGCGCGTGTCCTTGACGACCTCGGCCATCTTCTTGATGGGCACGACGTTGGCATGGACTCCCGGAGGGGCAGCCTGCTCGATCATGGTCTTGCGGAGCTCGTCGTGAGCAACGCCGTCGGAAACCACGATGATGCGGTTGGGGTTGATCTGCTTGGTCCACGTGGTGGCCACCTGACCATGAAGCAGACGGGTGTCGATACGGACGTGGGCGATCTTGATGTGCCCATCGCCGATGACCGTTCCCGGAGGGATGGCGCCTGCAGGAGCAGCGGCGGCCGCAGCCGGCTTCTTCTCCTCGGGCTCCAGAGACTCGGGCTTGACACGCACGCCAGCCTTAGCCTCAGTCACGAGATGTTTTGCGATCGCATGTGCAGTGTTCTTTGCGTCAAAGCGCTGCGAATATGCCTCGATGAGCATAGGCAGGTTGACACCGGTGACGATAGCCCAGGAATCGTGGCCCTCGATGAGCCCGCTGATCTGGTTGAACGGCGTGCCGCCCCACAGATCAACGAGGAAGAGCACCTGCTCCTGGTCCTCGAAGGAAGCGACTGCTTCCTCGACCTTGGCACGGAAGTCGTCGGGGCCCATGCTCGGCTCGAGCGAGACCACGGCAACAGCCGGCTGATCGCCAAAGACCATCGAGCCCGTCTGCTTGATTCCAGCTGCCAAGTCCCCGTGGCTAGCAAGAACAATACTTACCATCACATAACCTCCTTTTTGTCTACGTATTTCCTACACGATATGAAAAGAGTATACCTGTTTGGATTGTGGAATTATAGCTAAATCCGCAAAAGGTTGGATTATTTGTTTAAACGTCTAAATTTGTTACAAATTGATTACGTTGCCGGTTTACAGCTTATTGCCTGCTAAAACGTGATTTGCTGATTGCTTTCAAAGACATATAAAGGTGCACTGTTCGTTAAGACCGCTTTTAGGTGGATCCCAATGCGTCTGCGTGCCACCATTTTGTTTAAACAGACATGACTTGACTAACCGAAGCAAATATGTCTAGAACTCTAGCCCATGTAGTCATTGGATGTTAGGCGATATGGAGTGGGTTGGCGGCGTCGACGGCGTCGGAAGGGTCATCGGGAACAGTGTCTGCCGGGTCCTCGTCGGGGGTCTCGATCTGTTTGATCATGACCTCTTGGCCCTGCAGCAGGTATGTCTCGCCGCTACCGCACTGGGGACAGGTCTTGCCGTACTCGACCGTCGCGTAGTCGCGGCCGCACGCCTCGCAATGCGTCACGGCCTCGACAGGCTCCACAATAAGCTCCGCACCCTCGGTGATGGACTTTTTATCTGCCGCCCAGCGCCAAGCGTCGAGCAGCAAGTCGGGAACGACGCCCGAGACCTCGCCCAGCAGCAGCGTGACGCTCGAAACGCGACGCACGCCATTGGCGCGCGCCACGTTCTCAACATCGCGAATAATGTGATACACAATCCCTAATTCATGCAAGTCGAAACCCTTTCTGCAGAGGTTGATTCGATGCAAACTCAAAGCAAGGGAACGGCGAAATCTAGTCTGCGCCGTCCCCTTACCCGCCATGGTTACCTATTTACGACCGAACTTGATTTTGATTGCACGCTTTAAAGCATACTTGCCGAGACTTGGGAGCTTTTGCTCGTATTTGACCATCGTTGAGCACTCGGGGCGGTCGCGATCCAGATGGATGGCGTCGAACGCGCACTTGGTGGTGCACAGGCCGCAGCCGATGCACTTGTTGGGGTCGACGATCGAAGCACCGCAACCCAGGCAACGGGCGGTCTCGGCGCGCACCTGCTCTTCGGTAAAGGTCTCGACGTACTCGCTAAACGGCGCGGCCTTCTCGCGCTCGCGGTCCACGTGGGCAGCCTCGCGGCTCGCGTTGTCGTAGCTCTCGATCACGACATCGTCGCGGTCGAGCGCGGTATAGCGGCGCTGGTTGCGGCCGATGGTGAGCGTGGAGCCCGGCTGTACAAAGCGATGGATGGACACGGCGGCCTCGTGACCGGCGGCGATGGCGTCGATGGCAAAGCTCGGACCGGTATAGACGTCGCCGCCCACAAAGATGTCGGGCTCGGCAGTCTGATAGGTCTGGGGATCGGCAAGAGCACCCTGGCCGCGGCCAAGCTCCACCTTGGAGCCAGCCAACAGGTCGCCCCACACAATGGACTGGCCAATCGACATGACGACACGGTCGGCATCGACACGACGCAGATCGTTCTCGTCGTACTCGGGCGCAAACCGGCCCTCGTCGTCAAAGACGCGCGTGCAGCGCTTGAAGGTGATACCGCACACACGGCCGGACTCGTCCAGGTGAACCTCCTTGGGACCCCAACCACAGCTGATGTGCGCGCCGTCCTCGATGGCCTCGCGACGCTCTTCCTCGCTGGCGGGCATCTGGGCCTCGCTCTCCAGGCAGAACATCTCGACGTGCTCGGAGCCCAGACGGCAGGCGTTGCGGGCCACGTCGATGGCCACGTTGCCGCCGCCCACCACGATGGTGCGGCCGGACAGCGCGTCGATCTTGCCGCTGTTGACCTCGCGCAAGAAGTCGACGGCCACGGTCACGTCATCGGCATCCTCGCCCGGAATACCGGCAAGGCGGCCGCCCTGGCAGCCGATGGCAACATAAAAGGCCTTAAAGCCCTGCTCGCGCAGCTCATCGAGCGTCACATCGCGACCGACCTCCACGCCATAGCGGAACTCGGCACCCATCAGGCGAATAACCTCGACCTCGGCCTCAATAACGTCCTTCTGCAGCTTAAAGCTGGGAATACCGTAAGTGAGCATGCCGCCCGGGCGCTCGTTCTTCTCGAACACGACGGGCTTGTAGCCCTTCTCGGCCAAGTAGAAAGCGCAGGACAGACCGGCCGGGCCGGCACCGATAATGGCGATCCTCTGATCGAAGCCGCCAGCGCGCGTCGGCGTCACCACGGGCGGGACATAGCGGGTCGCGGCATCCAGATCGCGCTGGGCGATGAACTTCTTGACCTCGTCGATAGCCACGGCGGCGTCCACACGACCGCGGGTGCAGGCATCCTCACAGCGGCGGTTGCACACACGACCGCAGATAGCGGGCAGCGGGTTCTCGCGCTTGATGAGCGCCAGCGCCTCGTCATAGCGGCCCTGAGCCGCGAGCTTCAAATAGCCCTGAACGGCAACATGCGCGGGGCAGGCCGTCTTGCAGGGCGCGGTGCCGGACTTGTGCGTCTCGATGCGATTGTCATTGCGGTAGTTGGGCGACCACTTGGTGTGGTCCCATTTGGTGGCATCGGGCAGCTCCTGGCGCGGATACTCGGGCACCTGTCCGCCGGCCTTTTTGCTGCAGAGCTTCTGGCCCAGCTTAGCAGCACCGGCCGGGCACACCTCAACGCAGCGACCGCAGGCCACGCACTTGTCCTTTTCGACCTTGGCGACATAGGCCGAGCGCGACAGGTTGGGCGTGTTGAACAGCGCGAGGTGCGCAGGGCGTAGCACACGTTGACGTTGCAGTTGCAGATGGCGAAGATCTTGTTCTCGCCGTCGATGTTGGTGATCTGGTGCACAAAGCCGTTGTCCTCGGCCTGGCGCAGGATGTCGTAGACCTCGTCGCGCGTCACGTAATGGCCACGATCGGTCTCGACCACGTAGTCGGCCATATCGCCCACAGCGATGCACCAATCGGCCGGGTCGTCGGCGCAGCCCTCGCCCATCACGCGACGGCTCGCGCGGCAGCTGCAGGTGCTGGCGGCATACTTACCCTCGTATTTGTCGAGCCAGTGCTCGATATGCTCAATAGGCACCGAGGTGCTCGCGGCGTCAATGGCCTTCTCGACCGGAATGACGTGCATGCCGATACCGGCGCCTCCGGGCGGCACCATCGGCGTGGCCTTGGACAGCGGTCCCTTGGACGCCTGCTCAAAGAACTTGGCGTAGACCGGATGCTCCTCGAGCTGGCCCACGCGCATGTTGAGGAACTCGGCGGAACCCGGCACCAGCATGGGCAGGACCCACTGCTTGGCGCGCTCGGGATTTTCCCAGTTGTACTCGAGCAGACCCGTGTAGCTCATGTCGTCGAGCATCTTCTCGATATCGGCTTCGGGCATGCCGGTGAGCTTGACCATCTCAGGCAGCGTATAGGGACGGCGCATCTTCATCTTGCAGAGCACTTCGGCCTGCTCGTCGGTTGCAGCCTCGGCAAACGACCAGTACTCGTAGCCCAGCAGCTCATCGCGATGCAGCAGACGGTTGGTGCAGTGCTCGCACAGCTTGACGATGGCCTCGCGCGGATGCTCCGGCAGCGGCGGCACGAACTCCGAACCGATGTCGGGCTCGGTGTAGCTAATCCCCGGTCCGTTGAGAATCATGGTTGTCCCTTCTCTTGCCACAGCCCGGCGGGACCGCGGCACCCCTCTTTTTTTGCAGGCCGGGCATGCCCCCATGCCGTTCACCCGCCATTGTTGACATTGTGTCAAAAATAGTATTGACGAACCGTCAACAATATTCAAGACTGTTAGGCGAACGGTCAGGCAAAAGAGGATGAAAGGCGGCAAAACATGGGCAACAACACAGCAGGTACCTCTGTAGTCAATGCCGTCCCCGCATCCGATAGCGCGGCAAAGCGCCTGACGGGCGACGAACGCCGTCGCGAGATCCTCGATGCCGTGCGCACCGTAAGCTCCGAGCTGGGCGTATCCCACCTATCGGTATCGGCCGTGACCAAGCGAGCCGGCTGCACGCGCTCGCTGTTCTACCACTACTTTGCCGATATGGACGCCGCCGTCACCGCTGTTATGGACGAGGCGATCGACGGCTTTATCTCCGAACTCGAGCAGTGGAACGCCGGCCGCACCGTCGGCGATATCGAGGGCGCGCTCGACACCGTCGCCCCGCTCTTTAAGCGTCTGGTCGCCAGCGGCCACGAACTGCCGAGTACGCTCACCTCAAGCAGCGGCGCGCTCTACGGCGGCTTTTTGCACAACGTGGTCCAGCGTGTGGCGCAGTATATCTGCGACACCACCGTGGTGGATTTTGTCGCCCACCACGAGCTGCGCATCGACCATGTCTACGAAACGTTCTACACCCTCATCATGGGTCTTTTGATGTATATCCGCACGCACCCCGATGTGCCCGACGAGACGGTCAAGGAAATCATCGCCTCGACACTCCACATCGAGGGCTATACCGCCAAGTACCCGGAGCGCAAGCCCCAGAACTGACGACATTTGGCCAAACTGCCCGCGATCAGAAGAGGGGCCGCGAGCGTGTGAAAGGAGAGCAGCATGCTGTTCGATGTTTGGGGTAGCGATACCCTTATCCACTGGGCCGGCTGGGCCATGGTCTTTATTGGCCTGATCGTGCTCAACGAGGTCGGCCGCCGCACCAAGCTGGGCGCGGCAATCATCTTTGGCGTGGCTCCGCTGGCCATGACCATCTACTGTGTCGCCATCGCCGTCGGTGTTTCGCAGGGTGCCGAGTGGGCGCTCACCAACCCCACCCATGTGTACCAGAACAGCTGGTTCCACTACGCCAAGGTATACGCGGCACTGGCCGGTTGCTGGGGCTTCATTGCCATTAAGTACCAGTGGGGAAAGATCGGCAAGGCGCATTGGTTCCGCGCGTGGCCGTTTGTGATCGTCGCCATCAATATCATGATCGCCGTCGTGTCCGACTTTGAGAGCGCCTATCACTTCTTTGTCCTGGGCGAGTCCACCTGGGTCACCTCCGAGGGCGCCACGCAGCTGGCCGGCTGGAACAACGTGTTCAACGGCATCGCCGGTATCATCAACATCTTCTGCATGACCGGTTGGTGGAGCGTCTACGCCTCCGAGGATCAGACCGACATGCTGTGGCCCGACATGACCTGGGTCTACATCATCGCCTACGATATCTGGAACTTCTGCTACACCTACAACTGCCTGCCCACCCACTCCTGGTTCTGCGGCTTTGCGCTGCTGCTGGCGCCCACCGTCGCCGCCTTTATCTGGAACAAGGGCGGCTGGATCCAGAACCGCGCCTTTACGCTGGCCATTTGGTGCATGTTTGCCCAGGTGTTCCCGTACTTCCAGGAGGAGTCCATCTTTGTGACCCACTCCACGCTCGACCCCGTCGCCGCTACCGCGGTCTCAATCGCCGCACTGGTCGCCAACGTCGCCGCGATCATCTACATCGCCTACCGCGCCAAGAAACTCGGCCGCAATCCCTACAAGCAGGATGTCTTTGAGGGCACCAGCGATTGGGAGAAGGCTACCGCTCGCCGCGCCAAGGTTGATTACGCGCACGCCGAGTAACGCGCCCGACGCAAACATCGCTTGAATGTGAAGCCGCCTGGCCGACTCCGCGCAATGCAACGTATTGCATGCCCCCGGAAAGCGATTTGTGAACTGCCTCCCATTTCTTGGACATGAGAAATGGGAGGCTTTTTATGCGTGTCGACTTGAGGGTGAAGCACGACATCGAGGCCAGGAAGGCGGCAATCGGGCTCTTCGAGCGAGGC
>NZ_JADPCH010000021.1 GCF_015670745.1 Collinsella aerofaciens | reverse complement strand
CATATCGTTGGGGCCAGGCCCGATTTTGCCTCTTGACAATGTCCTGCTCATATTAAAAGGAACGTCCCCAAGTGCCGGCACGAGAAAGACAGCGCTGCGGGAAACGATCCGCAGTGCTGTCTTTCTTTATGCAAATACGATCAAGTTATCCCTGTGTATCGCCGGCTTCTCGGCCAGGTTAGCGAGCAGGCGGTTGCTGGCGATCTGGTCCTGGCGGCGACCGGCAGCAAGTTCCAGCACGTCCGAATCGGCCTCGGCGATACCGCGGGCGACGACCATACCGCTCGGATCGCACACATCGAGCACATCGCCCTCGGCAAACTGGCCATCGACCTCGCGAATACCCACCGCAAGCAAGGAAGAGCCACGGCTAACCAGCGCCTTCGCAGCACCATCATCAACCGTCACCGACCCATGTGCCTTGTCGCCCAGCGCGATCCACAGCTTGCGGGGCGCGATGTCCAGACGCTCCGCCGGCGGATCGAACAGCGTGCCCACGCTCTCGCCGCGGGCGAGGCGCACGAGCGCATCGGGCTCCTCGCCCGAGCAAATCACGCTCTGAATGCCCGCCGTCATCAGGATGCGACTCGCGCGGATCTTGGTAATCATGCCGCCCGTGCCCACCGATGTGGAAGAATCGCCCGCCGAGGCAATAATCTTGGCATCGATCTTATGCACGACAGGAACAAACTCGGCCGTGGGGTCCTCATGCGGATTGGCAGTATAGAGACCATCGATGTCCGAGAGCGTCACGCACAGATCGGCAGATACCAGGCAGCTCACGAGCGCCGCCAGTGTGTCGTTGTCGCCAAACTTGATCTCGTCGACGGTAACGGTGTCGTTCTCGTTGACGACCGGCACCACGCCCAGCTCCACCAGACGCAGCAGGGCGTCGCGCGCGTGCAGGTAGGACGTGCGACGCGCCGTGTCGTGACGCGTGAGCAGCACGAGCGAGGTGAGCAGGTCGCGCGCATGGAACTCCTCGTCGTAGGCCGACGAGATGATGCACTGACCAGCCGAGGCGCAGGCCTGCAGGCTCGGAAGGTCGCCGACCGGCTTGCGGTCGAAGCCCAACACGGGATAGCCACAGGCAATAGCGCCCGAGCTCACCACGACCAGACGCCAGCCGAGCTTGCGCAGCGCTGCGGCTTGATCGGCAAGTCCGCCGATAAAGGCGCGGTTGACCTTGCCATCGGCGCCCACCACCGTGGACGAACCGATCTTTACCACCATCGTTTTATAAGAAGTCGTCATACGTCAAACCAATCAACTGTTCAGCGAACGGCCGAGCTGGCGGCCAAGGGAGCGTGACTCGCCCCTACCGCCCAAGGAATCATTTTGCCCAGGGGAAAGCCGAGGCCACGGCCATATTCTTGCGCACGAGCTCGTCGCGCACCTGGGCCAGGCCCTGTTCCATACCCACCACGTAGGTCTGCGGATACAGGAAGCGCTTGAAAGCCGCATCCAGATGATCGAGCGCCCAAACACAGCGCTCGCGCGCGTCCTGGATGCTCTCACGCGGAGCCACCGCACTGCCGTCGCGCACGATCGGCACCAACAGCTCACGATACACAAGTTCGGACACGTCGGTCACCAGGGCGGCATCATTCACGGCCACGAGGGTATTGCCGCGCGCGGCGCCCTCCCCCGCCAGATGGTCCTCGTCGTAGATCATGTCGCAGACCGGGCCGCCAAAGCCGTCGTAATAACGGCGCACGCGCTGTACGCCCGGGATCGTGCGCTTATAGGGCTGCTCGGAGAGCTTGACCACCGGCGTCCACGGGTCGGCCTCGCTCGCACGGCGGGCGGAAAGCTTGTACACGCCGCCCAGCGCCGGCTGGTCGTAGCAGGTCGCGAGCTTAGTACCCACGCCAAAGCTATCGATGGGCGCGCCCTGGTCGAGCAGCGACTGAATCGTGTACTCGTCCAGGTCGTTGGACACCGAGATACCCACATAGGGCAGGCCCTCGGCATCAAAACGGCCGCGAACATACTTGGAGAGCTTGGCAAGGTCGCCGGAGTCGATGCGAATAGCCGACAGGCGCTCGCCCACCGCCTCCATCTCCTTGGCAACCGTAATGGCATGCGCGCAGCCCTCGCGCACGTCATAGGTGTCGATGAGCAGCGTGCAGTTCTTGGGGCTCGACTTGGCAAAGGCGCGGAAGGCCTCGAGCTCGGAATCGAAGCTCATCACCCAGCTGTGCGCATGCGTGCCAAAGACGGGAATACCGTAGCGGCGGCCGGCGAGCACATTGGACGTAGAGGAGCAGCCGGCAACGTAGCTCGCGCGCGCAACAGCTAGGCCGCCATCGGGGCCCTGGGCACGGCGCAGGCCAAACTCCGCCACGGGGCGACCGTCAGCGGCGAGCACCACGCGCGCCGTCTTGGTGGCGACAAGCGTCTGGAACCCGACGATGTTGAGCAGCGCCGTCTCGAGCAGCTGGCACTCCAGCGCGGGGCCGGTGACGCGCACCATGGGCTCGCGCGGAAAGACGAGCTCGCCCTCGGGCACGGCGTCGATGTTTACATGCGCACGAAAATCGCGCAGATAGTCGAGGAATGCGGACTTAAACATCGCGCCGCCGGCCGGGGCCTCAAGCGATGCGAGGTAGTCGATATCCTCGGGCGTAAAGCGCAGGTTCTCGACCAGCTCGGGCAGCTCGGCGGTGCCGCACATGACGGCATAGGCGCTGCCAAAGGGATGGTCGCGGTAAAACGCGGTAAAACAACCCTGCTCATTGGCCTTGCCGCTCTCCCACAGGCCCTGGGCCATAGTGAGCTCGTACAGATCGGTGAGCATTGCAATGTCGGTGGGATGCGAGATGTCGGTCAAAGCCATGGGGCGACCTTTCGGATGTGTGGTACAGAATTTGAGGGTTAGACGAGAGCAGAGGATGCGGACATAACGCCCGATGCAAATAGGTTAGAGCAGGCCCATGCTGGTCAGGATCGTGTAGCCCATAAAGATGACAAACGCGATGAGGGCAAGGACAATGATGATTTTTTGAGCCGGCGCCATGCCAGGGATCTCGTTCTCGCCCGTAGGTTCCTTGGAGGTAACCATGCGCTGGGCAAAGGTCATCTCGTCACGGCTCGGCTTGGGCTCGACGGACTTGGGACGAGCGGCCTTTTTAGGCTGAGGTTTGGGCGCGGCAGGTGCAGGCTTCGCAGCAGCGGGCTTGGGTGCGGGCGCGGGCTTGCGCTCGGATGCGGCGTTCGAGGCGACCTCCTCGGCCTTCGCACGCTCGGCGCGCAGGGCAGCCAGCTCCTCACGCTCGCGACGGGCCTCTTCCCGAGCCTCGCGGCGGGCCTTCTCAGCGCGGAGCTCTTCCAACTCAGCGCGCTCCTCGTCGGACAATGGTTGGGACTCAAGCTCGGCCATGGTATAGCCCTTTCTTTTAAAAAAAGCCGCCGACACAATGTCAGCGGCTTATCAAATCCAAGGGTGGAGACGAAGGGAGTCGAACCCTCGGCCTCTGCCATGCGACGGCAGCGCTCTCCCAACTGAGCTACGTCCCCAGGACAAGTCGATATTTTACCTACGGCTCGCCAACTGTCAACGCCCAATAACCAGTCTTTTTGGGGCGCGGCTATTTTGGCAACTTTTCGAACAGGCGATCCTCTCGATGATTTTTTATCCCCGTCCCAGAAAAATCATCGACGAACGCACTACTTTGCGCTGGTAAGAACACCGGTGGTGTCGAAGGCCGGGGTGAAGCTCTCGTCTACCGCGCCGCCCTCTTGCCAGAACATCGTCGTAAAACCCAGGTCGTCGGCATGGTCGAGCACCTGCTCGTACTCCTCACGCGTCACGGCGCGTGCCAGGTCGCCGCCCTGCTCGCGCATGAGCGCATTGGGCGTGTACTGGTTCATAACCGAGATCGGCACGTCGCCCACCGTCTGCCACACCAGGTCCAGCACGCGACACGAATCGTCTGCATGCCCCGGAAGCACCAGGTGACGCACGATCATGCCACGCTTCATAAGCCCGTCCTCGTCCACCAACTCTCCCCCGCGGCGCTCGATCTCGCGCGCCATCTGGGCCAGACCCGACACGGCCACACGCGGGTAATCCTTTATATGGGAGAGCGACTGCGCAAGCCCGGCATCGGCATATTTAAAGTCGGTGAGCCACACATCGGCCAGGTCGCCCAGCGCCGCCACGGCACTCGCGCGCTCGTAACCACTCGTGTTGTAGACGATTGGGATAACCAGTCCGCGCGCCCGTGCCGCGGCAATCGCAGCAGGCAACAGGTGCGCATAGTGCGTCGCCGTCACCAAATTGATGTTGTTGGCACCCTGGTCCTGCAGTTCCAGCATAATCTCGACCAGGCGCTCAGGCGAAATCTCAAGGCCAAAATTGCCGGTCGAGATCTCGTGGTTCTGGCAGTAGATACATTTGAGCGAGCAGCCGCTAAAGAAGATCGTGCCCGAACCGGCCTCGCCCGAGATAGGCGGCTCCTCCCACATATGAAGCGCGGCGCGGGCCACCTTGAGCGTGTCGTTAGCACCGCAGACGCCGTGCGCGCCCTCATCGCGCGCCGCACCGCAACGGCGCGGACACAAATGGCAGGCGGGCGAAAAAAGTTCGGTCAACGACGTCGGCATAAAACCATGCTCCAAAACAACGATTCAGCAGCTCAAACGTAAAGGGATCAACCCCACAGACGGCTCGAGCCCAAGGCGCCGTAATCGTCCGACACGATTTTTGTAATGTCAAGACTGGAATCGATAAAGTGCCGCTTTATGATGTAGGTATTCCGCCCCCCGCGGAGCAACTGGGTGAACCGTCGCGTTTATTTAGGGAGCCCACACAGTCGTACCTAGTACAGGTATCCTTCGTTGTTAAGGACGCTGGAACAGTCGATGAGGGCACCCACCTGTTTTAGGTGGGTTCATTTTTGTAACGTGGGGGGTGGTTTTCTTTTGCCGAAAATCACCATTACAGTCCATATGGATCCCCGCCGGCATCCCGACAAGCCATCGACAACATCCCAATATCTGGTAAGCGCGTGATTATCGCTGCGTGCAATTCCATGCACCCACCTTGGTCGAGTATTATGGTTCGGCTATGCCCTTTGCGCATGGCGTTCTTCTGACCTTTTCCTTCGACGCTTGGCGGTTTTTAGATTCATGGCTTCATCCCCGAGCTACATACCGTACCTATGCGTGGCAGCGGCGGCCTTTATCACGACCTTCCTCGCGGTGCCCCTGGTCAAGCGCTTGGCAATTAAGCTCGATGCCGTCGACTATCCTTCTAAGCGCCGCATCAACACCAAGCCCATCCCACGTTTGGGCGGAGCGGCGGTGTTTTTGGGCCTGGTCGTTGCCTGCATTGTGCAAATCCTAGGCACCTGGTACCTAGGCTGGCCACCCGTCCTGGTGCCGCACCCGCGCCTTCACATTAGCTATCCCATGCTGGCGCTCTCCTTTACCGTCATCTTTGCGACCGGCGCTATCGACGACGTCTTCCAGCTCACGCCCAAGCAAAAGCTGGCCGGACAAGTCCTCGCCGCGCTTATCGCCTGTATCGGCGGCCTAAAAATCGGCGTCATCGTCAACCCGTTTGCCCCCGGCGAGATCATGCTCGGATGGCTCGCCTACCCCATCACCGTAATCTATCTGGTGGCATTCACCAACATCATTAACCTCATCGACGGCCTCGACGGCTTGGCCACGGGCATCTGCGGCATCGCGTCGTTCACCATGTTTTCGATGGCCGTTCTCTCGGGCCGCATCGACGCCGCCGCGCTCTCCATTGCCCTCTTTGGCGCCTGTCTGGCCTTTTTGCGCTACAACTTCAACCCCGCAAGCATCTTCTTGGGCGACTCGGGGTCGCTGCTTCTGGGCTTTGCACTGGGCTCCATCTCGCTGCTCAACGTGAGCCGCACCGCCGCACTCACCTCGCTTATCATCCCGCTCATCGTTGCCGGCGTGCCCATCATCGACACGTTTAGCGCCATTGTGCGCCGCAAGCGCGCCCACATTAGCATCGGGCAGGCCGACAAGGGCCACATCCACCACCGCCTGATCCAAGAAGGCTACAACCAAAAACAGGCCGTGCTGCTCATCTATGCCTGGTGCATCATGCTTTCGGCCGGCGCCGCCGCCATCAATCAGGTCGAGGTGCCCATGCGCGTGCTCATTTTTACCGTGCTCGCCATTGGCTCGGCTGCCTTCGCCAAGCACCTACACCTGTTTGAACCCGTGCTGCGCCACCATTACAACAAGCGCACGCACGAAGATGAGCTGGTCACCCCCGACGACCCCGCTTTTAAGCAGGAGGAGCAGGCAGCCGAGGAGCGCAAAGAAGAGCGCCACCACAAGCTCTAGGGCAAGCTGCCGAGGATGTGCCAAGGCGTTGGCAGCCGTTCGCGCGAACGCCGCGGCGGACTTGAAAGCCGGCCCCTGGCAGTCCCTCACCCACTCACGCCCACCCCTCTCAATAAACACGCTATCATCAAAACCTGCGAACGAACGTTAGGAGCAATCATGCCAAACGAGAACAGCTACGAAGTCGCGCTGCAAAAGAGCAACGCCATTCGCGAGGGCCTGGCCAAGACGCCCGAGAAGTTCACCATGCTTACCGGCGACCGCCCCACCGGCCGTCTGCACCTGGGTCACTACTTTGGCACCCTCAAGGGCCGCGTGGAGCTGCAGAACATGGGCGCCAGGACCAACGTACTCATCGCCGACTACCAGGTCATCACCGACCGCGACACCACCGAGCACATCCAGGACAACGTGTACAACATGGTCATGGACTACCTTGCCTGCGGCATCGACCCCGACAAGACCATGATCTACGCGCACTCCGCCGTGCCCGCAGCCAACCAGCTCATGCTGCCGTTCCTGTCGCTGGTCTCCGAGGCCGAGCTGGCGCGCAACCCCACGGTTAAGGCCGAGATGGAGGCCTCGGGCCACGAGCTCACCGGCCTTCTGCTCACCTACCCGGTACATCAAGCCTGCGACATCCTGTTCTGCAAGGGCAACGTGGTACCCGTCGGTCGCGACCAGCTGCCGCACATCGAGCTTACCCGCACCATCGCCCGCCGCTTTAACAACCGTTACGGCAAGGTGTTCCCCGAAGTCGACGCGCTGCTGTCCGAGACCCCGCTACTGCCCGGCCTTGACGGTCGCAAGATGAGCAAGAGCTACGGCAACGCCATCAACATCTCGATGACCGCTGAGGAGACGGCCAAGCGCATCAAGAAAAGCCAGACCGACTCTGAGCGCATGATCACGTTCGATCCCGAGAACCGCCCCGGCGTGTCTGGGCTGCTTTCGACAGCCGCCATCTGCACCGGTCGCTCCGAGGTCGAGATTGCCGAGGAGATCGGCATGGGCGGCTCCGGCCAGCTCAAGAAGTACGTGACCGAGGTCGTCAACGAGTACTTCGCACCTATCCGCGAGCGTCGCCAGCGCTACGAGAACGATCTGGATTACGTGAAGGACGTGCTGCACGAGGGCAACCGTCGCGCCAACGAGATCGCCGAGCAGACCCTGGCAGAGGTTCAGGACGCCATGGGCATGGTGTACTAGACCGATTTGCTGGCTTGAGTTTTCGATTGCTTTAGGGCGGGCGCTACGGCGTCCGCCTTTTTTGGAGCCGGACCGCTTCGGCTCCGTCCATCGCACCCCCTCGACAAACAGGAACAGGCCCGCCGGCAGCTAGTTGCCAGCGGGCCTGTTCCCGAAGTACACCGTTGAATCGCACAGAGGGGAGGAATGCGAATCAAACTCAACAGGGCAGGCTTTTTCATCGCCTATTGCCTGCTCCGTTGCTGAAACCAATATAGTTCACCGTGGTTTACTTTCTGACGGCAAAGTACGCCACCACACCTTCTCCATAAGTTAGCTCTGGTAAACCTACAGCGTAAAACCACCACAAAGGGGACAGGCGCCTTTGTGGTGGTTTTCGCCACGGCAGAACCGCTAGAGCCCGGCAGGCCAGCGACAGGCGGCCAAGTCGACGTGCATGTCGTCCTTAAACGCCACACCTTCCCCTAGCAAAAGCTCACGTTGAGCATCGGGACCGCCAAAAGCGAAGCCCTCGCATATGTGCCCGTCGGCAAACACCACGCGGTGACAGGGAATCTCGCCGGGGCGCGGATTACTATGCAGGGCATACCCCACGTACCGCGCACTTCGTGGACGACCGGCAAGCAGCGCCACCTGGCCATACGTGGCGACCATCCCCTCGGGGATCTGCTCGACCACCTCGTACACCCGTTCAAAAAAGCCCTCAGACGCCATTGCTCGCTCCCTTCCACCCGGAAAAGCATAAACCACCACAAAGGTGCCTGTCCCCTTTGTGGTGGTTTATGGCAGGTCGGTTAGTTGGCGGGCTGGAAGAAGGCTACGGCGACGGCGCCGGGGCCTACGTGGGTGCCGATGGTGGCGCCGATGGTGTGAACGGGCAACTCGCCCTCGGTGTGGCCAGCCCACAGTGCCGCGCTGTCCTCGACATACTTCTTGAGCACCGCATCCGAAAGGCCCGTATAGCCCAGCGCCAGCGGCATGGAAAAGTCGATGCCGCCTGACTTTTCGACCTTTTGGTTCAGCAGGTTGCGGCCGTTCTTGGAACCGCGCGCCTTGCCCAACTGCACGATAAGGCCGTCCTCGACGGCCACCACGGGCTTCACGTTGAGCAGCGTGCCCACGGCGCCGGCCGCAGCAGATAGACGACCGCCGCGAACCAGGTACTCCAGCGTCTCGAGCAGGCCGATGACGACCACGCGGTCACGGACGGCCTCGACGGCCGCCGCGATCTGGGCCGCACTACGGCCCTCGTCCACCAGGCGCAGGGCATACTCGACCAGGACACGCTCACCCAGAGTGACGTTGTTGCTATCCACCACGTACACGTCGCCGCCCGGCGCCTCGGCAAGTGCGGTACGGGCACTCTGATTGGTGCCCGAAAGCTTAGCGCCCACGGTAATAATCACAGCCTCATCGCCGGCATCACGCGCCTCGGCAATAGCCTGCGAAAACGCGTACGGGTTGACCTGGCCGGTCTTGGGCAGCTCATCGCGCTCCACGAGCATCTCGTAAAAGCGCTGGTGATCGATGTCGACGCCATCCATGTACACATCGGTGCCAAAGGTGACGGACAGCGGCAGAACACGCAGAGCGGGGTGCTCAGCCGGCGACATATCGCTCGCGGAATCGGTAATAATACGAATGGACATAGCGAATCCTTTCTTTCGCGGACCTCTCGCGGGGAATTTTGACAGCAATGCCCCGGCACGGCATACGCACTCAAACGGGACTATGCAGTTGTTAATTGGAAGCAAATGCCTTGGCGGCCTTAGATCTCGCGCAGGGTGTTGAGAATCGTGCGCAGCGACGCATACATCTGCTCGCGCTGCTCCACACCCATAGCCTTACCGGTGGTATCGAGCACCTCGCGAATGATGCGGTCCGCCTCGCTCATGCTCTCGCCGCCCAGAGCGGTCAGGCGCACCGGAGCACGATACTTAACGGCGGCATCGCCCGAATCATCGACCTCGACGTAGCCACCCTCCTCCAGATGCGCCAGCGTACGCGAGACGGCGGCGCGGGTCACGCCTGCCATGCGAGCCAGGTCGGCGCCAGTCAGGCCGTCCTTGCTGCGCTCAAGATAGTACAGGCACATAACGTCGGAGCCCTTGAGACCCAGCCTTGCGCCCTCAGACGTCTTAATGCGCTGGATCTCCTTGTAGAGTCCGCTGATCAGTCCGACAAAGTCCTCGAAACGTGTCTCGTCGCTCTGCTGCATGGGAGACGACCGCCTTTCGCTTGCATAATGCTAACGGGTAAACATCTTAGCCGTACTTAACGGCCGGCAGCCCTGCACGCCCTATTTGTTAACCCATCAACATAAAAACCACCACAAAGAGGACAGGCACCTTTGTGGTGGTTTGGGGCATCAATAGGTTCTAGACGCCGCTACAGCTCCATGCAAGGATTGTCGCGGGTCACAAGCGTCTTAATGACAACCGTCGCTCCCAGATAGCGCTCAAGCAGCTCGGCTAAGCGATCGATCGCAGCCTGGCAATCCCCCATCCGCTCGGACTCCACGCACTCAATCGCCAGGAACGCATCGGCCGAATTATCGGACAGCGCCGTGCGAACGCCGTCGCGCCAGTTCCAGCAGCGGCACACAGCGCCCGCATCGTCGATGTAGGCGAGCTCGCCGGGCAGCGTCGGATCGTCCGCCTCCTCGCCAAGCGGCAAGAACGCATCGCCACCGTCGGTCACCTTCAAGCGAAGGTCTCCCTCGATCGCATGCAGATCCTCACCTCCCACGGGCAGCGCGTAGGTCAGCGACACCGTATTGTAAATATCCACCGCGGGCGTAATGTGGCCCACCGGCTTGCCTTTGAGCACGCGTTTGAGCAAGTTCTCGATCGAGCAGCGCGCGCCTTTCTTGGTCTTGAACAGACGATAGGCCTCGCGCCATGCCTTGACCGGTGCGTTCTCGCTGATAGTGTCGCTGGTCAGATGACGCTCCGCATCGATATTGGCGCGGTCGAGCAACGCCGCAATCGCATCCACGTCCTCTTGAGGAATCTGAGCCGTGGGCTTCATGCCCTCCACGACCACAACACCGACCGCTGCCTGCGGAAACAGCTCCCAGAATGAATCCTCGGCAATAAAGCTCTTCATACGCTCTCCCTTCATTGTGCGCGCCCGAGTGAGGGCGCCTAAACAAAAAGCGCCCTTACAACGGCCACCTTCAAAGTCCTACGGTGCCGTCACAAGAACGCTTGCGCTGTCCCCATCCGGAGAAGGGGACGATATGTCAGGCGTATTGTAACCCGAGTCATCCACACGAGCAAAACCACCACAAAGTTGCCTGTCCCCTTTGTGGTGGATATGGACTCACGGCGAAGCTAGTGGCGGAGTCCCAGCAGGCCGCGGCCGTGATGACGGGCCTCGGCGGACACCTGGGCGTGCGGGCCGGCGGCTTTGACGGACTCGGGCAGGTGCGAGTACTTCTTCTCGAAGTTCTCCTCGAACATCACCGCCAGGTTGTCCGCGGCCTCGTCATAGCGCGCGGTGCTCTGCCAGTATTGGCGCGGCACCAGGATGCCATCGGGCACGCCGTGGCACGTCGTGGGAATGTCGACGTTAAAGATGTCGTCGTGCACGAACTCGCTGTCCTCGATGGTGCCGTCGAGGGCGCGCGCGACCAGCGAGCGCGTGTAGGCAAGCTCGATGCGATGGCCCACGCCGTAGCCGCCGCCGATCCAGCCGGTGTTGACCAGGTACACGCGCGTGCGGCCGTCGGCAATGCGCTCGCCAAGCATCTTGGCGTAAACCATGGGGTCGAGCGGCATAAACGGCTCGCCGAACAGCGAAGAGAACGTGGGCGTGGGCTCGGTGACGCCGACCTCGGTGCCGGGAATCTTAGCCGTAAAGCCCGTCACAAAGTGGTACATGGCGGCGTCGGCCGTCAGGCGCGAGATGGGCGGCAGCACGCCAAAAGCGTCGCAAGTCAGGAACAGCACGACACTCGGAGTGGTGCCCATGCCCTTAGTCCACGCGTTAGGAATGTGCTCCACGGGATAGGCCACGCGCGTGTTGTGCGTGATCGAGATGTCGTCGTAGTTGGGCTTGCGGTTCTCGTCGAGCACCACGTTTTCGCAAATGGCGCCAAAACGGACGGCGTTGAAGATCTCGGGCTCGTGGAAGGCGTCCAGGCCCTCGCATTTTGCGTAGCAGCCACCCTCGATGTTGAAGATGCCCATGTCGGACCAGCCGTGCTCGTCGTCGCCGATCAGCAGGCGCGTGGGGTTGGCAGAAAGCGTGGTCTTGCCCGTGCCGGACAGGCCAAAGAACACGGCAGTCTCGTGCGTGACGGGATCCATGCTGGCCGAGCAGTGCATGGGCAGCACGTCATCCTCGACGGGCAGCAGATAGTTCATGACGCTAAAGATCGACTTTTTAATCTCGCCGGAGTAGCCGGTGCCGGCGACCAGAATCACGCGTTCCTGGAAGTTGATGACCACGGCGGCGCTGGAGTTGAGGCCCTTGATGGCAGGATCGCACTGGTAACCGGGCGCTGCGAGCACGCAGAAGTCGGGCTCGCCGGTGCGCGCGATTTCGCGGGCGAGCGGACGGGCGAGCATTTGCTTAATGAAGAGTGCCTGGCTGGCACGCTCGCAGGCAACAAGCAGGCGACGCGTGTGGTTGCGGTCAGCGCCCGCCATGCCGCGCGTGACGAACACGTCGCGCTCGTTGAGATAGTCGACGATGCCGGCCTTGATGGCCTCATAGCTCTCGACGGACAGTGGGCGGTTGACCGCACCCCAGGCGATCTTGTCGTGAACATCGGGGGTGTCAACGATAAAACGATCGTTGGGCGAACGACCAGTGCGCTCCCCCGTCTCGATCACGAGCGCGCCATTAGAAGCCATACGGCCCTCTTTGCGACGAATAGCGTGCTCGACAAGCTCTGCCGCCGGCAGGTCCACCAGCAGACGGGGTTGATTCTCGGCGGGATCTTCAACGAGCGTAATACCAAAGTTGGACAGAACTTCTGCAGGGGTAACACCAGGCATGGGGCCTCCTTTAAAAACGCGACACGTGGACGCGACGCGCACTTTACTCACGTAAAGCCCGTTGTACCCGATATGCAAAAACGTTTTTGCGGCAAGGGCGGCAAGCCCGCCCAACGGTCAAAAATCGCAGGCAAGCGGCCTAGTCATTGGGGACGTTTTTAAACGCCTAGTCATTGGGAACACTCTTGAACAGGCAACATTCAAGGAGCGCCCCCGGATGCCGGCACTTAGGGACGTTCCCAAAGTGCCGGCACATAAGGAACGTCCCTAAGTGCCGACTACAGCGGCAGGTTTTGGCCGAGCATGGCTATGGCGCTCATCAGGACCAGCATGCCGGCAGCGTAGGGCAGCACCGCGCCCAGGAGTTCGGCATCCTTACCGCGCACGTGCACGGCGGCAAGACCAATGGCGAGGGTCTGCGGCGAGATCATCTTACCAGCGGCGACGCCCAGGGCGTTCAATGCGACCATCCAGTAGTCGCTCACACCCAGCGCAGTGGCGGCCTGGCTCTGAATGGGACCAAACAGCATGCCCGAGGACGTGCCCGAGCCGGTCACGAACGCACCGACTGCGCCGATCCACGGAGCCAGAATCGGGTAGAGACCGCCGGCGACCGCAATGCAAAATGCGCTGATCGACGAAATCATGCCGGCATAGCCCATCACCTTGGCGCAGCCCAGCACCGAAAGCATGGTGATAACCGTCGGCATCATCTGCTTCACAGTCGCGGCCAGCACCTCGCCCATCATGCGCGGCGAAGCGCCCTGAATGGCACCGCCGACAAACGCCGCCAGGAAAATCCAGACGCCTGGCGTGTTGATCCACGAAAACGTAAGCATACCGGGATTCTCACCGCAATACACCTGCACATGGCTCGCAAACGGTGCGAGCGCAGCATGTACAGCGGGCATCAGATTAGACGTGCCCAGCAGCAACACAAAGATCAGGATGAAGCACGACCAGGCCGAAAGCGCCGACTTAACGGTGAGCTTCTCCCCCGCCTCGATATTCATGTGAAAGCGTGCGTCCAGATGCCCCGACTTCTCGGCACGCATGGCAAGTGCAGCTGTCAGCGCGAGCGAAACGATGGATCCTACGACCACGGCCAGCTCGGGGCCCACAAACATGGCAACGACCAGAGCCGCGCCGACAAACGACACGCCGGAGAGCAACGCCACGCCGGCAACACCGTGCAGACGCTCGCCCACACTCGCGGCATTGCCCTGGTCATCGGCAACACGGCCCGCAACCAGCACAATAAATAGCGGCATCACCACAAAGAACGGTGCGAGCTGCACCAGCTGAACGGTCGCTAGGTGAAGGGAATCCAAACCCACCAGGTCGGCAACGGACACCGTGGGGATGCCGATGGAGCCGTAGGGCGTGGGCACGCCGTTGGCCAGCAGGCAGATGAGCACGGCAGGCACGGCCTCAAAGCCCAGGCCCGCGAGCATGCCGGCGGGAATGGCGACAGCGGTACCGAAGCCGGCCATGCCCTCCATAAAGCCACCGAAGCACCAAGCCACGAGCAGCGCCAGCAGACGGCGGTCGCTGCTGATGGAGGTGATCATGCTGCCGATCACGTCCATGGCGCCCGTACGAACGCACAGGTTATACGTGAACACCGCGGCGATGATCACCAGGACGATGGGCCACAGAGCCATCAAAAAACCTTCGAGCGAGGCGGTCGCGATCTGCGCTGCCGGCAGGTGCCACCATGCGAAGGCAAGCAAGCACGAAAGGACAAACGATCCGATAGCGGCCTTCCAAGCTGGCCATTTAAAGCACAGCAGCATCACGACCAGCCAAATAATCGGCACAAGAGCCAGTAAGAATGCGGCGACGTCCATAGGTAGAAGCTCCTTGGTACCGCGTGGGCGGCATCGGGGGTGTCACAAAACTTCAACAGGATACCGCACGTTTACCGACTAATTACAGCCGCCCGCCGAAATTATTGAACAATCCGTTCAAAAACACGAACGAACACCGTCGCGTCTATACTAAAGCGCAGCAATAGAAAGGACTCCGCTTTGAGCATCACGCCCCTCGATAGCATTCGCCGCGCCATCGCCCGCCGCAACGGCGTCTCCAACCCCGCTGCATCGAGAGACGGCGCCGCGAAGGCCCAGGGCGGCCGCATCGAGAACGGCCTCTTCCCTGCCTCGCACACTGCCGAGGAACTCGCACGCATCCAAGAGCTGAGTCAGCGCAACGCCGGCGGGCCCGATAGCAGCCAAGCCACACGTCGCCGGCGCGAACGCGATCGCAAGCCCGGCCCCGTCCGCCGCATGGTCAACGCTTGGTGGAACCGTCTGCTCGGTGCCGTCTACGGCGGCGGCTTCTCCATGCAGGAAGCGGAATACGAGGAGCACGCCACCCGCCGCGATTACCTTTGGAACGCTCTCGGCACCGCCGTGTGGGGCTTGGCGTTTCCGCTGCTCACCATCGTGTCCACACAGCTCGTGGGCGCCGAAGAAGCCGGCAAGTTCTCCATCGCCTTTGTCACCGGCACGCTCATCATGATCGCATGCAACTACGGCGTGCGCAATTTCCAGGTCTCGGACATCGACGAAAAGACGTCCTTCGCCTCCTACCAGCTCAATCGTTGGATCTGCGGAGCGCTCGCCCTAGGCTGCGGCCTCATGTATAGCAGCGCCCGCGGCTATGACGCGCAGATGGCGACGATCGGCCTGGGCGTCTACCTGTATAAGGTCATCGACGGCGTCGCCGACGTGTACGAAGGCCGCCTGCAGCAGGCCGACAAGCTCTACTTGGCTGGAATGAGTCAAACGCTACGCTCCGTCGGCGTCATCGCGGTCTTCAGCGTGGCGCTGTTCTTCACGCGTAGCATGCCCATCGCGGCCATGGCCATGGGCATCGCCGCGATCGCCTCGCTCGTGCTGGTCACCGCGCCGCTCGCCCTGCTCGAGACCGAAAAATCGCGCCGCGTAAGCCTGCGCGAGGTCGGCCACCTGTTTGTCCAGTGCGCCCCACTCTTTGGCGCGCTATTCCTGTTCAATCTTATCGAGAGCATGCCCAAGTTTGTGATGGAAGGAACACTGGCCTACAAATACCAGCTGTACTTTAATGCCCTGTTTTTTCCAGCTCAGGCTATTCTGTTGAGCATTGGATTTGTCTATAAACCGCAGCTCCTGCGCTTGTCGAGCATTTGGGCTAATCCTCGCAAGCGTCGTCGCTTTGACCTGATTATTGTTGCCGTTATGGCGCTGATCGTGGTCATCACCGGCGTGTGCGCCGCATTTATGGCAGGTCCCGGTATTCCCCTCATGAGCTATATGTACGGCCTCAACTTTGAGCGCTACCGCACATTGGCGCTGCTGATGGTCGTCGCCGGCGGCGTCACCGCGGCCATCGACTTTATCTACGCCATCATCACGGTGCTGCGCCATGCCGGCGACGTCACCAAGATCTACCTGATCTGCTTTGCCGTGAGCGTGGTGCTCCCGGTGATTCTGATCAATCTGCTCGGCCTGATGGGCGCCGTCGTGAGCTACCTGGCCATCATGGCCCTACTGCTGGTACTGTTGATTATCGAGTACGCCCACATCCGCCAACGCATAGAGAGGGACCGGAATCCGTACGGCGCCTAATTGCGGCGATGGGAGAAGCTAATTTGCGGTGGAATCACCCCGGCTGGAGTCTCGTTGCGGACACGCAAAACTAAGTGAGTAGACTTTTACCGAATCCCGGACCACACCGACAAAGCACAAGTCCGTGACCAGCGGTTTTATTGAGGCAAATATGTTGGGTGCTCGGCATTTCCAAAAAAGTCTACTCACTTAGCCAGCGGGCAGCCAAATGATTATTTAATCCCCGTCCCTGAAAAATCAATTTGCGGGCAGAAGGGCAAAAGTAGTCAAAAAACCCTTCCCATATTAGCTACCCCTTGCACCGATTATTCGCCCGGGTTGATGTTCGCGTAGAACTCAGCCCCATCATCGAGCCGCAGGATGCCCACGCGGCCGAACTCGGAGCCGGTGGCGGCGGCGCAGTCGATGTCGATGCGATCGGGCACACCAGCAGTGTCCTCGCCGCCCAAGCGCACGATCTGCCCGCGTCCCGATTCCTCATCGAGCCCCGCCAGACCACCGACCTCGCAATAGCGCCCAAGCGATACCGTGGGCGTGTGACCGCTCACCACGACCGGGCCCTTGCCCTCGGCAGAAAGCAGCCCGGTCGACGCATCCCAATAGCCATGACGAATCCACAGCAGGTCATCGGACGACTGCACTGCGAGCATCTGCTGCAGCAGCTCGCGATCGGCACCCACCGCTCCAACGCCATCGGCACAATCGACGCCATGCTCAAGCAAAAACGCCTGCGCCGCCTCGGTCTCAATACCGGCATGTACCAGCAGATACGGGCGCTCCTCGGTCTCGACCACCGCGTAGAGCGGCAGCGCGGCCATCCATCGCACGAGCTCCTCATATGCCTCAAATTCCATGTCGTTGAGCTGCTCGCGCGTCGTCCAGCCACCGTTGATATCCCAGGTCTCGGCATCGAGCGGATCCTGACCAATGATGGCATCGAGCATGATCTGCTCGTGATTACCCTTGAGCACGTGGGCGTTGGGCAGCGAGCGCACGAGCTTAATAACGCCGACCGGATCGGGCCCGCGATCGATCATGTCGCCCAGCACGTACAGCGTGTCGTCGGACGTCAACGAGATCTTAGACAGGGCCTCGTCAAGCGCACGCACGTGCCCGTGAGCATCAGATGTCACATAGATCGCCATGGTACGCCTCTCCTTGCATTGCGGCCGAAGCCCGGCGCCGCAACTAAAACTTCAAGTTGAACTTAAATGTTACCCATTGTACTCCGTTGCAATAAAGCTGGAAAGGGTTTCCGAGCAGAGGCAAAGACGGCAGCCGTCTATGACGATATCGCGCACGCCTGCAATCCAACCCCATAAACCCACCATCTTTGGGTACAAATAACCGCAGACAACTGACCGTGCCACGCCAACCACCCAGGAGCGGACACCATCCATGAACCAGATCCTTCTTTTTATCGGCCTCGTCATCATTTTGTGCCTGACCATCAAACCCGTCGGCAAAAAACTCCCCTTCCCCACCCTGCTCATCTTTATCGCGCTGGGCATGCTGTTGGGCGTCAACGGCCCGGCGCACATCGATTTTAGCGACTACGCGCTTACCGAAACCGTCTGCAGCACGGCGCTGCTGTTCATCATGTTCTACGGCGGCTTTAACACCAATATCGACCGCGCCAAGCCCGTCGCTGCGCCGGCGGTGCTGCTGAGCACGCTCGGCGTCGTCATCACTGCCGGCATCACCGGCGTGTTCGCCCACTTCGCGCTGGGGTTCGACTGGATCGGCGGCCTGCTGCTGGGATCGGTCGTGGCATCCACCGACGCGGCGAGCGTCTTTAGCGTACTGCGTGAGCACAGCCTGTCGCTGAGGGGCGGCACCGACTCGCTGCTCGAGGTCGAATCGGGCTCCAACGATCCCGTCGCCTATATGCTCACCGCCGTGCTCGCCACACTCGCGGCCGGCGGCGACATCAACATTCCCGCACTGCTGGCCAAGCAGATTATCTTGGGCGTGGGCCTGGGCCTCGCCATCGGCTGGGCGGCGGGCCGCCTGATTGAACGCGCGCACGCAACGGCCGAGGGCGCGCAGACCATCTTTTTGTTCGCCGTGGCGATCGTTGCCTACGCGCTACCAAGCTATCTGGGCGGCAACGGCTTTTTGGCTGTATACCTGGCCGGCATTGTGCTGGGTGCCAGCGACATCACCGGCAAAGTCGAGATGGCGCACTTCTTTGACACCCTCACCGAGATGGCAGAGATGACCATCTTCTTTTTGCTGGGCCTGCTCGTTACACCCGCACGCCTGCCGCAAATGCTGCTACCGGGCCTGGCGCTCATGGCGTTTATGCTCTTTGTGAGCCGCCCCATCGCCGTAGGCATGCTGCTGGCGCCGTTTAGGACGAACCCCCGCCAGGTCGCGCTCGTAAGCTGGGCGGGCCTGCGCGGAGCAGCTTCGGTCGTCTTTAGTCTCTTTGCCGTGGTGGCCGGCGTTCCCGGCGGACACGACCTGTTTGACCTGGTGTTTGTGATTGCCGTGTCGAGCATTGTGGTGCAGGGCTCGCTGCTGCCGGCGGTGGCGAAGAAGCTCGATATGATCGATGCGACCGGCGACGTGCGCCGCACCTTTAACGACTACCGCGACGAGGACGGCATGTCGTTTGTAAAGCTCAAGGTGGGCGCTGGACATCCGTTTGCCGGACGCTCGCTCGCGGACATTGGCAGCGCCACAGACATGCTCGTGGTCCTGGTGCTGCGCGACGGGGCGCACCCGGTGCTGCCCAACGGCGATACCGTCATCGATGAAGGTGACCTGCTGGTGATGGCCGCGCCGACGTTTGAAGAGCGTGCCGAGGTTACGCTACGCGAGGTCACCGTGACATCCCACGGTCGCCTGGCCGGCCAGCGCCTGCGCGACGTGCCGCAGGGCAAGCACCCCTTTATCGTCGTGATGCTCAAGCGCGACGGCCAAACGATCATTCCCGACGGCAACACCCTCATATATGCCGGCGACGAAGCCGTCATCGCCACGCTGGCGTCGTAGTGGCCATGGGGTAGCTAATTTGCAACGAAGAGATCAAACGCCTAGAGAACCCCATGCCTTCGCTCGCAGATTTAGATTTGCATGAGGAGTAAAGCAACACCCCCTCATGTAACCATCCTGTAAATCATAGCGGCGCACTCGAGTTTTACCGTGATGCGGTCGCGCCCGGCGCTCCACTGTGCTAAAGTATCCCGAACGTTCAAACGACTACAAGGGGGACTAGAAGATGGCACGTGTGCACAACTTCTCAGCTGGCCCGGCCGCACTGCCCACAAGCGTGCTCGCCGAGATCGCCGACGAGATGATGGACTACCGCGGTTGCGGCATGTCCGTGCTCGAGATGAGCCATCGATCTAGCATGTACCAGCAGATCATCGACGACGCCGAGGCAACCCTGCGCCGCCTGCTGAGCATCCCCGACAACTACCGTGTCCTGTTTTTGCAGGGCGGCGCCACGCTGCAGTTTGCGGGCATTCCCATGAATCTCATGCGCCGCGGCCGCGCCGGCTACGTCGTGACCGGCAACTTTGCCAACAAGGCATACAAGGAGGCCGCCAAGTACGGCGAGGCCATGCTACTCGCGAGCTCCGAGGACACCAACTTCGACCGCATTCCCAGTATGGCCGACATCAACGCGCGCATTGCCGCCGAGGCCGCGGGCGACGGGCTCGACTACGTCTACATCTGCCAGAACAACACCATCTTTGGCACCATGTACCACGAGCTGCCCGATTGCGGCGACGTGCCGCTGGTCGCCGATGTCTCGAGCTGCTTTTTGTCGCAGCCGCTCGACGTTGAGCGCTACGGGCTCATCTACGCCGGCGCGCAGAAAAACGCCGGCGCCGCGGGCGTGACCGTGGTCATCGTGCGCGACGACCTCATCACAGATGGCCCCGCCTTTGCGCAGACGCCGCAGTACCTGGACCTTAAGACCCAGGCCGCCAAGGGCTCCATGCTCAACACGCCCAACACCTTTGGCATCTACGTGTGCGGCAAGGTGTTCCATTGGGTGGAGCAGACCGGCGGACTCGCCGCCATGGCCGAACGCAACTGGGCCAAGGCCAACCTGCTCTACGACCTGCTCGAGCACAGCGAGCTGTTCCATGGCACCGCGCAGGCCGACAGCCGCTCCATCGCCAACGTCACCTTCCGCACCGGCGACGCCGAACTCGACGCGGCCTTTGTCGCAGGCGCGGCCAAGCACCAGATTCAAAACGTCAAGGGCCATCGCCTGGTGGGCGGCATGCGCGCGAGCGTCTACAACGCCGTGACCATGGAAGACACGCAGGCACTGGCCTCGTACATGAAGGACTTCGAAGCGCAGCATAGTTTGAGTCCGCGATCTAACTAGCCCGCAACGCGCGGGCCGACCAGCCACTTCAAACCACCCTGTTTAGATCAAAACCTGCTAAGGAGTTTTTTCATGCGCAAGATTAAGACCATCGACGACATTACCAAAGACGGCAAGGTCGAGTTTGGCGAGGGCTACGAGTTTGTGAGCACCGCCGAGGAGGCCGACGCCATCCTGATGCGCTCCACCGATCTGCACGGCTGCGAGCTGCCCGAGGGCATCCGCGCCATCGCCCGCTGCGGCGCCGGCGTCAACAACATCCCAGTCGAGGAATACGCCAAGAAGGGCGTCGTTGTCTTTAACTCCCCCGGTGCCAACAGCAACGCCGTCAAGGAGCTCGTCCTGGGCATGCTGGTGCTCTCGAGCCGCGGCGTGGTGCAATCGATGAACTGGGTGCGCGACAACGCCGACGACCCCGAGATTCAGGTCGATGCCGAGAAGGCCAAGAAGGCCTTTGTGGGCCGCGAGCTCAAGGGCAAGCGCATCGGCGTCATCGGTCTGGGCAACGTGGGCTCCAAAATCGCCAACGCCTGCGTCGACCTGGGCATGGACGTCTACGGCTACGACCCGTTCATTTCCGTTGAGCACGCGTGGGTGCTGAGCCGCGAGGTGCAGCGCGTGGGCACGCTCGAGGATCTCTGCCGCGGCTGCGACTACCTTACCGTGCACGTGCCCAGCAAGGCAGACACCATCGGCATGATCAGCACCCAGCAGATTAACCTGCTGGCCCCGGGCGCCGTCCTCATCAACTACGCGCGCGATACCATCATTGACGAGGACGCCGTCGACGCCGCCCTGCGCGAGGGCAAGCTGAGCTGGTTTAGCTGCGACTTCGCCACGCCCAAGACCGTCAAGATGCCCAATACGTTTATCACCACGCACTCGGGCGCCGGCACCGGCGAGGCTGAAGCCAACTGCGCAGACATGGCCATCAGCGAGCTCAAGGATTATCTGGAGAACGGTAACATCGCCCACAGTGTCAACTACCCCGCTTGCAACATGGGCAAGGCGCGCGCTGCAAGCCGCATTGCCTGCCTGCATGCCAACGTGCCCAACATGATCGGCCAGATCACGGCCATCCTGGCCAAGGACAACGCCAACGTGCAGCGTATGACCAACGAGTCCGCCGGAGAGAACGCCTACACCATGTTCGACACCGACGAGCACCTGGACAGCAGCACCATCGAGGCGCTCAAGCAGATTCCGTCGATGTATCGCGTGCGCGTGATCAAATAGCGCCGGCTGATCTGACGGGCAGTTCCCCATGTGGCCTGCCCGTCGCTGACATTGAATGCCCGCGGGGGCGCCTTTCGCACGAGAGGCGTCCCCGTTTTTGTGAGCCCTCCATTAAATGCACCGAGCCGCTTCTTGGCATACAATCTGTATGTTGACCTAACTATCTGTGAGGTGCCTATGGTTGATACAGATTTTGCTTGGCGGCTTACGCAAGGGCTCGTGCGGATCGACAGTTCCGACCCAGGTGCGTATGAGGGCGAGATTGAACGCCATATCAAAGCGTTGGTTGAGGAACGGTTGGCGCAGCTGAGCCATCCGGTACTCGATGCCGTGCAGGTTGAGGAACTCGAGGTGCTGCCCGGGCGCCGCAACCTTATGGTCACCGTGCCGGGACTGAGCGACGAGCCACGGCTCGTCTATATCTGCCATATGGATACCGTTACACTGGGCGATGGCTGGGACGCGGACATTCCGCCGCTCGGAGCGATCGTGCGCAACGATAAACTCTATGGCCGCGGTGCCTGCGATATGAAGGGTGGCCTGGCCTGCGCCATTGCCGCACTGGTCCATACGCTCGAGCGCGTGGCGGCAGAAGGCAAGCTGCCCCGCCGTGGCTTCTCACTCATTTGCTCGGTCGACGAGGAGGACTTTATGCGCGGCTCAGAGGCCACGATCGATGCTGGCTGGGTCGGCTCGCGTGAATGGGTGCTGGACACCGAGCCCACCGACGGACAGATCCAGGTGGCGCACAAGGGGCGTACGTGATTCGAGATTGAAATGACTGGCGTGACGGCGCATGCGAGCCAGCCCTGGAAGGGCGCGGATGCCGTCGCTGCCATGGCCGAGGTCGTGTGTTCGCTCCGTCGCGCGTTTATGGCGTTGCCCGCGCACGATGAGCTGGGGCCTTCGACCATCACGTTTGGCCAAATCGAGGGCGGATATCGCCCCTACGTCGTACCCGACCGCGCCAAAGTCTGGGTCGACATGCGCCTGACCCCGCCGACCGATACGGCCGCCGCGACGCGCATGGTAGAGCAGGCCATCGCCGTCGCCGAAGCCGCCGTTCCCGGTTGCCATGGCAGCTACACCGTAACGGGCGACCGCCCCGCCATCGAGCGCGACCCGAGCTCTCCCCTTCTAGCAGCGCTCAAGCGTGCCGCCGATGACGTGACGGACGCGGACACGACCGTCGGCTTCTTTACCGGCTACACCGACACCGCCGTCATTGCCGGCAAGACAGGTAACCGCAATTGCATGAGCTACGGTCCCGGGTCGCTCGCGCTCGCGCACAAGCCCAACGAATATGTGCCCCACGCCGATATCGTTCGTTGTCAGCAGGTGCTAATCGCGCTCGCCGATAACGTGCTCTGGGACGCGAGCGGCCAAGTTGGGGCATAATAAGCCGCGAACAAACCGACTCGTGCGTTAGGACCGCCCATGAAAGCACTTCCGTTTCCCTGCATCCGCCCGGCTCAGGACCGCGTGCTCGAGGCGCTGCCTGCAATGGGCAGCATCCTGAGCGGCAACGATGCTCTGCGCGGAGCCCTTGCCGATGGTCTGATGCTCAAGGACCCGGGTGCGGCGTATTACGTGTACGAATGCTCGGGCGAGCCGGGACGTGTGACGGGTGTCGTGGCGATCTGCCCGGTTGGTGCGCTGGCGGGCGGCGACGCGGTTGCCGCCGATACGACCGCCGCTGCGCGCGCAATCGCCGACCTCAAGGTACAGCCCCGTCCCGTAACGCTTGTCTACGAAGCCTCTCCCGTCATGGATATCATCCTCGGCGCCGCAAAAGAGGGCGCTTCACTCTATGCCGTCACCGACCCCGCCGGCATTACGCACCGCGTGTGGGAGGTCAAGCGCGAGGACGCCGTCGGGGCCATCCGCGCCATGCTCGACCAGGCGCCGGAGCCGGCACTGGCCGACGACCCTGCCTACGCTGTCGCACTAGTCGAGGCATCACAGCTCCTGGCCGACGATGCACGTGCCGCCGGCACCTACACGGGCAAAGAGCCGTTCAACTTTGCCGTAGCTGCGCTCTTCCCCGCCGCGCAGGTCAGCGGCGGCGCGGCGCAGGTTCCGACGGGTCTGCTCACGCACCAGGTCGCGCGGTTCTAGCAAGACCAGACCGTCCAGCACAAAAATCGGCAGCCCAACAAACAGGGGGCGGAGATGCAGCAGGTACATGCATCTCCGCCCCTTTTGCGTCGAGAAGTTATGCCGACGACCCGTGCCGCCGCGCTCGCGTTATCCGCGCTGCGGACCCGCAGTAGCCACGAGCGGTTCAAGCCCCAGCTCGCGCGCGTAGTCTTCCTGCGTAAAGACTTCGACCAGTTCAAACGTATCGGCCGCATCGTCAAACGCAAAATGCAGCACTGAGCAGTTGCCCGGCACGCGTTCGCGCTCGTCGGCCGCCGCGCCCCGCACGTGGTCCAAAAACTCCTTGATAGCCGAACCGTGGCTCACCGCGAGCACGCACTCGTGGTCCGGACGTCGCATAAGATCGGTTATCGTCGCCGCCATGCGCTCGCGCACCTGCATCTGGCCCTCGCCGCCAAACTGACGATAGAAATCTCGCCACGGGCGCTCGGGCATAAGCATCACGCGCTCGGCCTCAAAGTCGCCAAAGAACCACTCACGCAGACCGTCCAGGCGCTCGTACGCCAAGCCCGGCCACAGGTTGGCGATAGTCTGCTCGGTGCGATGAAGTGTGGAGGTGTAGGCATGATCGGGTTCAATGCCGCGCGCACGTAAGAACATGCCGGCACGCGCCGCCTGGTCGCATCCCAGCTGCGTGAGCGGCGAGTCACTCCAACCCTGAATAATGCGCTTAAGGTTGAATATTGTCTGCCCATGACGAACCAGATACAGGTCTTTATTCATAGGGGTCCTTTCGTTCGTTACCAATCAAGGAGCGAAAACGCACCGTCGCAATAGCCAAAATGAAGCACGGCACCGTTGTCGGGTAGCTCTCCCCTGCCAGTCACATACTCAAGAAACTCCTGGCAGGAAGAGCCGTGGGAGACTGCCAGCACACAGTCGTGCTGCGGCCTGGCCATGATGTGGGAAAGCGCCGCGACCATGCGCGACTGAAGCTGCACTTCCGACTCGCCACCAAAGGCCACCGGATAATCACCCCAGGGCTGCGGCGGCATCTCGCGATTTGATGTACCCTCCAGCGAGCCCAAATGCCACTCGCGCAGGTCATCGACCAGCTCTATCGAGCAGCCCTCACCAGCAATTAGCTCAGCCGTATGCCGCGCCCGGCCCAACGGCGAGGAATACACACGGTCAAAGGTCACGCCACGCGCCTCAAACGCCGCGCGCGTCGCCAGCGCCTGCTCGCGCCCGCGCGCCGTAAGCGGCGAATCGTGCCCACCCTGCAAAATGTTCTGCACATTGAGCTCAGTCTGCCCATGCCGCACCAAATACAAATCTGCCACACGTCCTCCCCTCGCACCACCGCAAAGGGGACAGGTACCTTTGTGGTGGTTTACCGCCGGATCACACCGCGGTGACGCTCAGCTACACCAGTACGTCGGCAAGCGGGCGCTTGGGTACGTGGTGCACCTGCGCCTCGTCGCGCCAGTAATTAATTGAGCCGTCGGGGTTGGAATCGATCGCATCGATCACCTGCGTCTCGGCCGGAACGCCAAACGCCATGATCAGCTTGAGCTCATACTTGTCGCTATCGAGCCCCATGGCATCGATCGCGTGGGGCGTAAAGGCCTTGAACATGCAGGCAGCCACCTCGGGCGTGGCGCTGCGGGCGGCGAGCATCATCGTCTGCGCGGCAATGCCCGTGTCGACCTCAGTAATAGGAGCGGCGGGCTTACCCGGAACGGCGCGCTCGGCAAGAATCGCGATGTAGCCGGTCGGGCGCTCGCCCTCATCGGGACCCGGCCAATCCTTGAGCGCACCGGCCCATGCAAGCTCGTCAAATACACGCGCGCAGTCCTCTGCACCGCTTACCACATGAAAACGCAGACGCTGAGCATTGGCACCACAGGGAGTCAGGTGCGCCAGCTCCGCCAGCTCAAGCAAAAGCTCACGCGGCACGCGCATGGACTCGTCAAAGCGACGGCACGTGCGGGCGCAGCGAACCAACGCATCAAACGCGTCCAAGCCGAGCTTTTCGCAACCCTGCTTTGCCATCGACTCAGCGCTTACCGGCGCTGCGGGAACTGCTTCGTTCATAGGGACCCCCCAATTTCGGGCAATTGTTCTTAGGAAAATCTAACCTAAAACGTAGGCAATAACGAACAGGGCCGCAATGTTCTACACCTGTTGAATAGAAAATCGCGACGTGGGGAACAACGGAAACAATTCGGGGCCTTTGGGTTACGTTTCACCCTCCCCGACCCATACGTCAGCGCCTTTAGGCGATACTGGTCGTAACGATCAAGGCTTACGCCGCACGGAAAGGAGACATTATGGGCATCTTTAAGAATGATGACCAAAAATCGAGCCAGTTTGGATTTGACGAGAAAAGCATGGCAGGCAAGGCCGTCAAGGCCGTGCGCTGGATTTACGCCATCACGGGCGTCTTGGCGCTCGTCGCCGGCATCGCACTGCTGTTTGCGCCCGCCAAGTCCCTCGTCTTCCTAACGACCGTCTTGGGCTTCTACTTTGTGATCACGGCCGCGATCAGGCTGTTTACCGCTGTTTTCGAGCCACTGCTGCCCACCGGCTGGCGCGTGACGAACATCATCTCCAACCTACTCATTATCTTGGGCGGCGTCATAATCCTGCGCAACCAGGCCTTCTCGACCGCGACGCTCACCACGATGGTGGTTATCGTGGCCGGCTTTGGCTGGATCGTCGAAGGTGTCATGTCCATTCTGGAGTCCGAGCTTTCGTCCAACCGTGCCCTCGCCATCCTGAGCGGCGCGCTCTCCATCATCGCCGGCATGTTCGTGTTTATCTATCCGCTGTGGTCGGCCAAGATGCTCGTCATCTTTAGCGGCACCGCACTGCTGGTGTTTGGCGTAACGCTGATTGTTCGCGCTATTCAATTTGGCAAACTGGTGCACTAGATGCCGCGAACGCTCTTTATTGATGCAGACGCCTGCCCGGTCACGCGCGAGTCGATTGACTGCGCGCGGCGGGCGGGCGTCGCCGTCGTTATCGCCGGCAACAGCACACAGAACCTGGAACGCCACATTCGCCGCGACGATCCGCGCGACGTCGAGCATGCGCGACGCGGATTTTGGGTCACGACGCTCGATGTGAGCGTGGGCGCCGACAGCGCCGACTTTGCCATTGTCGAACGCCTGCAGGCGGGCGACGTAGTCGTGACGCAGGACATTGGCTTGGCGAGCATGGTGCTCGGGCGCGATGCCGCCGCCATCGGCGTGCGCGGGCGCGTCTACGATAAGGCGACCATCGACATGCAACTGTTTATTCGCCACGAGGAAAAGAAGGTGCACCGCGCCGGCGGTCGCACTCGCGGTCCGGCGGCATTTACCAGCGAAGACCGGGCCCGCTTTAAGCGCAACCTCACCGAGCTGCTGCGCTAACCAAGGTAGATTTTCGGGACATGCCCGGAAATCTACCTTTTTGTTTTGGCAGCGGAAATGCCCTGGTCACAGGGGTAGATCGTAAGACATGTCCCAATAATCTACTTAAAGGCCAACGGCGGAGAGGATGAGGCCCCAGCCGGCACCGATGACGTACATCATGATCAGGAACAGGACGTTTTCGCGGGCGCTGCGGTTGGTGCGGAACAGCACCAGGTAGCCCACACCAGCAGAGATGAGCGTGCCGGCGAGCATCGGGGCCAGCTGCAGCGCGCCTTCCAGGTACAGTTGTGTGATGACGACGCTGGCCGAGCAGTTGGGAATCAGGCCGACAAGCGCCGAACCCAGGACGGCGAGCGTCTCGTTGCCACGCAGGAACTGCTCGATCGCGGACTCGCCGAAGGTCTCGAGCACGGCGACCAGAATCAGCGTCACCAGAAAAATGAATACCGATACCTGCACGGTGTGCGAGATGGCGCTGCGAATAATCGACAGGAGGGGCGCGCCCTCGTGAGAGCGGGAGTGACCGTGGTCGTGCCCATGGCCGTGGTGGTGCTCATGCTCGCCTGCGTGACCGTGGTCATGGCTGTGTCCGTGGTCGCGCTCGTGTTCATCTTCATCATCATCGCAACCGCAATGGTCGCGCTCGCACAACTCGTGGATGTGGTCGGCGCTCACGCCCGCCTCGGCCACTTCATCAATGATGTCGCCCCCGGTATGGTCGTCGTGCGCGCAGTTCACATGAGCCGGATTGGCAGCGGTCCCCAGCACGGTACGGCGAATCGCCGCATGCGCGCGGGCATTACGACGAAGGCCGCGGATAGCCGCGTCCACGATAAAGCCCGTGACCAGCGCGATCAGTGCCTTCGAAGCCAAAAGCATCGCCATGGTCTGCACGGGCACCTGCTCGGCGAGCAACAGCGGCAGCATCTCATCGGAGGTCGAGAGGAACACGGCGACCAGCGTGCCCAGCGTCACGACACGGCCGGCGTACAGCGTTGCTGCCATGGCCGAAAATCCGCACTGCGGCACAATGCCCAGCAGCGAGCCAGCCACAGGACCCGCAGCGCCGGCGCGCTTGATAGCGCCGTTGACGCGGTCGCCCGCAACGTGCTCAAGTGTCTCGAGAGCAAGATACGTCACCAACAAAAACGGCGCCAGCGAGAGCGTGTCCTTGCCGGCGTCGAGCAGAATATCAATCAGCAAATCCATGACGGATGGAACCTTTCATGTCTTTCGGCAGCATTGTAAAAGTCCTAGCGGTCAACTAGGGTATTGTAGTTGTCCTAGGCGCGATGCCAATAGTTGCCCATGGTAAACTATCATCTCGCCACATCTCAATGAACCCGAGCCGCGCGGTGCGGCCCGTCCAAGGAGCAGTTATATGAACGTTTCACAAGCACTCGAATACGAGCGTCAGCCGTTTATCCCCATGTTTATCTATGGCGATCACGGCGCCATGGAGTCCGAGCGCCAGAAGGGCGAGGAGGCCCTTAAGGTGCTCGAAACCGAGTACTTTACCGCCGAGGGCGACCCCAGCTTCGACTTTGCCACCGTGCGCGACCTGGCTGACCGCAACCGCGACCTGTGCGACCAGATTGGCGAGGCGCGCCTGCGCAACGTGACGCCCGCGACGCTTTCGCGCGGCCTGTCCGATGCCGACACCTGCGCCGCCATCGGTAAGATGCAAAAGCGCACCGCCGCGTCGGTCATGCGCGAGATCCGCGGCGACCGCGACGCGCTCGGCGTGGCCTACGCCCGCAAGCCCATCCAGGGCACCGTGCTCGGTATCGACATCGAGACCACCGGCCGTGCACCCGAGCGCGGTTATATCATCAATGTGGGTTGGGAAATCATGGAGCTCACCAGCGACGCCGTCCCGCACGACGCCGAGGCACACTACTGCGGCCTGCCCGATATCTACCGCGGCGAGGATGTGCCGTTGTCGAATATCCACCACATCACCTGGGACGACATCGACGGCAAAAAGCCGTTCCGCGAGAACAAGGAACTGCAGAAGCAGCTGCTCAAGCTTATGAAGAAGTACCCGTACATGGCGCACAACGCCGCCTTTGAGGACAGTTGGTTCAAGATCCACCTGGACGGTTACGCCGAGGCACGCCGCGCCGGCAAGATCATCGTCATCGACTCGCGCCAGATCTGCCGCAGCCTGGATGCCGACGTCCGCTCGCTCCCCCGCGAATCCGCGCCCGCCGCGCTCGAGAACTGGGCGCGCCGCCGTGGAACCCTCGCCGCCGACGCCAACGAGCAGCATCTGGGCCTCGACGACACCGACCTCATGCTCCGCACGGTTCAGGCCGAGTTCAACCTCAAGAACCTATTCGCGAAATAACCGATCCATCTGCGGGAGCGCCTGCCAGGCACAGCGCAATCCGTCTGGGCACACCGACACGCAGTAAACTAGGGCGCAGCCTTATGGCTGCACCCTAGTTTTCATCAAAACGAGCAAATACGCGTGCTTCACATAGTCGGCAGGTTGGCCCACCTACATTTTTCGAGTTGTTCGGCCAGCTGAACCACTAGTCAAGGCCCCTTGAACCGCAATCGAAGCTAAAATCGCCTTAATTTCGCAACCAAGCCCCATAAATCTACCTGAATCAATTCGAATAGGACGTTGCGATCGCACCATTTGTATAGGATAAGGCCGAATAACTCAAATTATGTTGGTGAGGCATCTGAGCGGTCGGCAAAAACGCTTAGAAGCTACGAATCCGCAACTAAAGTTCATCAAAAAGGGGCAGCCGGCAGAAACCTCCCCAGCCAAAGCTGCTCCCTCAATACGACAGCTCAAAAACCCACCGTTCGCAGAAGATAAGCCGCGCCCCAATACCGTTGCCCGAAGTTTCGGGCGTATGCGGCGTCCGCTATGCCATCATGCGCGTATGGGAATCATTCTGTCACATACCACGGCACGCGCTGTATACCAAACAGCCAACTCGCTCGCAAGCTACGCGACCGGTCCCATACCTATGGAAAAGATCAGGGTGTCTGCGCCGACCACGTCCGACCTGGAAGCGGCACGAGCATGGCTCAACAGAAAGAATGTCGATTCTGAACGTATCCATGTGCTGACGTTTTCCAATAATGCCAAAAGGCACCGCAAGGGCTGCATCTGCCACTGCACGCGCTATACGTTTGATGCAGAAAGCTACCTAGAACTCGAGCCGAACGTCTACATCGTCGACATCAAGCTGTGCGCGTTAGAAGCAACAGCCGACCTCAACCTTTCGGAGCTCGTTGAGTATTACTTTGAAATCTGCGGCTCCTACGCGCTTGGAACGTCCGACGAAACTCAATATCGCGAGCGCCCAGCCCTAACCAGCGTTGAAGAGCTCAGAGCCTTCTTTTCAGAGGCACCGGGGTATCGTGGATCTAATAAAGCACTTAAGGCACTTTCTTATGTACACGAAGGCTGTCGCTCCCCACTCGAAACGGCGTTTGTCATGATGCTGACAATGCCCAAGTCAATGGGTGGCTTAGCCATACGCGCTATCAAAACGGATTATCCGATCCCAGTCCCCAAAAGATACGCCGCCCTAACGCGACGGACGGTTTTCTACCTCGACGCGCTGCTCGAAAATTCGATGACCGATATCGAATACAACGGCTTTTACCACGACGAACCCGAGCAGCAATCAATTGACGAGGAGCGCCGAAACACGCTGCGAAACATGGGATATGCCGTTATCACAGTTAATCGTCATTCGTTTTTCAAGCAGTCCGCTTTTAAACGGGTCATGGAAGCGATTCGCATTCGCGAGAAGATATGGCCCGGTCGACTCCCGGATAACTTCGCCATCCTGCAAGAAACTCTTCGTCAATTTGTCTTGCGGCGCTACTTCGAATACGGTCGCCGCGTCCTGGAGTCACTCAAAGAAGAAGAGGCCGCCAAGCGCGAAATTGCAAGCCAATATCCGCAAGCTGATGACCCGAGCATCAACGATGTGCCCGAACCCGACGACATGCAACACGTCGGGGCCCTTGCTGAGGAAATCAATGGGGCTTGGGAATGCGACATGTTCGCAAAAATCGATGAAAACCGCACGGAAGACGACACGATTATTGATCTAATTGAGAATTCGCTCTTCTAAAGGCGATCTCTGCGGATGTCCACCTACATTTTTCGACTTATTCGGCCACCGATGTGCCAGATTGGCTGCAGCAATGCTCAATATAACTTTAGATAAAACTGATTCTGCAGGAACTCCCGTAGAGGAAGAACTGATTCTCGCGGTATTTGACACGATAAAGTACAAATATGAACAGTTCTAATGCTTCTCAAGGTGGCTTTCTTAGCATGCTAGCCGAACATCTCGAAATATGTTGGCGAGCATTGCGTCGATGTCTCCCAACCCACAGAAAATCGCAGAGGCGGCAAGCAGTCATCGAAATTAACGCAAATTGTATTGACATATGAACATACACTCATATAATCGAAAGCAAGTTATATGAGCGCATGTTCATATGAAAGGATATTGCAATGAGCATCCGCGTTGATGAAACGAAACCCGACATCGAGGCCACCGAACCCGCGATCCCCACCACCTGCTCGCCCGAGGACCTTCCCGACGAGGAGCTTCTCTACGACCTCGCCGACCTGTTCAAGGTCTTCAGCGACACCACGCGCATCAAGATCCTTTACGCCCTCATGGGCCGCGAGCTCTGCGTGGCAGACATCGCCGAAGCGACCGAAACCTCGCAGTCCGCGGTGTCGCACCAGCTGCGCACACTCAAGCAGTCGCACCTGGTTAAATTCCGGCGCGACGGGCGCAATATCCTATACTCGCTCGCCGACGACCACGTCTACACCATGCTCAACCAGGGCATGAGCCACATCTGCGAATAGCGACCAACCACGGTACCAGCGCGGCCTGCACCCAAGCCGCAAATACGGGGAAAGGAATCCACCATGAAAAAGCAGTTCAAGCTCGACGAGATCGACTGCGCCAACTGCGCGCGTAAGCTTCAGGACGAGCTGGCCAAGCTCGAGGGCGTCAAGTCCGTTTCGGTCAACTTTATGACCCAGAAGCTAACGCTCGAGGCCGATGAAGCCGAGTTCGACGAGGTCCTCGACCGCGTTGTGGAGTTCACCGCCGACGCCGAGCCGGACTGCGAGATCATTCTCTAGCTCAGGTTTACGCCAACCCGCAAGGCCGCGCTTGCCGCGGCCTTTGCTCGCGAAATTGTATGAGCGAGTGTTCATACATTCAAATGGGAGGATACGAGTCATGGCCACCGCCGACCCCAAGAAGAAAAAGAAGAAGCGTAAGAAGAAAGAGTCGCTCGAGCATAAGCGCAACCGCATCCTGGTAGCGCTGGGCATTTTTGCCGTGGTGTACGCCCTCGATGAGCTCGGCACCCTCACCGCCGCATTCGGTACCCCGGGCGACATCTACGCCAGCTTTATGCTGTTCCTCATACCGTTTTTGATTGCCGGCTACGACGTGCTGCAAAAGGCATTCAATAACATCCGCCGCGGCAAGGCCTTCGATGAGAGCTTCCTTATGGCAGTCGCGACCATCGGCGCGTTTGCCATGGTGCTCTTCCCCGACACAGACCCGCACATGGCCGAAGGCGCCGCCGTCATGCTGTTCTACCAGGTCGGCGAGCTGTTCCAGGCATACGCCGTGGGCAAGAGCCGCAAGTCGATCAGCGCCATGATGGACATCGCGCCCGACTACGCTAACGTCGAGCAAGCCGACGGCTCACTCGAACAGGTCTTCCCCGATGACATCGCGGTCGGCACCGTGATCGTGGTCAAGCCCGGCGAGCGCGTGCCTATCGACGGCGTCATCGTCGAGGGCGAAACCCAGCTCGACACCGCCGCCCTTACCGGTGAGTCGGTCCCCCGCCCGGCCAAAACCGGAGACGATATCATCAGCGGCTGCATCAACATGACGGGGCTCATCCACGTGCGCACCACCAAGCCCTTTGGCGAGTCCACCGTCGCACGCGTCCTGGAACTCGTGGAGAATGCCAGCGAAAAGAAGGCACGCACCGAGAACTTCATCACGCGCTTTGCCCGCATCTACACGCCCGCCGTCACCGGCGCTGCCGCGGTGCTCGCGCTCGGCGGTGGCCTGGTCACCGGTGCCTGGTCCGACTGGATTCTGCGCGGCCTGACCTTCTTGGTCGTCAGCTGCCCGTGCGCGTTGGTGATCAGCGTGCCGCTCAGTTTCTTTGGCGGCATCGGCGGCGCGTCCAAGCTGGGCGTTCTCATCAAGGGTTCTAACTACCTCGAGACGCTCGCCGACGTGGACACCGTCGTCTTTGACAAGACGGGCACCCTCACCAACGGCACGTTCTCGGTGGTCGCGGTACACCCCGAGGCCGGCTATACCGAGCAGTCGTTGCTCGAAGTCGCAGCCCTTGCTGAGTCGTTCTCCGATCACCCCATCGCGCAGTCCGTACGTGTCGCCTACCAGGGCGAGGTCGACCCCAAGCGCGTAAGCGACTCCACCAACGACGCGGGCCATGGCGTGACGGCAACCATCGACGGCAAGCACGTCGTCGTTGGCAACGCAAAGATGCTCGCCGCGGCCGGAGTCGAAGCGCCCGATTGCGAGGTCATCGGAACGATTCTGCATGTGCTCGTTGATGGCGTGTACGCCGGCCACATCGTGATTGCAGACACCGTCAAGGCCGATGCTGAGCAAACGATTCGCGACCTGCACGCCGCCGGTGTCAAGCGCACCGTCATGCTCACGGGCGACCGCGAGGAGGTTGCGGCGTCTGTGGCCAAGCAACTCAGTCTCGACGAGTTCCACGCGCAGCTGCTGCCGGGCGACAAGGTCGAGCGTGTTGAAGCGCTGCTGGCAGCCGAATCGGGCAAGGGCAAGCTCGCCTTTGTCGGCGACGGCATCAACGATGCGCCCGTGCTCACCCGCGCAGACGTTGGCATTGCCATGGGCGCTATGGGTTCCGACGCCGCGATTGAGGCCGCCGACGTGGTGCTCATGGACGACAAACCGTCCAACATCTCCCGCGCGATCCGCGTGGCGCGCAAGACCATGTCGATTGTTTGGCAGAACATCATCTTTGCGCTGGGCATTAAGTTGCTGATTCTGGTGCTTGCGGCACTGGGCATCGCCAACATGTGGCTTGCCGTGTTCGGCGACGTAGGCGTGGCGATCATCGCCATCCTGAACGCCATGCGCGCGATGGGTGTCAAGAACCTGTAGCGTTTGTGGTCTGTCCGGTCGGGGCCGGGCTTGGTTTTGAAAACGTCCTCGCGCATGAGGCCCGTCTTTCCTGCTCCTGCGGAGCAACGGAAAGACGGGCCTCGCGCTGCGGAGTGTTTTCAAAACCAAGCCCGGCCCCGACCTGCGTTGACACAGCTGGCGGTTCTTGGGCATCGCTTGCTGGTGGGGTTCCTTGTCTGAGTTGGACTTAGTTGGTGGGACCACTCGTCTCGGTCGCTGTCCCGCACCGTTCCGGCGCGGGAGGCGCGCCGTTGCGGGAGTGCTAGTCGGTCATTGTTGGCGCCGAAGCACCGTCCCGCCCCAGCATCGATCTTAGCTTCTCAAAGCTTTCCTCGCTCAGGCAGTGCTCCATGTGGCAGCCCTCTTGCGACGCCACCTCGGCCGATACGCCTGCATCCTCCAAAAGCCCCACGAAAAAGCAGTGGCGCTCCCACATTTGGCGCGCGACCTCCAGACCGCGCTCTGTCAGATGAACATCTCGTTTGCCCATTTCGACATAGCCGTTGCTTTCCAGCGTCGCCATGGCCTTGGAAACGCTCGCCTTGGTTACGCCGAGGTGCTCCGCAACGTCGATCGAGCGCACGATGCCCTGACGTTCCGACAGAACGTAGATCGATTCGAGATAGTCTTCTCCGGATTCACGTAGGGCCATGGGCCGCCTTTCGCGATGATTGCTAGTTAGCCTTTGGATACTTTCCACGGCTAACTTTACCGCAAAAGTTGCCCATGTCTTACTACTTTGTCTAAAAGTTAGCCGTGTTTCACAAAACGTGCGGGACGAAAACAAAATGGGGACGCCCCGCAAGGAGTGTCCCCCAGCTGCCGGCAGAAAAGGAGCATCCCTAAGTGCCGAGCCGCAGTTATAACAGTCCAAAGTGCTTCGCGGCGTTGTAGATTCCGTCGTCGTCCACGGCGGTCGTCACATAGGTCGCCGCAGCTTTCACCGTGTCCTGTGCGTTACCCATGGCCACGCTCGTGCCCACGGCGGAAAACATCGATAGGTCGTTCTCGCCGTCGCCAAAGGCGATCGCCTCGCTCGCGTCGATATCCAGACGCTCCAGCGTCGCCGCCACACCCAGGTCCTTGCCGCCGTTAGCGGGAATAATGTCGCAGAACAGGTCGCACCAGCGCGTGGTGAGCGAATGCGACACGGCATCGGTCACGACATGCTCGCCGGCCGGATCAACAAAGGCGCAAAACTGGTAGACCGGTGCGTCAAAGGCGTGCTCAAACGACTCCTCGTGATAGACGATTCCCGCGTTGCTGCCAGCCGTCACCACGCGCTCGGACAGGCGGTTCACAAACGAGTTCTCGCCCTGCATGCACAGCGAGTCATAGCACCCCTGCGCCACCTGGTCCACGATCACCGCAACGTCGTCTGGATCGATCGGACAGCTGCGGTAAACCCCCTCGGCATCAAAGCAGTGCTGACCCGAGAGCGTAATGTACGCATCCCAACCCAGGTCGAACAGCCAATCCGGCATCTGGTAGGTCGGGCGACCCGTGGCGATTACGCACGCGATCCCCTGCTCGCGAAAGCTGTCGAGCACCCGCTGCGCCGACGCCGGAATCTGGTGGGTCTTAAAACTCAGCAGCGTGCCGTCGATATCGAAAAATGCGGCTTTGATCATTCTCGCCTACTCCTCGCCCTCGAGCTTTTCGCTCGCCTCGAGCCACGCCATCTCCAGCTCGTCCATGGCAGCGTGAGCCTCGTCGATCTTTGCCTGCTGCTCGCCGAGCGCCGTGTAGTTGGTGGGATCGACTTGGGCCATTGCTGCCTCGGCCTCCTCAACGCGGGTGCGCTGCGTTTCCATCTTGCGCTCGAGCGAACTCACCTCGCGGCGGAGCTTCTGGCGCTCGGCGTTGGACAGGCCGTTGGGCTGACCGCTCGACTTGGGCTTTTCGGCCGCAGCTGCCGCGGCACCGGTGTCGAACGTGCCGGTCTTGGCGCTCGGCGCGCCCACGGGCTCGCCCTCGGCGGTAGCGTTGCACAGGCGCAGGTACTGGTCCACGCCACCGGGCATATGCGTCAGGTGGCCGTCGAGCAGCGCCCACTGCTGGTCGGTCACGCGCTCCATCAAAAAGCGGTCATGCGTCACCAGGATCAGCGTGCCGGGCCAGCCGTCCAGCAGGTCCTCGACAATCGCGAGCATGTCGGTATCCAGGTCGTTGCCCGGCTCGTCCAGGATGAGCACGTTGGGCTCGTCCAGAATCGTCAGCAACAGCGACAGGCGACGGCGCTGGCCGCCCGAAAGATCGCCGATGCGGCTCCAGAGCTGCTGCGTCGTAAAGCCCAGACGTTCGCAGAGCTTCTCGGGCGAAGTCTCCTTGCCGTCGATGACGTAGTACTTCTTATAGTTGCCGAGCACCTCGCGGATCGTGTCGCCCATGTAGGGCTTGAGCTCCTCGAGCTGCTGCGACAGCACGCCAAAGCGCACTGTCTGGCCAATCTTCACGCGGCCGCGCGTGGGTTCAATCTTGCCCTGGATCACGTCGAGCAGCGTCGACTTACCGGCGCCGTTCTCGCCCAAAAGGCCATAGCGGTCGCCCGCACCAATGAGCCAGGTCACATCGGTGAGCACCTGCTTGGGCGCGCCGTCGGTATCGGCATAGCCGGCATCCACGTCGACCACATCGATAACCTGCTTGCCCAAGCGGCTCACGGCCAGGCGCTTGAGCTCCAGCTCGTCACGCACGGGCGGCACGTCGGCGATCAGCTCACGAGCGGCATCCACGCGAAACTTGGGCTTGGTGGAACGAGCCTGGGCACCGCGGCTCAGCCACGCGAGCTCCTTGCGCGCCATGTTGCGACGGCGCTCCTCGGTAACGGCGGCCATGCGGTCGCGCTCCACGCGCTGCAGGATGTATGCCGAATAGCCGCCCTCGAAGGGATCGACCTGGCCGTCGTGGACCTCCCACATGCTGGTGCAGACCTCGTCCAAGAACCAGCGGTCGTGCGTGACCACGAGCATGGCACCCTGGCCGCGCTGCCAGCGGGCCTTTAAGTGACGCGCGAGCCAGTTGATGGTGCGCATATCCAGGTGGTTGGTGGGCTCGTCGAGCATGAGCACGTCGTAATCGCCGATCAGCAAGCGCGCGAGGTCCACGCGACGGCGCTGACCGCCCGAAAGCTCGCCCACCGTGCCCTCCCAGGGCACATCGCTGATGAGGCCGGCGAGGATCTGGCGCGTGCGGGGGCTCGACGCCCACTCGTACTCGGGGGCGTCGCCCACAACGGCATGATGCACGGTATCAGTATCGACCAGGTTGTCCTTTTGGCCGAGCAGACCGATCGTCGTGCCGCGGCGGTGCGTCACGCGTCCGTCATCGGGCTCCAGCGTGCCGGCGAGCACGCTCAGCAGCGTCGACTTGCCGTCGCCGTTTTTACCGACAATACCAATACGGTCGCCCTCGCCCACGCCGAGCGTCACGCTATCGAAAATATGCTTGGTGGGAAACTCTAGGCTGACGGAATCGCATCCCAAAAGAATCGCCATATGCCCTGCTCCTTCGTAGAAATTCAACGTTGTCCATAATAGCAGCGAAAAGGCGGGCCGCACACGACACAAAAAGGCGGGCCATCTCCCAAAAGAGATGACCCGCCTCTCCAATCAGTCCCGTGGCAACCGTGGCCGCCGCGGGCCTCAAGCATGTCCCGGACTAGGAGAACATGCCGGTGAGGTAATCATTCAGCCGCTTATCCTTGGGCCGTTGGAAAATCTCGTCAGTCTCGTCGTACTCGACCATATCGCCCATGTAGAAGAACGCCGTGCGGTTGGACACACGCGACGCCTGCTCCATGTTGTGCGTCACGATGACGATGGCGCGGTCGGCAACGATCGATGACATCAGGTCCTCGATCGCCAGCGTCGAGATGGGGTCGAGCGCCGAGCAGGGCTCGTCGAACAAGATCACGTCGGGGTTGAGCGCCAGCGTGCGCGCGATGCACAGGCGCTGCTGCTGACCGCCCGAAAGCGCATAGGCGCTCTTGTCGAGCTTGTCCTTGACCTCGTCCCACAGCGCCGCGCCGCGCAGGCTCTCCTCGACCAGGCGGTCGAGTTCGTCGCGGTCGGTGATGCCGTGGCGCCTAGGCGCAAACGTGATGTTGTCGCGAATGGACTTGCGAAACGGGTTGGGCTGCTGGAACACCATGCCAATGGAGCGACGCAACTCGTAGGTGTTCTCGGTCTTGGTGTTCACGTTGCGCCCGCGATAGTTGATCTCGCCCTCCACGCGGCAGCCGCGAATCTCGCGATTCATAAGGTTGAGGCTACGCAAGAAGGTCGACTTGCCGCAACCCGAAGGCCCGATGAGCGCCGTGATCTCGCCCTTGTGGAAGTCGAGCGACGTATTGTGCAGTGCATGGTGGTCGCCATAGTACACGTTGACGTCCTTGGTGGAGAGCACAACCTCGTCGCTCACGGCCTTGCCGCTCACGCGCACGCGCTTCTCGCTCTCCCCCACGCTCGACAGGAAGTCCCGGGTGTCGGACGATGCCGCTTCGGTTGCGGGCGTTACATTCATCTCGCTCATTCGGCCGTCATCTTCCTTGCCAGTTGCTTGCCCACAATGCGGGCGATTACGTTAAACAGCAGCACGCAAATCATCAGCAGTGCAGCGGTGCCCCAGACGATCTGCTGGGCCTCGGGGCTGCCCTCGCCATAGATCTTGTAGATGTGCACGGCGAGCGACTCGCCGGGACGGAACACGTTCCAAGCGCAGGTGGGGCTCGACAGGTTAAAGCTCAAGAAGTTCAGGCGAACCGGCGAGCTCATACCCGAGGTAAAAAGCAGTGCTGCGGCCTCGCCAAACACGCGACCGGCCGAAAGCACGATGCCCGTCACGATGGCAGGCATGGCCTCGGGGATCAGGATGTGCAGCGTGGCCTCCCAGCGAGTGAGGCCCATGGCCAGGCACGCATCGCGCTGGGCCTGCGGCACGTCCTCGAGCGCCTGCTGGATCACGCGCACCAGGATGGGGATGTTGAACATGGTGAGCGCGACGGCGCCGGAGATGATGGAGTACTTCCAGCCCAGCTGCACCGAGAACACCAGAAAACCGAACATGCCGACGACGATGGAAGGCAGCGAGGACAACGTCTCGATGGCGGTGGAGGCGATGTCGCGGATGGGTCCGTCCGGCGCGTACTCAACCAAAAAGACCGCTCCGCCCAGACTGATGGGCACCGAGATGATCAGGGTGATCAGCAGCAGGTAGAACGAGTCGAACAGCTGGTAGAGCACGCCGCCCTGCGTTCCGTTGGCGCGCGACGGCTCCGTGAGAAAGCCCGGCTGGAACAGCGTCGAGACGCCCTCAAACAGGATATAGGCCACCATGGAGACGACGATGAGCATGACGATGGCGACGATCGCCGTCAGCACGCCCGTGGCGATGCGGTCCTGCTTTTGGACGCGCCCGAGTCTCGCCTCGTCAATGTGGATGCGCGTGCTAGCCACGAGCCTTCGCCCCCTTGCGGCCAATGAGATGGATGATCAGGATGAAGATGAGGCTCATGCCCATCAGCAGCAGACCGAGCGCCCACAGAACATCGTCCTGGGCCGAGCCCTCGGCATAGACCGCCATGGACGTGGTGAGCGTGGTGGTGATGGTCGAGGCCGGCGACAGCAGCGACGTCGGCATGGCCTCGATACCGCCGATGACCATGCGCACGGCGAGCGTCTCGCCAAAGGCGCGGGTCATACCCAGAATGACCGCAGTCATGAGCGACGGCATGGCGGACTTGAGCACCACGTGCCAGATGGTCTGCCAGCGGGTGTAGCCCAGCGCGAGCGAGCCCTGGCGGTAGCTGTCGGGCACGGCGCGCAGGCCGTCGACCGAAAGCGTGGTCATGGTCGGCAGGATCATGACGGCCAGCACGATGGCGCCGGGAAGGATACCCAGACCCGTGCTCACGTGGAAAACGCTCTTCATAAGGCCGACGACCACGTGAAAGCCGATCAGGCCAAAGACGACCGAGGGAATACCGGTCAAAAGCTCAATAAGCGGCTGAAAGACCTTGGAGCCAAACTTAGGCTGAATCTCGACCGCAAAGATGGCAGAGCCGATGGCGATGGGCAGTGCGATGAGCGTGGAGAGCACCATGACCGCAAACGAGGTGACGATCAGGGGCAGGGCGCCAGTGTAGGGCAGGCCGTTTTCGGCCGTGTTGGCCAGGTCCCACTTGGTACCGGTAAAAAACTCGACGATCGAGACGCCGTCCTTGAAAAAAGCCGAGAGGCCCTTTTGGGCGACCATAAAGATGAGCGCGGCAACGACAAGCGTCACGAGCGCTACGCACGCGCCCGTGACGCCCAGGCCCGCATTCTCAAGGTCGCGCTTTGGCAGCTGTTTTGCCATTGCAAACCTTTCCGGGGGCGATTACTTATTTAGCGGAAACCTTGCCGCTGGCGTCCTTGACGACCTTCATGGCAGAGACGGGGATGAAGCCCTGCTCCTCGACGAGCTTGCCCTGGACATCGTCGGAGAGCATGAAGTCGAGGAAAGCCTTGGTGGCCTCGTAGGCGTCCTTGGAGCAGTACATGTGCTCGGTAGCCCAGATCTTGAAGGAGTCGTCGGTGACGTTCTCGCTCTTGGGCTCCACGCCCTCGACCTTGATGGCGTTGAACTTAGAGTCATCGAAGTGCGAGAAGTCGAGGTAGGAGATGGCGTTGTCGGTGCTGGCGATCTGAGTCTGGACGTCGCCGGACTTGTCGAGCTCGGCGTCGCCCTTAAAGTCGACGGCCTCGTCGCCAAAGACGGCGGCCTCGAAGGTAGCACGGGAGCCGGAGCCAGCCTTACGGTTGAGGACGACGATGGTGGCGTCGTCGCCGCCGACCTCCTTCCAGTTGGTGATCTGGCCGGAGAAGATACCCTTGAGCTGCTCGAGGGACAGGTCGTCGACCTTGACGTTCTTGGAGACGACGGGGCCCATGCCCACGACGGCGACCTCGTGGTCGACGAGGTTCTTGACCTGGTCGGCCTCGAGCTTGGTCTCGGCGAAGACGTCGGAGTTACCGATGGTGACGGTGCCGGCGGCGACAGCGGTCAGGCCCTTGCCCGAACCGTTGCCCGAACCGGAGATGGAGACGTCGGGGTTGGCGTCCATGAACTTCTCGGCGGCAGCCTCGACGAGGGCCTGGAACGAAGAGGCGCCGTCGTAGGTCACCTCGCCGGAGACGGACTCGGCAGCAGCGGCGCTACCCTTGTCGGCGGCGTCGGATGCGCCGGAGCCGCCGCAACCAACGAGGCCGAGACCGACGATGCTGGCAAGACCACCAGCGAGGCCGAGGAACTGACGACGAGAATAAGCCTGATCGAGCATGATCTTCCTTTCATACATGCGACTCGCGGGCACCCTGCCCGCTTTGCTGTTTGGAAAGATACGGCCCCGACCGGGCAGCACCAGCGCCAACTGCGGTTTTTTACGGGCATCTGATAGACCCTTACCGCAAGCGCAGCACGGCCTTTACAAACGGATAACAATCCAGCGCCGAACATGGCGCACCTTTTACACCAAAGGAACGTCCATTACAGTCGAAATTGTCAGCCTGGGACCATCTCGGGCTACGATTGAGGCGCGCCCAGAACGGGCCGCCG
>NZ_JADPCH010000020.1 GCF_015670745.1 Collinsella aerofaciens | reverse complement strand
CAAATGGTTCGATGTCTGCCCGGATGCGACACTCGTAAGTGCCCATCCTCGCAGTATCCGGTTCTCAAGGTGCACGCCTTGCGGTTCATCCGGTTCGACCGGGCCGCGCGGCAAGGAGATATATTGCCAGACCGGAGGGGCCCCGTGGGCGGGAATCGCGCACTCCATATTTTGTTCACAAATGAATAGATCCCTCAGTCGCGTCACTGAGGTTAAAACTGAAGCATTGGCTTCTGATATTGGCGATGACCAGCTGTTTTATGAGTATTGAGACATCGGTCATCTCTGGAGCGCTACTTTACTCCAAAGGCATCAGCTATTTGTTTCCCATCGGTAAAAGGCGGGTTTTGTTCGCCAAGCGTTCTTATATATAGATAGATACGGGTTCGAACCCGTGCACCGGCAACAAAAAAGACGGCCAACCGAAGTTGACCGTCTCAACAATCTTTGGGTGGGCCGTCAGGGGTTCGAACCCTGGACCTTGGGATTAAAAGTCCCCTGCTCTGCCAGCTGAGCTAACGGCCCGCGGGTGGCATTGTACCACGGTCTGGGACTATTCCCAACTCCATTGGCCGTTCTGGAAAATCACAACTTCACGTCCATCAGGCGTAATGCCCACAATATCGATGTCGTCCGTGCCGATCATAAAATCGACGTGCGTGCTCGAGACGTTAACGCCATGCTCCAGAAGCTCCTCCTTGGACATGTCATACCCACCCTCGATGCATTCGGGGAAACCGACACCTAGCGCGAGATGGCAGCTAGCGTTCTCGTCATAGAGCGTATCGTAGAACAGAACACCACTTTCGCGGATCGGCGTGTTCTTGGAAATGAGCGCAACCTCTCCCAGGTGAGCAGCGCCCTCGTCAGTATCGATGATACTTGCGAGCGTTGCCTTGCCCACGCGGGCGTCGTAGTCCACCACGCGACCGCCCTCGAACTTAATCCAAAAATCTTCGACCTTATTGCCGTGATGGATGAGCGGCATGGCCGAGTACACGATACCGTCGGCACGCATGCGATCGGGCGAGGTGAAGACTTCCTCGGTGGGAATGTTGGGGAAGAAGGGGTGCCCATCGGGCGTCTTACCCTTGCCGCCGGCCCACTCGTGACCTTTCGTCATGCCAATCGTCAGATCGGTTCCATTTGCCGCGGTGTAATGCAGGTAGTCGAAACGATTGTCGTTCAGGAAACGCAGGTTCTTTTCGAATGCGGCGTCATGGAGTTCCCAGTCGCTCTCTGGGTCCTGGCCATCGGCGCGCGCGGTGTGCAGAATCGCATTCCACAGCTTATAGATTGCAACCTCATCGGCGTCTCCCGGGAACACCTCGTGCGCCCAAGCCACGACCGGAGCGCCGGCGATGCACCACGGATTGATGTTGTAATCCAGTCCACGGCGGAAAACTTTGCACTGCGTATTCCTCGCCTTTGATGCCGCTGCCGGCTTGGCTGGATCGATGCCCTTGAGGGCCGCAGGATCCGCACCCTCGATAAAGACAAAGCAGGCACCATCCTGGGCCAAGGAATCCAGCTGCATGCGCTTCCACTCGGGCGTCTGCTCAAAATAGCTTTTCTCGACATGCTCGTACGTGAGCCTCGTCACGGCATCATCGGCCCAAATGACCGTCACGTGGCCGGCGCCGGCAGCATAGGCCTCCGCGACCACCACGCGCGCAAACGGCGCGCACTCGACCGGAGACTGAACGACGACCTCCTGGCCGGGCTTGACGTTTGCGCCCTTGCGGACGACCAGGCGCGCGTAGTTTTTAATCTTGGGCTCCAGGGCCTTCATGCCCTCCAGAGCCTCTTCGACCGTCAGGGCAGCTCGAATCATGTGCCACTCCATCTATCTATAGAACAGTAAAAAGGCGCGCCGCAAAAACGACGCGCCTTATATCTTAGCGATAAGTATGTATGCAAACGCTACTTCTTCTTGGAGTCCTTCTTGTCCTCCTCGGCAGCCGCGCGCTCAATAAGAGCGTTGAGCTTGTTCTCGGACATGCCCTCGGCCTGCGCGCGGTACATGTTGCGCAAGGGACGAATACGAGCGAAGTCATAGATAAAGTCGCCCAAAATGATTACGTAGGACAAAACAATGCCGACCATCTGGACAGGGCTGGACACCATGCCAGCGGGAGCGAAGTACAGCGAGGCCCAAATTGCCACGACGAGCACCATGCCAATGGCGAGCACAATCCACCAGATGCGACGGCGCTTGGTGTAGTCCTCGTCCTGCTTGAGGAGGATATTCGACACCGTATAGATGCGGTCCTCCTTGGCGCGCTGCTTAGCCTTGCGGGCGCGCTTCTCCTCTTTAGAGAGGCCCTCGAGGTTCTCGCCCTTCTCGAGCTCTTTGCGGCGTGCCTTAGACGAAGCCGGCACGACGCGAACGGAGCTCGCTGCTTGGCGGGCGGGTTTAGCAGATGCGGCGGACTTGCGCGCAACCCCGGTAACTTCGTGGGATTGCATGCGCTTGTTCGTGGCGCTACGGGTACTCACTTATGCGTTCTCCTTCATGCTTGTGAACTGGGAGCCCGTGATGATCTGGAAGGCCTCGCGATAGCGCTCGGACGTGCCATCGATGACCTCGGCGGGCAGGTGCGGGGTCTCCCCCGTCATATCCCAGTTGGCCTTGAGCCAATTGCGGACGAATTGCTTGTCGTAGCTAGGCTGGATCTTGCCCTCCTCGTAGCTGGCGGCGGGCCAGAAACGGCTGGAGTCGGGCGTGAGGCACTCGTCGATCAGCGTGACCTTGCCATCGATAACACCAAACTCAAACTTGGTGTCGGCAATGATGATGCCACGGGTCGCTGCATACTCGGCAGCAGCCTTGTAGATCTTGAGAGACAGATCGCGAATCTGCGTGGCGATGTCCTCGCCAACGATCTCGCAGCAACGCTCAAACGAGATATTCTCGTCGTGATCACCGATCTCGGCCTTCGTGGACGGCGTGAACAGCGGCTCGGGAAGCTTGGAGGCCTCGGTCAGACCCTCGGGCAGCTGGATGCCGCAGACGGTGCCGTTCTCGTCATAGGTCTTCTTGCCCGAACCGGTCAGATAACCGCGGACGATGCACTCGATAGGAATCGTCTGGGCCTTCTTGACCAGCATGGCGCGGCCTGCGAGATAGTCACGATACTCGGCAAACTCCTCGGGGAAATCCGCTGGATCGATGGAGACGAGGTGGTTGGGGACGATATCGGCAAACTTGTCGAACCAGAATGCCGAGATGCGGTTGAGCACCTCTCCCTTAAACGGAATCTCGTCGGGGAGAATAAAGTCGAACGCAGAAATGCGATCGGTGGCGACCATCAGCAGGTTTTCGCCGGCATCGTAGATATCACGAACCTTGCCACGGGAATCCGGACGACGCTCCATCGTTGTCACGTGAGTCACTCCTTACCTAAATACGACAGAAATGCGGGTTCTTTCCCGCATGTTTTCGCAAACTCGGAGCGGCAGGAACGCGGCCCCTCCTTCACCGAATAGCGAAAAGCTAGTGCTCCATTGTAGTAGATGCCGCGTCCGCCGTGTGCTCGCGAGGCAGATGAATCGTAAAAGTCGTACCCTTTCCAAGCTCCGACTCCACGGATATGTAGCCATGGTGACGCTCGACGATTTGCTTGGTCACGGCGAGGCCAACGCCCAGGCCGCCGGCTTCGCGGGCGCGGCTGGCATCTGCGCGCCAAAATCGCCCGAAGATGCGCGACAGGTCGTCCTTGGCAATACCGATACCGGTATCCGAAACGGCAATACTGACATGCTTGCGGTCACTGAGCACCGACACCACGACCCAACCGCCCTCGGGGGTGTAGCGCATGGCGTTGCTCATGAGGTTGATGACGCACTGCGTGATCATGTCGGGATCGGCCTCGACGACATCGTCGTGACCTTGGGTCTCGTCAGCAAAGCGCAAGCGCAGATCGCGGTCAACAAATAGGCGCTCCTGAGCGTTGACGATAGACCGCACAAAGGGAACCATGTCCACCGGTTCGAGATTGAGCGGCGCCGTGCTGTTTTCCATACGCGATAGGTCGAGCATCTGCTGCACCAAACGAGCCAGGCGGCGCGTCTCGGAAGCGACCGTCTCCAGATGCTCATCGTCGGTGGGATACACGCCGTCCTGCATGGCCTCGACCGTTGCAAGCATGGCCATGAGCGGCGTGCGAAGCTCGTGTGCGACATCCGAGGTCAGGCGCTTTTCGTGCTTCATATCTTTCTCGAGCGAGGTGGCCATCTCGTCAAAGGTCTCACCCAACTGATCGATTTCATCGTCGCCGCGCAAACCGGTACGAGCGGACAAATCGCCGTCGCGAATTTGCTTGGCTGTGCTGGTTATACGATGAATCGGTCTGGTAAGCATGCGCGACACGAACGATCCGATAACAACTGAGATGCAGACCGCAACAACCGCGGCAAGGGCCATGGCGTTAAAAGTCTTTTCCCTAAACGCAGAATCCGCCTTGGTGAGCAGGGCATCGGAGCCGATAGCCCATAGCTTCACCTGTCCGACATGCTCGCCAGAAGACGTTATGATTTCGACGTTGGCAACGCTATCGGAGTCGGTGGGCGCCGACGAGACCGGGCTATGCGAGGCCTTTTTACCGCTCGAGCTGCTCGACGCCGATTCGCTCTCGCGCACATCGGCGGTCGCACTTGCCGAAGGCCATGAGTCGTCATAGACGACAACGCCCTTTTTGTTGACAACCTGCATACTCAGGTCGTCGGACACCAAGCTCGATGTCGCGACCGTGCGTAGCTCGCCCGCAGTCCAGTTGCCGTTTTCCTCGTACGACGTCGCAAGCTTTTCGGCGGCAGAATTGGCAATCTCGACGATATTGGAGCGCGTGTAATCCGAAAAGACGGTACCCCACACAACGGAGACAACGCCCACCAGCACCAATACCGTCATGAGCGACGTCAGGGCAAAAGCCAAGGCCATGCGCGAGGGATAGCTCATCGCTGGCCGTGAATCGGAACGAGGCGTGTTCCAACTTGCCTTGGAACCCGCCTCGTTCTCCTGCTTATGCTTTTGCCCAATTTCAAAGCGCGCAGGTGTCATATGTGATTTCCCTATTTCTCGTCCGACTTATCGGTCTTGGCCGGAGCCTCGAAGCGATAACCGACGCCGTGAACGGTGTAGAGCCACTTAGGCTTCTTGGGGTCGTCGCCCAGCTTGGCGCGAAGGTTCTTGACGTGACTGTCGATGGTGCGCTCGTAGCCCTCAAAGTCATAGCCGAGCACCTTCTCGACCAGCTCCATACGGTTATAGACGCGACCGGGATGGCGAGCAAGCGTGGTGAGCAGCTTAAACTCGGAAGCAGTCAGGTCTACTTCCTTGTCCTCGACCAAGATCTTGTGGCCCGAGATATCGATGACCAGATCGCCAAAGTCGAGCACCTCAACGGCGGGCTCGTCTGCCTGGTGAGCACGACGGAACAGGGCGCGGACGCGGGCGACGAGCTCACGCGGCGAGAACGGCTTAATCAGGTAGTCGTCGGCACCAAGCTCAAGGCCGATGATGCGATCCTCGATCTCGCCCTTGGCCGTCAGCATAATGATGGGGACATCCGAGGTGTCGCGAATGGTGCGGCAAACGCGCTCGCCGGGAATCTTGGGGAGCATAAGGTCGAGCACAACCAGGTCGAACTGGTGCTTCTCGAACTCCTCGATCGCAGACTGGCCGTCCCCGACGCCAACAACCCAGTAGCCCTCGCGCTCGAGATAGGCAGCGACAGCGTCACGGATTGCCTTCTCGTCCTCGACCAGCAGAATCTTTTTTGCATCTGAAGCCATAACACGGCCCCCCTGTCTCAATTAGCTAAGAACAAGCCCATTTTAACGCACCTATGCCCGCCGAGCACCGCTACAGTGCGGCGGCTCGGCGGGCGGCACTCACAATTACAACGCGTTTATTCCCCCGTTGGCGCCCTTTTAACCCCTCGGCGCTAAAGAGAGAACAGGCGGGCGGTAACCGTCTCGGGAATGCCTTGGCTATTACGCACCGTGGCATAGGTTAAAAACGTATTCGATTTACCCGCCGTAGCTGGATAATCGCCATATTCGAGAGCGCGGTCGGGCGACAGCAGCGAACCATAGGTTTTGGCGGAGGTATCGATCAGAAAATGCGATGCCTGAACCTTAACCAGATATTTGCCTTTTCTGCCGGCAGCACACGCAAGCGGCTCGCGCGACAGGAATAGGAACGTCCCATTCTCGTTACCGATATAGGTGCCCATGTTGCCTAGGCTCCCCACGCCGCTATAGGTGGCCTCGATGGAGAACACAAACGTGTCGCCCATATATACGGCCTCGAAGGGAGACACCGATGAGGGAAGGACCAGCTGAGCCCTCTTGGTATTGTTGCCGTCCGTCAGGTCGATCGCCGTCATGCCGTAGTAGACGCCCTCGTCGTTGCGCACACGCGGGGAAATGGTCAAGATGCCGTCACTCACACGCGGGGCGGATGCAAAGCGGCCCGTTGACTTCCAAATGGCCTCGGCCTTTGCCTCGTCGAGCGAGCGGCGGTAGCAATACGAGTCGTGACTCGTCTTATTGCCGCCTGCAGCAGGCATCTTGTACCAAATGACGGACGATTCGAACGCCGTAAACAGCGGCGGGTCGTAGTCCTTGCCGCCTCGGTCGAGCTCGACCACATCGCCGACAAGCGACGCACCTGCCGTATTTTGCGCATAGAGTTTCCATGATGCATTCGCAAAGTTCATCTCGACCCAAGCAAATACGCCATCGCCGGCGCGGACATCGTAAAACGAATACCCCGCACCTTCCACGGGATCCTCGACGAGCGTCGTGAGTGAGCCGTCGCCCAGGTTGAGCATGCCGAGCGTATTGGCATGCCGCGCCGATGCGGGCGCCATCATCGCCGCGGCGTAATCACCGTCGCAGTAATACAGCAGCGTACCCAAAGGCAATGTCCATGAAGCTGCAGGCTCGAGGTCGATTTCGACAGCCTCGTACTCATCCGTAATCGAGACGATTTTTGAGTCATCTTTGATAACCTGCGGCTCGCCGGCGGCATCGTCGCTGGTGCCCGTTTTTTTCGAGCATCCGGCAAGTACCGTGGCAGCGCCCGCGGCAGCTCCACCGAGCACAAAGCCGCGGCGCGATATTCCGTTCTTGATGTGGTCGGCGATACCCATTAGGCGATCTCGGCGCGAGCGGCCTCGATAGCGCGGGTAAGCTGGTCGGCGCAGGAGGTCTTTTTCATACCGCAGGTATTACCGGCGAGAACCTCGATTACGCGATCGGCAGGAGCACCCTCAACCAGCTTGGAGATAGCCTTGAGATTGCCGTCGCAGCCGCCGGTAAACTCGACGCCCAGCACTTTGCTGCCGTCATCGGAAAGATTGAGGTGGATATTGCGAGAGCATACACCCTGAGGCTTGTAGTCAAAACTAATCATTGAGATCCCCTCTCAGAAAGAAATTTCAGACGTCTATTATCCCCGCCTGGCCCGACTTATTATCGTAAGCACCGATTCAACATCCTACGATGCATAGATTAGTGGGGGCAAGATTAGCAGCCCGTACCCCGTGCGTGGACTGTGCGCTTCTCCCGATACATATTGTGGTCGGCGACACGATATACATCGGCCAGCGTATTTCCAGCCGTCTCGACGGTCGCCACGCCAATCGATGCGCTGACCGTCAGTGCCTCATCGCTTACCGCGGCAAGACCGAGACGAAGATCCTGTTCCAGCCCGAGCGCAGACTCGTTGTCAGTATGGGGGCAAACCAGCAAAAACTCGTCGCCGCCAACGCGCATCGGCAGGTAATCCGCACCAGCCACCCGCCGCAGCACGGACGCCGTCCGTCGCAGCAGTTCATCCCCCATCTCGTGACCGTAGATATCGTTGGTCCGCTTGAGATAATTGCAGTCCAACATAATCACGCTCACGGGCAAGCCCTCGTTTACCAGGCTATCTCCGCGCGATTCAAGGTAGTTGCGGTTGCGAAGCCCCGTCAGTTTGTCTTGGTATGTCAGCTCCTCGGCATGTTTGACCATCGATATGTTGTGCGTCGCCACGACGACCGACTCCAGCCGGCCTTGCTCATCGCGATGCTGGGGGACAACCTGTAGCGAGTACCAAGCGCCTCGACAATCTCGCACCTCGGCAGCCAAGTACGGTACGCCCTCCATACGTTCGCGAAGCGTACTTATATCTACGAGTCCCACAACCGCTTCGCGGCTTTCGGGGCTCACGACATCCCGGCAGACCGTGTCCATAAAGTCATATGCCTCGCTGTGCTCGGCAAATATCTTCGCTATCGTCGGCGACATATTGATTCCCTCGATCTCGAGGGTGTCGAGATGCAAAAGGAAGGTCGAATCGTAGATGGCGCTTATGGCATTGATAATGCCGAGCTGTTTATCCTTTTCGACCAAATTGCGGCGATCAACGATATTTCGAGCCAACAGTACCACGACCCAAAACGCAAGGCACACCAAGACGCCAGCGGCGACAAATGTGATCCTGCCAGACATGACCTCAGATTTGGGATACAGTGCAAACAGGCGGTAGTCCTTGTATGCCGCACGCACCGCGTACCATTTGTCTCCTCGATATTCGATGCGCGTTAGGCCATCGTCTTTCCACTCAACCCCTGCGCTGGTGAGGAATCGGGCGAGCGACACGTCAGCATCGGCGCTGTTGGATGAGACAATCTCCGCATCCTCCATAACAAGCACCGTGGGGCCCTGGTGGAAGGTGCTGTTCGAAAGCACGTCGGCTATGGCATATGAATAGTCGTCCGCTGGATCGGAAACAAATGAGCGGTATGCCAAGGCAACGCCGTCGCCATACGGGATAGCACAGACGGCAAAAACGATACCACGGCGCTCGACGACAGTTGAGTAGGTCACTTTGGAACCTTGATACATCGATGCGACCGGCGCACAGGCCAGCTCCTCTCGCCACAACATGAGCGGATCGCGACCATCGATGTCGTAGTGGGCAGCCATATGGCCATCGGAGTCCATGACCATCAGCCCCGAAAGGTTCTCGGCATGGACAAATTGCTCGATAAGATCGTCGTTAACCTCAACGCGATCAGAGGACAGGAACGTCGCAAACGATTCGATCGCGGCGAGCAAATCGTGCGTCTCTTCGGTTTTTCTCCCCTGTTCGTAGCGGTCATATTTATCGCAAGCGTTTTCCAAAAACGCCATGGTTTCTTGGCCAAACCCAAGCGTTTTTTCGAGGCAGCGATGGGTTCCAACCGTATACAACAGGCCTAACAAGACAGCGCTGACAATAACGCCGACAGCTATGACGGTCAGAGTCTTTCGACGCAAGCGGTGCTCATCATTTGTCATGGATTTGCTCCTTGCCCGCCCGTCGTCGCTCCTGTCTTGTAATTGCCCACAATACGGTCAATCGTGCCATCTCGGTCCATGGCAAACAATGCGGTATTGAGATCCTTTACGATCGGTCCTTCATAGCCGTCATCAAACGCGACGCCCAGATCAACCGTCATAACGTTGTCAGCGAACACGCGGTAAAGGCCGGGATACCGGGCGACAAGTCGGTCAAGCGGCTGAACGTCCGCCATCCAACAGTCGACATACCCTTTGGCGAGGGCGGCTTTGCAGAGTTCGGCAGAACCATACGATTTGATTTGCACGTTCGGCGAGATTTCCAGATCCCCTGCGAGCAATCGGCGTTCACTCACCGAGCCCGCAATTACCGCGATGGTCTTGCTTCCATCGAGATGCGCCAAGGACTTGATGCCACTCGTTTTCTTGGCGGCAACCGAGACCGTCACGGTTAGATACGGCTCGGTCCAGTAATACTTATCCTCGCGATAACAGGGAGAATAATCACACCACAGGCAATCGATATCACCGTTTTCGAGCAGCCGGTCGCGATCGTTCCAGTCAATATCGACAAACTGTGGCTTGAGCCCCGCACGCTCACACGCCTCGCGGGCGATGTCGATATCGATACCGGCGTAATCGCCCGTGGTATCGACATACACATAGGGGTCGTTATCCGTAACGCCGATTTTGAGTACCGGGAGATCTTTGTCGGCTTCATTCGAGGAGGAAGAACTGCTTCGAACGGTATACGTCAGGGCGGCCACACAGGCGGCAACAAGGAGCATGAGCGCAAACGAGACGATGGCGGCTCGCTTGATACGTCCGGGCACAAGCCTCCCTTCATCGAAACAGCAGTCGGATTTCATTGTATACCTGGGGCTGATGCGGCGATAAAAAAGCGCCTCACCCAAGATGGGCAAGGCGCCAAAGGTTGGAATGCATCCGCAAACGGCCGAATTAGGTTAACCCTACTCGAAGCTCAGCTGCTCCAGGCGACCGAAGACCGTGTCGATGCGGGTGAGGAAGTCCCACGGATCAAAGATCTCGTCGAGCTTCTCCTGGCTGACGGTGCAGCGCGGATCGGCCTCGAGACGCTCCTTAAAGGTGGGACCGGAGACACAATCCTGCACTTCGTGCCAGGTGGCCATGGCGTTTTCCTGCACGATAGCGTAGGCGTCCTCGCGGGTGATGCCAGTGTCGACGAGGGCCAACAGCACCTTGGAGGAGAAGATAAGGCCGCGGGTCTTGTTGAGGTTGGCCATCATGCGAGCCGGATACAGCTGCAAGCCATCGATAACGCGGATGAGGCACTGGAACATGTGGTCAAGCGCGATGAAACTATCGGCCTGGGCGACACGCTCGGCAGAGGAGTGCGAAATATCGCGCTCGTGCCACAGGGCGACGTTGTCGAAGGCGACCTGGGCGTTGGACTTCACGATGCGCGACAGGCCACAGACCTTCTCCATGGTGATCGGGTTGCGCTTGTGCGGCATGGCGGAACTGCCCTTTTGACCCTTGCGGAACGGCTCCTCGGCCTCGAGCGTATCGGTCTTCTGCAGATTGCGAACCTCGGTAGCGATGCGCTCGCAGGTGGCCGCCGTGGTGGCAAGGACGCCGGCGAGGTAGGCGTGATGGTCGCGGCTGATGACCTGCGTGGACAGCGGGTCGTGCACCAGGCCCAAGTGCTCGCAGACGTACTCCTCGACGAACGGCTCGATGGAACTGTAGGTGCCGACAGCACCCGAAATGGCACCGAAGGCAACGTTCTTGCGGGCATCCTCGAGACGGTCCAGATCGCGCTTGAGCTCCCAGGCCCAAGAGCCAAACTTCATACCGAAGGTCATCGGCTCGGCGTGGATGCCATGAGTACGGCCGGCACAGAGTGTGTTGCGCTCCTCGAAGGCACGACGCTTGCAGATCTCGCCGAGCTTCTTGACGTCCTCGATGATCAGGTCACAGGCCTGGGTGAGCTGGTAGCACAGAGCCGTATCGCCCAGGTCGGAACTGGTCATGCCGTAGTGGACCCAGCGGCTGGGCTTGGGGTCGCCCTCAGGAACATCGGCGTCGATGTACTCCTTCATGTTGGTCAGGAAAGCAATAACGTCGTGGCGCGTGACTTCCTCGATCTCATCGACCTTTGCCTTCTCAAAGTTAGCGTGATCGCGGATCCACTGGGCTTCGTCTTTAGAAATACCGATCTTGCCGAGCTCCGCCTGGGCCTCGCAGGCCAAGACCTCGATCTCCTGCCAAATGGCGTACTTGTTTTCGAGGGAGAAGATATGTCCCATCTCCGGGCGGGTATAGCGATCGATCATAGCGGCTCCTTTTTGGTTATTGGCACGTTGGTCGTAACTCAACCATTGTACCGTGCGCAGGTGCAAGTATGGGCAGCAGGCATTAACCTAACATTTTGCCGCAAGAGCGGCCATGGGGACGTCCGCGTATTTGCTTCGCAAATCCGCACCGGCTGCGGGCGAGCCCCTCAGCCTCACGAAGCCGAGGGGGACTTTGTTGAATTGGCCGTCCCTGTGTCTCCCGTGCCCGGTGGAGCGGGCAACGGGACGTCCGCGTATTTGCTTCGCAAATACGCACCGGCTTTAGGCGCCTGCCGGCGCCTTCGCCTGCTCGCTACAAACGCTTCGCGTTTGCTTTACGCTCACACCCTGGCGGGTTCGAGTCCCGGCACTTTATTGAAAAAAGCACGGCACCGTAATGGTGCCGTGCTTGTGCTTTTAACTGGAGCGGGCAACGGGACTCGAACCCGCGAGTGTCAGCTTGGGAAGCTGATGCCTTACCACTTGGCGATGCCCGCATATGTGGGGGATAGTATAACGCGGTTGTCTTGTTCGATACAAGGGTGACGATGCTTGTTTTAGCTGTGGAGATTCGTTTGAAAATCGCGTCAATTGTGGAGACGAGGACCTTTGACCTCCTGTTCTCCCTATCTTCTACCTGCACTTTTGCTTGATTGTTGTATTTGAGCTCAATTTGTCAGGAATTGGGCAAGCTTTTGGTCAGGCTCCGGTACTTACCCGCATGAACCTCGGGGGTAGCCTCATCCTACGCGTCGCAACCTCCCCATGCGGCGCACGAGGGATAAGGAGCAGCCATGTCCAACGCACCCACGCACTCTGTCCACAGCGCAATCGCAACAGGTCCGCTGCTCCTGCTCCTCTTCCTGCTTTTCGGCTGCCTGACACCGGGAGCCGCATTTGCCGTCGATGGCTACGATCAGCTCGGCTTCCGCACTATTAGCGATGATTGTGGGCCCTTCTTCATCGGCAAGTATGAAGCTCAAGACGCCTCGATTGCCTACTGCATGAACCAGGAGCGCCCCGGCCCCACCAAGCCGGGCGGCCCATGGCTCAACTTTGATCAAGGCTGGGTGTGGCTCGACGACGAGTTCGCGGCAATCGTTTGTCACGGATATCCTACCGCCACGTCGTTTGGCGGTTACCATCTTTCACCCGATCGCGCCCGCGCCGCAACCCAGCTTGCCGTATGGATGCTCAACGGCACTACCCATGTCGACGGTACTTACTCTTACACGACCGCTCAGGGCAAAACCAAGAGTGGGCACTTTACCACTGACAATGAAGTCGTGGCGGCGGCGCGGTGGCTCCACGATAGCGCAAAATCAGGAAGCATCAAAGCAGCTCCGCACCGCGCGCGACGCTATCTAGGAGCCGTATCGGGCGGCAGCAAACGTCAGGACATGCTCTATGTACTGCCGGCGGTCTCTGTTTCCTTCAAAAAACAGTCTGCAAACGCCGCCATTACCAGCGGAAACAATACTTATCAGTTTGACGGGGCAACATTCGATATTTTTGAGAGCGCCAGCGGCGCGCATGTCGGCACCATCCAGATGGACAGCAACGGTCGGGCGCAAGCAACACTTCTGCCCAACACGGCATACTACCTAGTTGAAACGAAGGCGCCGGCCGGCTATGTCCCCCGTCGTGATCGCATCGCCTTTACCACGGGGAATGACGGTGGACAGGTCGCCATTGATGAACAGCCCGGCACCATCAACCTGCGTATCGTAAAACTCGATGCCGCGACGAATGCCGGCCCCCAGGTGGGATCTTCACTCGCAGGAGCAGAGTTCACGTGTGTGTCGCAATCAACCCCTGGATGGGCGCAGATCCTCACGACCGACGAAAGCGGTCGGGCTACCCTCGTCGATGTCCCCTTAGGAACCTTTACCATCTACGAATCAAAAGCCCCCGAGGGCTACCTGCCATCCAACGACAGCTGGACCTATACCGTTGGAGCCGACCAGCTCGGCGATTCAGGCGTAGTCGAGATCGAATCTCGCATTTCCGATATCCCCATTGCGTTTGACCTTGAGATTTCCAAATTCAAGGATTACGGCAATAGCGACCAATCCGGCCTGGAGCAACCGGCGGGTGGTGTTGTCTTTGAGGTTGTCAGCAACAGTTCTCAGCAGGTTGTTGGCACACTGACCACAAACATCTATGGCTTTACCTCCACCAAAGATCAGCCCGAAGCATGGTTCGGCACAGGCAAGCGACCCGCCGGTGTCCACGGAGCTGTCCCATACGACCGTGCCGGCTACACGATTCGCGAGGTTCCGGAAACCGTCCCCGAGGGTTTTAAACGTGCAGGGGAATGGACCGTCGGGGCCAATCAGATTTCCAACGGCTCCGAGCTTCAATATATCGTGGACAACCACGCGCTGTCGACGCATCTCCAGATTGTAAAACGCGATGCCCAAACAGGCGCTTCTGTTCCACTAGCCGGATTCACCTTCCAACTCCTCGACAGCAATCACGAACCTGTCTCACAAACTTGCTGGTATCCAGCACATAACGTAATGGACACCTTTACGACTGACGCGACCGGGACCGTCACACTGCCCGAATCGCTCGTGCCGGGCACCTATTATGTACGCGAAACCTCGGCCAAAGAGCCCTATCTTGTCGGCGAGGAGATCGAGGTAAACATACCCGCCGACATGAACCTAACGCCCGTTGCAATCGCCTCGTATTATGACCACGCCGCGACCGGAAACATCAGGATCGTTAAAACCGATGCCGTAGACGGCAGCAGCCTCGCGGGCGCCGTCTTTGAGATCCGTGCCTCGGGTGATATCGTGCGCCCCGACGGTAGCATTGCCGCGCTCGACGGTGAGACTGTCGCTACCGTCACGACGGATGAAACTGGAGAAGCACGCGCGGACGACCTCCCGCTGGGATCTGGCACCGCACGCTACGAGGTTGTCGAGACTCAAGCGCCGGCAGGCTTCTTACTCGATCGGACATCCCATATTGTCGACCTTACTTATGCCGACCAGAAAACACCCGTTGTAGAAGCACGGCTTAACGTATCCGACGATTACACCAAGGTTGATGTCTCCAAGGTCGATGCAAGCGGTGAGCAGGAAGTGGAAGGCGCACAGCTCACCTTATATGGTCCCGATAAAACCGAAATAGACTCCTGGACCTCATCCGACAAGCCGCACCGCGTCGAACATCTTGCACCTGGCACCTACTCGTTGCGCGAAATGATGTCTCCGCGGACCTATGACCTTGCCGAGGAGATAACGTTTGAAATAAAAGATACGGGAGAAGTCCAATCCGTCGCGATGAAGGATGCGCCCATCGAGATCAAGGGGCAGGTCGACAAGCGTCAGGAACTTGTCCAACCTATCGAAAAGGGCCTGTTGGCTAACGGCGATGGTAAAAACCGCGCCACGACGCAAACCAATAGTGATGGGCTTTTCTCCTATACCATCGATGCTCGAAACGATTCCGCTACTTGGGTTGATGAGTTTACGATTACCGATGATCTTGAGTGCGCCAAAGACGGCACGGCGAGATTCATCTCAATCGAAACCCCCGTCGCCATCGGCGACCTCAACGGTCTGTGCAACGTATGGTATCGCACGACGCCGTTGGACTCAACAGACGTCGATGAGCCGGCAAACGCGACACTTGACGATGGGCACGAAAATCCTTGGATTGAGTCCGACGAAGTAAGGGAGAGTCTGGGTGAGGATTGCCGCCTCGTCGATTACGACGGCTGGCACCTCTGGAAGGCGGATGTCTCGACCACGGAATCCACCACACTCGAGGCGAAAGAACTCGACCTTGCGTCCAATACCGTCGTAACGGGCATTCGCATTGAATACGGTGCGGTAGCCGCCGACTTTACGACTCGAAGCGATGCGGATTCTTGGACCCGCGATGATCTCAAAGATGAGCACGACGATCTTGACGATGCCAAAGCAATCCTTGGCACAGACGCTCGGGGCGCAGTCGTACACATGCAGGCAACGTCGGCTTATACGCCCCAAACCGCACTCACCAACAGCGCGCGCGTCGATCTTTGCCGCAACGGTGGCGGCGATAAACTTGAGTCACATGACGAGGACAGCGTCATTCAACGCTGTACCCTACCGCAGGACCTACCGGCAACAGGATCAGCTCCCATCGCCGCTTGCATCACCGCGCTCCTGACCTCGGGTGCCGCAGCCCTATGGTTCGCTCGCCTTAGGTCGACCCCAAAGAAGCGCTAGCGCGATGAAAAAGCGGGCGAGCCAGTCCCCTGGCTCGCCCGCTTTCAATCATGTAAATCGCCGTATCTACTCTGCAGACGAAGATCCACCATCAACGATTGCCTGCTCGGACTCAGGAATCCCATCGGCACCCGTACTCTGTTCTTGCTCCACCTCTTCGCTGATTGCGGAGGCGGGGGTCGAGCCCTTTGCACCCACGATGTAGGCAGCCCCAAATCCTAACGCAATGGCAATCAAGGTCAAAATCACGTAGACAGGCCAATGGCGCTTAATATACGAAAACACGTTGACTCCTTAGAGCTCCGTCTACGAACGGCGGATAACCTCGGTCACGACCTCGGATACCGTGGCAATGTTCGTCGGGTTGACATTGTGGGGCAGGTCGTCCTCGGTACGAGCGCAAGCCAGACGCGTGCCGTCCACGCCGGCGATGGTGAGGGCTCGGCGGCTCGCCTCGAGCGCGGCATAGGCATCGGTCTTGGCATAGGGCATCTCGAGCGCGCCACAATCGACATGGAACGACTTGCACACCTTGCTGACCAGGTTCATGATGCGGCGATCGCCCTTGAGCAGCTGCTGTTCGCCCTCGACCGTCACCACCGAAAGCCTACCGGCGCCGACGGATTCAAGATTGATGAAGAATACGCCGCGGAGCTTATCGCGATGCGAAGCCAAGAAGGCCTTCATGCCGGCGCCATCACAATCCGAGGCGCCCGTTGCCACAAACCAGATATCGTGACCGAGCAGCTCATCATCGCCCATAGAGGCGACAGCCGAGAGCATATCTTCGGAAGAAGCGCCGTCGGAAGACGTAGCGCCACCCTTCCAGCCATCGTTATCGTCCTCGAAATTATCCCACGAACCGATGCCGCGACCGGACTTCTTGGCATCGTAATCGTCTTCGACGCCCAGCCAATCACTCATGCTGTCCTGTTCGTTTTTCTTTTTACGACCGAACAGGCCGCCCAGGCCGCGCTTGCGAGACTTGGGTGCCGCAGGGGCGGGAGCCGAAATGGTCTCGATCGGCTGTGCGCCCGACGCAACGGGCATAGGAGGCGCAACGGGGGCCGATGTGGGTTCGGGACCCTGAGCGGTAGCAAAGGGGTCGTTGACCTGTGCGGAGGGGTCGGGAAGGTCGAACAGCGACGTGCGAGACGCAACGTTTGCCTGCTTCATCGACGGCAGTGACGGATCGGGGACCGAAGCCAGCGGAGACGAGGAAGGTGCAGGCGACGGAACCGACGCCGGATCGGGAACATTCATCTGCGGACGCGGCGATGCCTGGGAGGAAATCTGGGCCATAAGGGAATCGACCGTTTCGTCCTGGGTGGGAGCAACATCGGCAACCGTGGCACCGGAACCACTCGGGGTCGGCATGGTGAAAATCTGCGTGGAGTAAGGCCTCGACTCATCTGTCTCGGGAGTCTCGGAAACCGCAGACACTTCCTCCTGCTCGACCTCGGTCGAATCATCTTGCTCGGCTGCCGCGTACTGCTCTTCGTCAGAGTTGGCCTCGACGGGCTCGTCCTCGGCGGCATCTTGGATTTCGGCGGCATCAATAGGCTCGTCATCGTCTGCCGCGTCGCCCTGCTCATCGGAAACAGGAAGGGGCTCGGCAATCGCGGTGCCTTGCTTTTCAAACGTTATCGTGGAATCGAACTGCGCGGCATCAAACGACATGGTACTATCGACGTGCTGCTGAGCCTCGAAAGACGTCGTCGCCTCAACAACATCCGCGGACGCCGGTTGCTGGGACTCAAAGGACGTCGTAGCTTCGGCAGCGTCGACGGGCGCGGACTGCATAGCCTCGTTCTGCTCGAACTCTTGCGCCGCGCGCTCACGTGCCGCCTCGGCTGCCTGCTGCTGAGCGATAGCCTCCTGCTCGGCAGCCTCGCGTGCGGCAGCGCGCTTCTCCTCGAAATCGTCGACAAATTTCCTGCCCTTTGCAAGCGCACCCTTAAAGAAGTTGGAAGCGCTGGCGCCAATCGACGTGAACGCGGATGCAATGTCGGCATGGGGCGTTGCCACGGGAATCTCGGCCGAGAAATCAGTATCGCTCTCGTAAGACACGCGCCTCGGCTGTTCAATGTAATCGTCGTCAGACTCGTCCGCAACGTCTTGCGCCGGCGCGGCGGGAGCCAAAATGTCCAGTCCTGCCGCGGGATCGATCGCGGACACCGCCTCGGGCTCGGCAACGGCAGCGGCAACCGCGGCAGACTCATCATCCACGGTGACAGCGGGCGCAGGTGCAGTCACGACGGGGGCAGGCTCGGGCTCAAACGTCGGTTCCTCGCCCTCCTCGTAATCGAGCGTGCAGGACTCGGGAAGCATTCCGAGCGCACGGATGGCATCCGAACCAAAGCGGATGTTGCCGGCGGCATTGCGATAGAGCTTGGGCTCGGGCTCGGCCGCGACAGGCTCCTCCACCGGCTCGGCAGCGGAAACCTCGTCATTGAACTCTTCAGCCTGGACAGCCTGATTCTGATCCTCGGGCACGATGACGCCAATCAGCGTCTCGTCGGCAGACGCACCCTCAAAGCCCTCGATCTGCTCGTCGAAAGCCTCGCCCTGTTCGGGCTCAGTCTGAGTGTCGGGAGCAATCGGCTGACCGAACTCGTCCTCGGCGTAGGTAGGCTCTTCGTACTCGATGGTGTTGCCGTAGTCGTTTTGCTGCTGGGCCGCGGCATACTCCGCCGCTGCACGCGCCATTTCCTCGGCACGACGCTTTTGCTCCCCAAAATAGGTATCGAACGGAACATCGTCGGGAAACTCGTTTTCGCCCTGGAAGGGAGCAACGTTGTCCATAACGCCGAGCATAGCGGCGACAGAAGACTTGTTGCACACCGCGCCGGACGTATAGGGAAGAATATGGCGGTTAGAGATGATGTTTGCCGCGTTGGCAAGCGCAACGAGGGAAGCGAGGATCGCGACAATCCACAGCAGAACCTTGAGCGCGCCGGGGAGCGGCAGGATACGCAGGATGGCAACGGCAGCGGGGGCAACCGTGGCAACGGGCAACAGCTTGGCGATGAGCGCACGATACGAGGCATAAGGCTCGCGGGCGAGCAGCTCAGCACGGGGAGAGTCGTAGTGTGCGACAACGACCACCGGGCGGTTGCGCGGAGATGCGAGCGGGCCCGAGGCCTTGTGGTAGGCGATGACATTTTGGCTCACGCCCGTCTTGCCCAGGCGCGAAACCACGGGGCGGCCCGTGCGCTCGAGCACGTAAAGAACGGCACCGACAATGGCCAGCAAGGTGCCGACCAAGCCGATACCGCCGCCGATACCCATCAGCAGGGCGCCGGCAAACGCAAGAATACCGGTAACGGCAAATGCCAATCTACTGGGCGCCGGGGCATTGAACTCCTGAACCTCGGGGTCAAAGCCGTGGTTGCGGAAGATCTGAGCGATATCCTCGGCAGCCAAGCGCTCTTCTTCGCTGCATGCCGGCGTAATGCCGGTGTTCTGCAGCAGGTGGTTAATATAGTTCTGGGTGTTCGCCATGTGCGCTCCACATCCATAATCCGACAAATAGGCCCAATGCATGCACATTAGAACCGTATATAGTCGAAAGTATACCCCGAGCGAGCGAAAACGACCGAATTCGGTCTATCTTAACGCCCCGAGCGGACAAGGATATAGCCTAATCTCCATATCGGACTAAAATCATGGCAGCAAACCACCTTCTCATGCGAGGACTCTATGACGGCAAGCGACGCGACCGCGACAATTAAAAAGGGAAGTTCGGAGCCCAGTTTCGATAAAACGGCTCAGCGCATCCTCAATCTTTTCTTTGTGCTCAACAGCTCCCCCGAACCGTTGACGACCGAGCAGATCGTCTTGGATTCTGACCTGGGATATGGCTCGGGCAACATCGACTCGGATAAGCGCAAGTTTCGGCGCGATCGTGACAAACTGCTCGAGCGCGGCATCTTAATCAAGGAGGTTCGCCCCGCCGGTGCGCAGGAGACCGAGGAAAGCTCGTGGACAATCGACCGCGAGCACACGTTTGCAGCAGGTGGCCTCATCACCGCAGACGACGCCGACATCCTACTCAACGCCATCGACCAGACGCTAGCGGCCGGCTCTTCCACCTTTGCCGCGCCGCTTGCCGATATTCGCTCCAAAATTGCCTACCTCACCGGCATGTCGGCGGTGGACGAAGCACCGATCCGCCGCTCTCCCACCGTCGATGCGGTATGGAGCGCCTTTGCCGAGCGATGCGCGCTGCGATTTTTATATCAGAACGGACGCGGCGAGCAGAAAGAACGTACCGTCTGCGTCTACGGCATGTTCGAGCGCGAGGGCGTGGCGTACTTCTGCGGCCTCGACAATGCCACCGACGACATCAGGACATTCCGCTGCGACCGTATCGTTCGCGCTTGGCGTCCTTCGAAGGCCTACGCCATCCCTGCAGACTTCAATCTCAACGACTATCTGTTCTTTGAATTCGATTTTGCCGACCGACCGCCCGTTGCAGCCACGTTCTCGTTCGCCCCTCAGACGCAGATCGATATGATCAACGGCCTCACGCGCGGGCGAGGTGAGCTCGCACACACCGATGCGGGATGGACCTGGAGCGTTGACGTGCGCGATCTTGAAGCCGCCGCCTCATTTTGCATGGCCCACGCCATGGACGGCATGAGGCCCATGGCCCCCAAATCGCTCAAGCAGGCGTGGAACCACCTCATTGAAAGGACGGTGCACGAGCATGCCCGTGCGTAAACTCACCAGCGAGCAGAGGCTCTCGCGCGCCATCGACATCATGGAGGCCCTCTACGCCGCCGGCGAGAGCGGCATGACACGAACCGAGATTTGCAGTCGCTTTGACATCACGGGGGCGTCGCTCGACGAGATTCTCGAGATCGTCTCGACGCTCGCGGACCGAGAATCGGGTGCGCGTATCATCTGCGAATGCCACGGCGAGCGCGTGGTCCTCACCGGTGACGCCGGGCGTGTACTACCGCTGCGCCTGAGTGCCGCCGAGGGCGCTGTGCTCAACCACGAACTTGAATCGTTGGGGATCGAGCCCCAGGCGGCGGCTCGAATTCGACATGCTCTTCTACCCGAAGAGCTCGGCTATAACCAGCACGTCTTTGACACCGTCAACCACGGGTCGCACTGGCAGCAGCTGAGCTGCGCCATTCAGGACGGCGTTCGTTGCCGCATCTCGTATCGCTCGATGGACGATGCGCGGCCACGCGAGCGTCTGGTCGACCCCTTGCGCATTACGGCAAACGGCGACCAAACATATCTGATTGCCTGGGACATCGCGGTCGATGAGCAGCGCACCTATCGCATGGATAAAATCGAGGGACTCGCCTTGACGGAAGACTCCGTCGTGCCTCACGCACCGGACGTTGCATCCCTCCACGATTCCCTTGCCCGGACGCAGCGTAGCGCAAAGCTCTTGATGCCATTCGATATGGCGGAGCATCTGGACTGGGCCGGCATCACCCTAATCGAACGCAGCGGGACAGACATGGCAACGGTAACCGTACATTACGGCTCCGAGCGTTGGCTGCTGAGCCAGATAATCGCAGCGGGCGGAGCCATCCGCATCTTGGATGACCCCGCCCTGTCAAAGCGTCTGTGCGATATGGCAAAAACCCTCGTCTGTCCGCTTTAGCGCCGCCGCTCGTGGCGTGCGCGCCACAGTTGCAGATAGTGACCGATCTGCGCCGATTCGATGCGCTGGTAGGAGCTCGTGGGCAGCGACGTTAAGAACTTCTTTCCGTAGCCCTTCGTCACCAGGCGCGGGTCGGCCAGAATCAGCACGCCGCAATCGGTCGACGAGCGGATAAGGCGGCCGGCCGCCTGCTTAACCTCGAGCACCGCCTCGGGCAGCGAATAGCGCGCCCAAGCGCGGTCTTCGCGCAGGTTGCGCTCGCACGAGAGCGGGTCCGTGGGGCTCGAGAACGGCAGCTTGGGAATGATGACGCAACGCAGCGTCTCGCCGCTGGCGTCAAACCCCTCCCAGAAGGCCTTAAGCGCAAAAAGCGACGAGGTCGGCTCATTGATAAACCGGTCGCGCAGGCGACGAGGAGATGAGTTGCGCTGCTGGCAGTTGAGCTCCAGACCCGCACGGGCCATCTTGGGCTCAACGCGGGCGTACAGGTCTTCCATGTCGCGCCGATTGGTGAACAGTGTGAGCACCGATCCGCCCATGGCAAGATGGGCGTCGACCAGCACGCGCTCGAGCGCCGTAAGATAGCTCTCACGATCGCGCGGATCGGGGATATCGCCCGCAACGACTACAGCCATGTTCGAATCGAAGTCGTAGCTCGAGTCCAAGTGCAGCGATGAGGATGTTGAAGCACCGATGCGATCGAGGCCGACCGCGTGGTTAAAGTGTTCAAAGCTTTTGGACACCGTCATGGTCGCCGAGGCAAAGATAGCCGTGTGAACCTCGGGCAGCCATTCGGTTGCCAAGGCCTCGCCAATGTCGATGCGCTCTGCGGTCATTGACTCTCCGCCGGCACGCAGCCTGCGATTGACCTGCAGCGAATACACATAGTGTTCATCGGTGCCATCAATGATGAGTTTGAGGTTCTCGGCCAGCTCGTGCAGGCGGCGCGAGATATCGCCCAGGTCGACAACAACCTCGGGCTTGTCGCCGGCGACGGCTTGTACCAGCGCGTCGACGCTCTTGTCAGCCTGTTCCAATGCGTCGATGGCAGTGTAGGCCGACTGCAAGAAATCATGCCAGTCGTCAGATTCGCGCAACTCGGGGCCAATCCATAGATTGGCATTGTCATAACCCCCACGGGCACGGCGACCGAGCTCGCGAACGCCATCGAACACGTCGGCGATTGCCATGCTCGCGCGCGCAACCGTCGACGTTGCCTTGGCAGTAAGGCCCAGATAGAGCGTAGAGCCCTCGGAGGTTGCCAAATCACGGGAAACCTGGCTTAGCGCACCGGTGCTCGAGCCACCCAGGCGCTCAAACAGAACGCGTGATTCGTCCGCCGACACCACGCGCGCCCACTGACGGCGCGCCTCGCGCTCGATGGAATGGGCCTCGTCGATTACCCAATGACGAATCGGAGGCAAAATCCTGCCCTCGGCCGCGACATTGCGGAACAGCAGGGAATGGTTGGTGACCACCACATCGGCATGCGCCGCACGACGGCGAGCGCCGTGGACCAAACATTTATCAGGGAAAAACGGGCAGAGGCGACGAGCACACTCGCGCGAGGCCGTCGTAAAGTCGGGGCGGTTGACGCTGCGCCACCGAATGCCGAGCGAGTCGAGGTCGCCATCGGCTGATTGGCAGACGTACGCCATAATGACCGCGACCGCCGTGAGCGTGTCCGCCGGATCGCGCTTGGTGGTAATCTCGACCTGGCTGCGGCTCATGCGCTCAAGCTTGCGCAGGCACGGATAGTGGTCATAACCCTTGAGAGCGCAAAATGACAGACCACCGTCCAGTTGCTCGGCAAGTTTTGGCAGCTCATGGTACATGAGCTGGTCAGCAAGATTGTTCGATTTGGTCGCAATACCAACCGTGATGTTGTTACGGCGCGCTGCCTCGGCAAAAGGCACCAGATAGGCCATCGATTTGCCGACGCCCGTGCCCGCCTCAATTACACGATGAGTGCCCGTGACCAGCGCATCGCGGACCTCGAGCGCCATCGCGATCTGCTCATCACGCGGCTCGTAAGTGGGATACATGCGATTGACCAGGCCACCTGGCGCATAGTCCGCCTCAATCTCCTCACGACTCGGCATCTTGAGTACCGGCAGTTCGTCGGCGTCCACCCGATCGTCGGCACGATCGGCCTTGAGAACGTCAGCACGAGCGGCGCTGAGAGAGAAGATAGAACCAGGGTTCTGCCCTGCCAAGAATGAGAAGATAGGACGATAGGACCAAGGCACATCCGGATGCATGTCGGCTAGGCGCGCCATGAGGCCCTGGGGCAAGTCGGTGAGCGCCACGAGCAACACGCGCCATACGCCACACAGGGCGTCGACGTCGGCATTGGCACGGTGTGATACCGAGTCACAGCCAAACAGATCGGCCATAAAAGACAGCTTGTGCGAGGCCAGGCGTGGAAGCGCGATGCGCGACAGCGCCAGCGAATCGATCCAAATATCGCTCACGTTGACGCCGCCTTTGACCGACTCGATAAACGAGCGGTCGAACGTGGCGTTATGTGCGATCACCGGGCAACCACCGACAAAATCGGCGAGAGCGGCGACGGCCTCAACGGCCGACGGGGCATCTGCCACATCGGCATTTGTAATGCTCGTGAGCTCGGTAATCTCGGCGGGAATCAGCTGCTTGGGATGCACGAAGGTATCGAAGCGGTCGACGATCTCGCGTCCCGAAAGACGGGCCGCCGAGATCTCGATCAGCTCGTTGTCCTGCACCGAAAGACCTGTGGTCTCGGTATCGAGGACGATCACATCTTCCTCGATAAGGCCGAAGGACTGCGTTTTGGCGCGTTCGGCAAGCGTGGCATAGGAGTCGATGACAAACTGCGGCGTTCCTGACGAAACCGCGTCCTCGATTAGCATGCAATGCCCGCTCGACGAAGGCCCATACGGATCAGGCTGTCACAGACCTGCGGGAACGTCATGTCGTCGGTGTGGCGGATCTCATCCGGATACAGCGACGTATCGGTCATGCCGGGAATGGTATTGGTCTCGAGGATAACGGGGCCGTCCTCGCTCACGATAAAATCGCTGCGCGAGATGCCCAGGCAACCGAGGGCCTTGTGAGCAGCGCAGGCAAGCTCCTGAGCGCGAGTGTAATTCTCGGGTGAAATCTGCGCCGGAATGCGATGGATGTCCGTAGGGTCGACATACTTCACGTCCAGATCGTAGAACTCGCAGTCCTTGGGCTTACGAATCTCGACAATCGGCAGAGCGCGCACGTCGTCCTCGCCGTACACGCCGACGGTGATCTCGGTACCCTCGATGCACTTCTCGACCAGCACTTTGTCGCCGTACTCAAACGCCTTGGCGATTGCCGCGGGCAGCTCGGAGGGCTCATGGACCAGGGAAATGCCATAGCTGGAACCGTTGACGGCCGGCTTCACAAAGCAGCGCTCGCCACAAACCTCGACGATATGATCGATATCGACTTCATCGCCCGCCTCGAGCGCGAGGCCGGGGGCGATGGGAATGCCCGCCTTGGCGTACAGGAGCTTAGAGACCTCCTTGTCGGCACCGCAGGCGCTGGCAAGCACGCCCGAAGCCGTGTAGGGGATACCCAGGGTCTCCATGGCGCCTTGCATGGCGCCATCCTCGCCGCCGGCACCGTGCATGGCGATAAACGCCACGTCAAAGCCGCCGGTCGCCATGGTTACCATAAAATCATCGGCAGCCGTGTCGAGCAGCTCCACCGAAGTGTAGCCGGCCTCCTTCAAGGCAACCACGACGTTCTTACCCGAATTGAGCGAGATCTCGCGCTCAGCGGAATGACCGCCCGCCAAGACCGCTACGTGCATGTTCTCTAGGCTTTTACCCGGCATGGGCAGACTCCTCCTCTATAATTTCTGCAGCTGATACCATATTGTAGCGATACCCTCTACGTTTCCCCAAAATCGAAAGGCTTCCATGAATCCCAGGACTAAATCTCAGGACATTCGCGACTTGAGCCAAAACGATATTCGCGAGCTCGTGGCCGAGCTTGGCCAGCCCGCCTTCCGCGCGAAGCAGCTCATCGAATGGGTCTTTGAGAAGAACGTTTGTTCGTTTGACGATATGACCAACCTCCCCAAGGCTTTCCGCGAGCAGCTTAAAGAGGCTTTTGCCTTTGACACGCCGACTGAACTCACCAAGCAGGTTTCCAAAGATGGCTCTCGCAAGTATCTGCTCGAGTACCACGACGGCGTTTCCGTCGAGACCGTCGGCATGCCCCGTCGTAACAAGCTTTCCGTCTGCGTTTCCACCCAGGCAGGCTGTGGCATGGGCTGTGCCTTTTGCGCTACCGGTCTCAACGGCCTCAAGCGCTCTCTGACCGCTCAAGAGATCGTCGACCAGGTACTTCATGTATCCAACGACTTTGGCGAGCGCGCCACGAGCGTTGTCTTCATGGGCCAGGGCGAGCCGTTTGCCAACTACGACGAGGTTCTCAAGGCGTTGCGAATCCTCAACGACCCCGATGGCATCGGTATCGGTGCTCGTCACCTCACCGTCTCTACCAGTGGCGTTATTCCCGGTATTCGCAAATTTGCCGACATCCCCGAGCAGTTCACGCTTGCTGTTTCACTGCATTCCTCCATCCAGTCGACGCGCAATAAGCTCATGCCCGGTGTTAAGAAGTACACGTTGCTTCGCCTTCACGAGGCGCTTCAGCTCTACACCGAGAAGACCGGCCGCCGCCCGACCTATGAGTATGCCATGATCGAAGGCGTCAACGATACGAATCCCGAGATGCAGGCGCTCTGCGACTTCTGCGAGGGAACGTTGTGCCACGTTAACCTCATTCAGCTTAACGACATCGAGGGCAGTCCGCTCAAGCCGTCGCCGATTCATAAGGTTGAGGATCTTCAGCGTCGTCTTGAGTCCCGTGGCATCGAGACCACGATTCGTAACTCCCGTGGTAACGATATTGACGCCGCTTGCGGTCAGCTGAAGCAGCGCTTCAAAGTTCAGAAGAACGCATAGGGGAGTCGCACCCCAAAACGTTTCATGTGAAACATCGAACGGCCCCGGTTGCAGAATATGCAACCGGGGCCGTTTCATTTATTGACCTTAATTTAGAATCAGCTACTACTGGTCCCATTTTTACGGCCAAAATAAGGGGTCCTTGTCTCGTGAATCAGACAAGGACCCATCACAATATGCTAAGTAATTGTTAGGTACCTAATAGCCTACATTTTCCCATTGGTTGCTGACCCAACCCTGATTAATCTTGGGATTCTTCGTTACCTGAGCAGTACGCATTGCAACATCTTCTGTCATAACATCCATTTTCTTCTTGGATGTATCGATAATATCTTGCGCACTACGAAGCAAACGACCTCGAAGTTCATCGTCTGTCGCGATCTTATAGCCAGCAAAGGCACCAGCCGCGACAGTCGTCGCCAATGCAATCGCAGTTAAAATTCTATTCCTCATCTTGGCCTCCTTGATCAAACTGAATCATTTCGCCAAGAATACGAGAGAGCTCTTCCTCGTCTTTAAACTCAATCTCAATCTTATTCTTTCCACGCGAGCTCTTCACACGCACGTTGGTATTAAAAACCTGACGAAGCACGCGGGCTGCCTTTTTAAAAGACTGAGGGGTTGCAGGCCTCGGCGTCTTAGGTGTCTCTCCGGCAGAAAACAACGGAGCAAGATTTTCTGTCGCTCTTACGGAAAGGCCCTCTGCAACAACCTTCTCTGCAAGTCGAATTCGAGCATCCTCATAGGGAACTGCAAGAATCGCACGTGCATGACCAGCAGTAAGTTTACCCTCAAAAATCATCTGCTGAACTACTTCGGGGAGATCGAGAAGACGCAGTGAGTTTGTAATTGCAGAGCGTGACTTGCTTACTGCCTTCGACAATGCCTCCTGGGTCATACCGCTGGCATCGATGAGCTGTCGATAGCCCTTAGCCTCTTCGACGGGATTCAGATCTGAACGTTGAAGGTTTTCGATAAGAGCAAGAGCCAGCATCTCTTCATCATTTACCTCTTTAATGATGACTGGCAATTCTTCAAGGCCAGCAAGCTTTGACGCCTGGTAACGACGCTCACCAGCGATGATCTCATAGCCGTTTCCATGCTTGCGAACCAAAAGCGGCTGCAAAACGCCATGTTCTTGGATTGACTCGCTCAACTCGCGAAGTTCAGTTTCGTTAAAGTGAATTCGCGGCTGATTAGGGTTGGGAACGATATCCTCAATAGGTAGTTGTGTTTCAGATGCAGCATTTGAAGCCGATGCAGCCGAACCGCCGGTCTCATACTCGGCCTCTGAAACCAAAGCATTCAGTCCACGTCCCAATCCGCCACGTTTCTTTACACTAGGCACGCTTGATCACCTCTTTTGCAAGGTTCATATATGCTTTTGCACCCTTATTTTGAGGTGCATAGGTAATTACTGGTTCTCCAAAAGACGGAGCTTCGGAGATTTTAACCGTACGGGGGATTAGCGTCTTAAACGCCTTATCACCAAAGTACGATTGAACCTCCTCAACAACCTGATTCGATAGTGAAGTACGCGAGTCATACATGGTCATAAGCACACCATAGGTGTCTAAGCCCTTGTTCAGCCTTGATTTGACCATCTTCATTGACTCAAGCAGCTTCGTAACGCCCTCGAGTGCGTAATATTCGCACTGGATCGGAATCAAAACGCTGTCTGCTGCGGTCAAAGCGTTGATAGTAAGCAGGCCGAGCGAAGGAGGACAGTCAATGAAAATAAAATCGAACTCGTCCTGAATCGGCTCAAGCAAATCTTTGAGGCGGGTTTCACGTGCAATTGCGCTTACGAGCTCAATTTCGGCGCCTGCAAGCTGAATTGTAGCTGGAATTACGAATACCTTTTTGCAATTTGTATCAAGAACAAGTGATTCTGCCGGCACATCATTCAACAATGCATCATAGATGCAGTGATCAAGGTCTTCTTTTTCAATTCCGAATCCACTGGTGCTGTTTCCCTGCGGATCAAAATCGACAATCAGTGTTTTACGACCCTGCTCACCCAGTGCTGCTGCAAGGTTTACAGCCGTCGTTGACTTACCGACGCCGCCTTTTTGATTGATGATTGCAATGATACGCGTGTCTTTTGCGCCCTTTGAACGCTTAACGTCGCGAAATCCCACGGTCCCTCCTGGTGTGTATTAAAGCTGTCAAACGGAGGATGTTTCACGTGAAACATTCCGAATCGATATCAACCGCCATGTTTCACGTGAAACACTGCAAGTTGTTAGTATCCATTATGTTTCACGTGAAACATCTAGGCAAGCGGATTCTTCTTTGCCACGCCATTTGCACGAGGCAATGAAACGGATGCTGGATGACTCTTCTTAAGAACAATGAACTCCCTGTGACCCAAGCCTTCAGGCAAATCAATTGCGTCATTCAGAAGCAAAGTGAAGCCGCAAATCTTAGCTGCTGACATGCCGGAAGCAAGCTCCTCATCCGAAGGATTGCCCTTGGTTATAACAAATACCCCTCCATCCTTCAGATACGGAGCCGCATACTCAACAAGAATCGGTAGAGGGGCCAGTGCGCGGGCGGTTACAACAGAGAACTGCTTCTTATGGCTCCGAGCATATTCTTCAAGACGATCATGAACCGCATGGGCATGTTTCAATCCAAGAGCATGGACAAAGGAATTTACCGCATCAACCTTCTTGCCAACAGCGTCAATATAAGTAGCTTTACGATGCGTGGTTATGGTTAATGGAATACCAGGGAAGCCCGCACCTGTTCCCATATCGAGCAAAGCTCCCTCAGGAGCCTTGTTGATATAGGGGAGCAAAACAAGTGAGTCGAGGATATGAAGTACTGCAGCATCTTCTACGTTAAGAATACGGGTGAGATTGGTTGTCTTATTTGTTTCTAGAACCAAATCCAAATGCTGGATACATTTCCTCAGCTCAACATCAGTTACGCTCAAGGAATACTCTTTGCAATAGAAAGCTAGACGACTCAACATCTCGTCAGCTTGCTGATCAGTAAGTACTAACAACGAAAGCTCCTTTCTGACAAAAATCAGCGTATCGAGAACTTTTGACAAAAAAAGGGGACGTGGAAACCACGTCCCCTTAGCATAAACTCGAGTAGATTATCGAGCAACAATCACCACATGGCGATCAGGGTCAGAACCCTCAGAATGAGTATCGACGGCATCATTGCCACGAAGTGCAATGTGAACCAGTCGACGCTCGTAGGCATTCATGGGCGGAAGCGAAACACTCTTATGAGTGCGAATGGCACGCTCGGCAGCAGACTGAGCCATGGAGGCAACCTTGTCCTGACGGCGGCTCTTGTATCCCTCGACGTCCACTACAACCGGATACCTAAAGCCAAGTTTGCGGCTCACCAGCAAAGAGAACATAACCTGAAGGGCATCAAGGGTGCGACCATGACGGCCAATGAGAACAGCAAGGTCGGGAGCCGTTACATCCAAAATCAGCTCACCTTCGTCGCCCTCATACTCATCGATAGGAGAGTTGGCGGCATCGAAGTGCGAAAGGATGGAACGCAGGATGGAAATAGCAACATCGGCAATGGTGTCGAGCTCCTCATCGGTCAGCTCTTCACCAGCCTTGTAGCGCTGTGCAATCTCGGGATAATCGCCCGCGACCTGCGGGGCAACCTCCTCAAGCATATCCTCGATGATCTCTTCAGACATAACGTACTCCAAAAGTTAGGTACCTAAATAAGATTGATATCCCACTACTTCTTCTTGTGCGGGCGCGGCTTCTTCTCTCGACGAGTGACCTCAACCTGCAGCGGAGCGTTCTTAAGACGCTCCTCCTCATCGGCCTTCGCCTTGTCGATGACCTTCTGCGTCACAAAAATCTGCTGGATAACCTGCCAAGCAGACGAGACGTCGTAGTACAGCAGAACACCAACGGGAAGGCTCCAGCCCATCCAAAGCATCATGACCGTCATGACAACGGCCATCATACGCATGCTCTGAGCCTGCTGGCCGGTCTGGTTGCGCGACATATAGAGCTGCGGAATCAGGGTCAGGACGGCGAACAGGATCAGGCAAACCAGCGCAGGCAGTGCAACCATAAAGCCATCGGCAAAGGAAGCACTCGGCGTGGTGGTCAGGTCGGGCAGGATGTTGAAGAACGAGAACGTGCCGTCGTTAAAGTACTGCGGCAGGTTGCGCAGCAATGTAAACAGGGCGAACAGGATAGGCATCTGAATCAGCAGCGGCAGACAGCCAGCCATGGGGTTGAACTTGTTCTCGCTGTAGAACTTCTGCATCTCCTCGGCCTGACGCTGGGGATCGTCGGCATAGCGCTCCTGGATCTCGAGCATCTTGGGCTGCAGCACCTGCATGCGAGCCGTCGACTTGGTCGACTTGAGCATGAGCGGCGTCAGCAGCAGACGGATGATGACCACCAGGATGATGATGGACAGGCCCCAGTCGACCGCAAAGGTCTGGATGAGCTTGAGCAGCTCGAAAAGGATGTTAACGATCCAATCCCACATGTAAGTTTTCCTCCGATAGCGAGTGCCCGCTAGGGCACAGGGTCATAACCGCCGACGTGCAGGGGATTGCAACGAGCGATGCGCCTCACGGCAAGCCAGCAGCCTCTCAAAACACCGTGCTTCTCAATCGCCTGGATGGCGTATTGCGAGCACGTTGGGTAATAAATGCAGGCGTCAGGCAATAAGGGCGAAATAACCTGTTGATATATGCGAATAGGAGCGATGGCAACACGTCGCAAAACGTGATTGCTCATCGCTCCTCCCCGGCAACGCCGGCGCGCTTCATAAGCGAACGCAACGCCTTGTCCATCTCCTGCGGCGAGGAAACCCTCGTCTTGGGAGTTGCAAACAAGATGATGTCATAACCCGCAACGGGAAATCCGCAGCTGCGGGCGGCCTCGCGCATCACACGCTTAGATCGGTTGCGCACGACGGCACAACCGAGTCGCTTAGCACCAACGAAGGCGACCCTTCCGGAGTCGCCTTCGCCAACCGATTCACATATGGTCATTCGAATCAGAGGGTGATTGAAACGACGCCCCTGACTGAACACATGCTCGAAATCTTGCCGAGACTTAATAGTCTTCATGCGAGATGTGTGTATCGCTGCTAGACAGTGAGACGCTTGCGGCCCTTGGCGCGACGACGGGCGAGCACGGCACGACCACCCTTAGTGGCCATACGGGCACGGAAGCCATGGGTCTTGGCACGCTTACGCTTATTAGGCTGATACGTACGCTTCATCTTAAGTTCCTCCTGCTGCATTTCGAGTGTCCGCGGGGACGCGGACGCAGATATAGACACGTGAGCTTGAAGATTGTAGGGAAATCAATGTTCAAATGTCAAGAAATCAAAGGTAAAAGGTTGCGCAGTTCACACGGTTCCCCCATAAGCACAACCGAAATTTGCGCCTCATGGCAACCTTTCACGATATTTCATCGAGTTTTCAACAGGTCATGTTGGCAATGTTGAGAACTTTTCGTCCGTTTTCCAAAGTTTTCAACAGGTTTTGAAAGTTTGTCGAAAGATGAGAAACATTGCACGGTGAGCTACTATTTGTTCGAAACCTTTTGGAAGATTGCGAGCGGCATGTCTGACGACTTTTACACCATGGTCGATTCCGGAGACCCGGCACCCGACAACGAGCACATCACCGGCGTGCGCGAAGAGCGTGACGAAGGTGAACAGACGACAACGCAGGCGCCAAAAGCCATGTACGCCGCGCGCATCGCCGTCTATGACGACATGCTGTCGACACCGCGTGTGATCGTCATCGATCCGCAAGATGTCCGCACGTATTTGGAAGAGACGACCAACACCGTCTACCAGTGCATGAAAGAACAAGGTGGCCATATCTCGCTCATGGTCATCCGCGAGATTGTCGAAAACTTTATCCACGCACACTTTGCAGAGCCCATCATCTCGATTCTGGACGGCGGAGACACCATCCGCTTTGCTGACCAAGGACCCGGCATCGACGACAAGGAACGCGCTTTCGACTTTGGCGTTACCAGCGCAAACAGCAAGATGAAGCGCTATATCCGTGGAACCGGAGCAGGGTTTCCCATGGTGCAGGAGTATTTGGAAAACGCCGGCGGTGCCGTATCCATCGAGGACAACATGGGCAACGGCACCGTGGTTACGGTAAGCCTGAACCCTAAACGCGTGCAGGAAATCGAGCGTGCCGGCGGACGCGGTGCTGCCGTGCGGCCCGAGACGGAGCAGCCCACATATCCCCTGCCGGGAGCTTTTGCGCAGCAGCCCATGGCAACGCAGCAGATGCAGCCCCCCGTGGGGCAGATGCAGCAGCCCGGAATGCTTCCCACACAAGAGCCCCAGGCGGCATCTATGTCGATGACGCCAAACATGCCAGAGGCCATGCCGCTGGCAGATCAGGATGCAGCAGCAATGCAGCAGGCGACGGGGGCACCGGGTGGCCAGCAAATGGGCTATCAGCCGTACCAACGGGGATATCCATATCAGCAGATGCCGCCACTGGGGTATGGCCAGCAGTTCCCGCAGCAGTACCAGCAGGGATATCAGCAGCCGTACCAGCAGATGCCGCAGCAGCAGTACAACCCCTGGGCCCAACAGATGCCTCTGCAGCCTTACCAACAGTGGCCTCAAAGTTTTCAACAGCAAATGCCGCCGATGCAGAGTTCTCAACAACCAGCAGCTCAAATGATGTATCCTAATGCAGCAAATCAGTATGCGCAGCCACAACCGGACGTGTTCGTAAGCGATCGCGGCAACGCCGCGCTGGGCTATCTGGCGCAAAATCAAGCGTGCGGTGCAACCGATCTGGCGAGGGCGTTTGGAAACTCGGCCCCCACTTGGTCACGCACGCTCAATGACTTGGCGCAGGCCGGCTTGGTCATCAAGCATGGCCAGAAATACCATCTGACCGAACTCGGCGCCGCTCGCGTGCGAGCTTAGAGCTAAAGAACGGGAGAGACAGTGGACGAGGAAGCAAGCATCATCCTGGGGGATGCCATCGCCTTTTGCCAGCGCGACGGCCAAGATGCACGCCTCATCAACATGCTGGGGCAATCGCGGGCCATAAGCCTGACCGAAGATACGCTCACGATCGAGGCCCCCTCGCGCTTTGCCATCGCGCAGCTCAAAAAGCATCAGCCGACTATTGAGGCCTATCTGGAAGAAATCGCCTTTGCACCGATCGCGCTCGACATCGTGGCACCGCAAGGCGCCGCAACGGAATCCGCTGCCGCGACGGCGCCCGCCACGGCTCCCGCCGCTTCCCCGGCGGCACCGACCTCCGCAGGCGACGTGCCGACAATCGAGCACCAGCACAGCGATGTTTCCCGTGAAACCATGGCACCGTTGCCGACCGCGGCGGCGACGTCAACGAACGCACCCGTCACGCACATGCCTATCGCTCACGACGCAGCGGCGGGCGCGGATTCGGGCATTGCAATCAAGAACACGCTCTCGGCCGATGATTTTCGTCGCATGATGAACCAGATGAAGGGCGGAGCGCCGACTAAATCCACGCAAGCTGCGACCCCCGCTTCACCCATACCGGCGCCGACCGTGCCGGCCGAGCAGAATACGGATGGAGCCCCGCTCGCCGCGAACTCAAAATTTACCTTTGAGAACTTTGTCTACGGCCCCGAAAACAGCCATGCCTATCGCTCGGCACTCAAGTTTGCCGCCCTCGCGGACGAGCGCGGCACATGCACATCACTGTTCATCTACGGCAAATCGGGCCTGGGCAAGACGCACCTGCTGCTTGCCATCAAAAACGAGCTCGCCGAGAAGTCGCCCGAGATCAAGGTCAAGTATGCCAACTCCCAGGCATATCTGGACGACCTGATGACCGAGTTCGACCGCCAAAAGAAGAGCAACGCCCCCATCATGCAGGCGTACCACGGCGTGGACGTGCTCATCATCGATGACATCCAAAACATCATCGGCAAGCGCGCGAGCGTGGACTACTTTTTCCAGCTCATGGACGAGTTCATCCGCAACAACAAGAAGGTCGTCATCGCGGCAGACCGTGCCCCCAAGGACCTGAGCATGGACGAGCGTCTGACCAGCCGCTTTAACGCCGGCATGCTCTGCCTGGTCGCAGAGCCCAGCTACGAGATGAAATACAAGATCTTGCAGCGCTATTACGAGAACACCATCGTCGCCGCTCCCGAGGCAGGCGATGACTCGCTGCTGGCGGCCTATGGGGGCGACGGCGGACACCTGACCGACGAGCACTTTAAACACATGGCCGAGGTCTCGGGCACCAACATCCGCGAACTCGAGAGCTTTTGCGAGCGCTGCGCCGGCGAGGCGGGCGACCGCGAGCGCGAGGGCGGGGAGCTCACCTTTGACGATATCGACGCCATCGCCAGCCAGTACTTCGACACATCGGCCAAAAAGATCAACGTCCAGACGGTTCAGTCCGTCATCGAAGAGCAGTACGGCGTGACGCACGAGGAGCTCATCGGCCCGCGTCGCAACGCCAATATCGCCAAAGCACGCCATATCGCTATCTACCTGGCCATCGAGATGTGCGAGATGACGACCACGGCGGTGGGCGCCGAATTTGGCAACCGCAACCACTCGACCGTCAGCACGAGCTACAAAAAGGTCCAGAAGATGATCCAGGAAGACCGTACCGTCACCGAAGACCTCAAATCGCTGCGCGATAAAATTACACTGCGCTCGTAGGGAAATAGAGACACCTGTTGAAAACTTGTCGAAACCATGGGCATAAGGTGTCTAAAACCCAACCCGCGGTGGTGAAAAGTTTTGCGCAGATTTTGAACGTGGAAAACCACCCCCGTTGCACACAGGTTGCTGTCGATTCTCTTTCTGGGTCTGACCTGCGTCTTTGGGAGTAATCAACAGTTTCGTCAGTGCTATTACTATTATTAAGATATTTATATCTAAAGAAAGGTATTAAAAGATGAAGTTCACCGTCAGCCAGAGCTCGCTTACACAAGCCATCGGCGTCGTTATGAAGGGTGTCGCTTCGGCATCCACCCTCCCCATCCTGTCGGGCGTGCTCGTTAAGGCCCAAGACGGCATCTTGGAATTCCAGACCTCTAACTACACCATCTCGATCCGTCATCGCATCGCGGCGCATGTCGAAGAAGAGGGCGAGATGGTTATCCCCTGTAAGATGCTCTCCAATATCACCAAGACCCTCCCCGATGCCCCGGTCACCTTTGAGCTGTCCGAGCGCCAGGTGCTGATCAGTTGCGAGAAGAGCTCTTTCCGCCTGAACACGCTCGATGCCAATGACTTCCCCGAGTTTCCGGCCTATGCCATCGAGAGCGCCGTGGAACTGCCGACTGATATCTTGTCCGAAATGGTCGGCCGTGTGTGGCGCGTCACCTCGACCGACAAGGCCCGCCCCATCCTGGGCGGCGTGCACATGAAGGTCGAGAACAACACCGTGCGCCTGGTGGCGACCGATTCCTTCCGTTTGGCCGTGTGCGATACGCAGGTCGAGACCTCGACCCTCGAGGGCTCCTTTGAACTCAACGTTCCGGCTGACGCCTTTAACGACGCACTGAACATCATGGCCAGCCAGGCGACCATCATGATCGGGGCTACCGACACCCAGGTCGTCTTCGAGGCCGGCAACACCACCTACGTGTCGCGCCGCATCGAGGGCGTGTACCCCAACTACAAGCAGCTCATCCCCGATTCGTGCGTGACGAGCGTCAAGATCGACGTCGCCGCCTTTAACGCCGCCCTCAAGCGCGTGGCCGTTATCGCGAGCGCCAACCCCGCCGTCAAGTTCGAGATCGATGTCGAGAACGGGCAGATGGGCCTGTCCTCCATTTCCAATGACCAGGACCTTGCGCAGGAGACGATCGATGTCGAGGCTGAGGGCGAGTCGGGTACCATCGCCTTCAACTACCACTACATCTTCGGCTGCCTCAATGCCCTATCCAAGGAGAAGGAGATCACGCTGGAGCTCAAGAGCTACTCGCAGGCGGGCATCTTCAAGTCCTACGACAAGATCAACTACCTGTACCTGGTCATGCCGGTCCGCATCTAGCGCTGCGCCATGACCATGTTCGCCCGCGATCTTTCCGTCGCGCACTACCGCAGCTTCGATAGCTATCACCTTGCCCTGGACGAGGGCGTGACGATACTTGCGGGCCCAAACGCTGCGGGAAAGACCAATCTCATAGAGGCGCTGCAGCTGCTGACGAGCGGCGCCTCGTTTAGGCATCCGACCGCAGCCGAGCTCGTCCATGACGGCGTGGGCTCGTGCAAGGTCGAGCTGAGGCTCGAGGGCGACGGCCGCGTGCTTGATATGGGATTGAGCGCGGGGGACGGTAAGCGCTCGTTTAGCCGCAACGGCAAGAGATGCTCCGCCGCCGGTGTGCGCGGGGTCCTGCCGAGCGTGCTGTTTTGCCCCGACCATCTGGACATGGTTAAGCGAGGCGCCAGTGTGCGCCGCGCCGCCCTCGACGACTTTGGCATGCAACTGAGCGCACGCTATGCCGATCTTGCGAGCGCCTATGGTCGCTGCGTGACCCAGCGTAACGCCTTGCTCAAGGAGGCCTGGTGCTGCCGCGAGATGCTCGGCGCGTGGAACGATTCGATTGCCCGCGCGGGCGCGGCTCTGCTCGTGCACCGGTTGGCCCTGCTCGACCGGCTGGCGGGCCATGTGCGTACTGCCTACGGGCAAGTGGCGTCCGGTGAAGCCGCCAACGTGTCCTATGCGTCCACGCTGGGGGATTTGCCCCAGGTCGAGGATCGCGAAGAGCTGAAGGGCTGGGCGTACGAGCGCATGCTGGCCGCCCTTGATGAGCACGCCGACGAGGAAATTCGCCGCGGCGTGACGTTGGTGGGACCGCATCGCGATGAGATTGAATTTACCGTGGCGGGTCGCTCCGCTCGTTCATTTGCCAGCCAAGGACAGCAGCGAACGTTGGTACTGTCCTGGAAGGTGGCCGAGGTGGCCGTGGCTCGCGATGTTCTGGGTACTGCTCCGCTGTTGCTTCTGGACGACGTGATGAGCGAGCTCGACGGCGAGCGCCGCGGTGCTTTTCTGCGGCTGATCGGCGATGATATCCAAACGGTCATAACCACGACCAACCTGGGGTACTTTACCGATGACCTGCTTGATCGAGCCAAGGTGGTGAGCATGGGTGAGACGTGCTAATTACGAGCGCGAGAGCGAGACGGTCGCCTTCAGTGGGTTTTTGAACGCAGAGCGCCAGCGCATCCTGGCGTCGGCGACGCCTGAGCGCCGTGCGCAGATGGAGGCTGCCGAGGAGTCGCGCGCGGTCTATCGCGCGTGGAACGCGGTGTGCTCGGGCACGCGCGAGGGGCGGCATGTGACGGGTCTGCGCTACCTGCCCGAGTCCAATGAGCTGCTGGTATATCTCGATTCGCCCTCGTGGACGCAGGAAATGACGCTGTTGCGTGAGATCATCCGCGCGCGCATGGAGCGCGCCGGTGCGCATGTGGACGGCCTGGTGTTCAAAACCACCGCACCCGGTCACACGCCGCCCGCCGCCAAGGAGCGCCTTCGCCCAGCGGCGACCGAGCGCCCGCCGGCCCCACACGCCGACCTCAGCGATGCCGAGCGCGCCGAGATTGAGCGCCAAGTGGCGCCCATCGAAGACCAAAAACTGCGCGAGGCCCTCGAGAATGCCATGAGCGCCAGCGCCGAGTGGGCCAAGGGCGTGCAAAGCAAAAAAGAGCCTTAAATCGCATCTGGTGGCCTTGTAGAGCCAAATACCCTCGTTCCCGAGGGTATTTTTTTACGATAAACTAGTAAGGCTATACACATTTTCTTGACTGAAGGAGGACGTGTGGCAAACGAAAACGATTACGATGGCGGCGAGATTAAGATTCTCGAAGGTCTCGAGGCCGTTCGTAAGCGCCCGGGCATGTATATCGGCTCGACGAGCGCCAGCGGTCTGCATCACCTGGTGTGGGAGATCGTTGACAACTCCGTCGACGAGGCCATGGCCGGTTTCTGCACCGAGATCCAGGTGACGGTCCACGCCGACAACTCCATCACAGTCGTCGACAACGGGCGTGGCATCCCCGTCGACGAGCACCCTGTTAAAAAGATCCCGACGCTCGAGGTCGTCATGACGATCTTGCACGCCGGCGGTAAGTTCGATAACTCGGCCTATAAGGTCTCGGGCGGCCTGCACGGCGTGGGCATCTCCGTCGTCAACGCACTGTCCAAGCGCGTGGTCGTTCAGGTTCGTCGCGATGGCAACACCTACGAGATGGAGTTCTCGCGCGGCAAGACCGTCAAGAAGATGAAGGTCGTGGGCACCTCGGATTCGACGGGCACCACCGTCACCTTCTGGCCCGACGATGAGATCTTCGAGACCTGCATCTACGATTTCGATACGCTGCACAACCGTCTGCAGGAGACGGCGTTCCTCAATAAGAACCTCAAAATCGTGCTGACCGACGAGCGCGAAGCGACTCCCCACGTGGAGGAGTTTTGCTACGAGGGCGGCATCATCGACTTCGTCAAGTTCCTCAACGAGGGCAAGGACGTCCCCGAGGCCTTTAAGGAGCCCATCTACATCGAGGGCAAATCGGACCCGGACGCGCCCGTGGCCAAGATGGGCGAGGTCGAGGTTTCCCTGCAGTGGAATAGCGGCTACGGCGAGAACGTCATGTCGTTTGCCAACGACATCTACACCCCCGAAGGCGGCATGCACCTTGAGGGCTTCCGTACCGCGCTCACCCGCGTGATCAACGATTATGCGCGCAAGCAGAACCTGCTCAAGGAAAAAGACGCCAACCTGACCGGCGACGATGTGCGCGAGGGCCTTTCGGCCGTTATCTCGGTCAAGCTGCCCGATCCGCAGTTTGAGGGCCAGACCAAGGCAAAGCTCGGCAGCTCCTATATGCGAGCGCTCACGCTCAAGATTGTGACCGACGGCCTCGCCGATTACTTGGAGGAGCATCCCAAGCCCGCTCGCGAGATCGTCAAGAAGGCGCAGCAGGCCTGCAAGGCGCGCAATGCCGCCCGCAAGGCGCGCGAGGCGACCCGCCGCAAGAGCCTGCTCGAGACGGCGTCCCTGCCCGGTAAGCTCGCTGACTGCTCGGTGCGCGATGCCGAGCTGACCGAGCTCTTCATCGTAGAGGGCGACTCGGCAGGCGGTTCGGCCAAGGACGGCCGTCGCCGAGACATCCAGGCGATTCTGCCCCTGCGCGGCAAGATTTTGAACGTCGAACGCGTTGGTGACCATCGCGCGTTCTCGAGTGACACCATTCAGTCGCTGATTACCGCGATCGGCTGCGGCGTCACGACGAGTGCCGGCGACGGCGGCGACTTCGATATCACCAAGGCGCGCTACCACAAGATCATCATCATGACCGATGCAGACGTCGACGGTGCGCATATCCGCATCCTGCTGCTGACGTTCTTCTACAAGTACATGCGTCCGCTGATCGATGCCGGCTACGTCTATGTTGCCTGCCCGCCCATCTTTGGCATTAAGGTGCGCAACAAGATCCACTACGTGTATCCCAACGGCCGCCAGCCCGAAGACGAGATCCTGCGCGACACCATCCAGAGTCTGGGCCTGAACCCCGACGATAACGACGAGGACGGCAAGGCCAAGGACGGCAAGATCACCAAAAAGCGCAAGGGCTATACCGTCCAGCGCTACAAGGGCCTGGGCGAGATGGACCCCAAGCAGCTTGCCTCGACGACGATGGACCCCAAGACCCGCATCCTGCAGCGTGTGTCGATCGAGGACGCCGTGGTGGCGGACCGCGCCGTGCGCGAGCTGATGGGTTCCGAGGTCGGCTATCGCCGCGAGTACATCGAGAAGCATGCACATGATGCACGATTCCTTGACGCTTAAGAGGAGGTAACGTGGCAGACGATATCAACAATAACGAGGGTATGGACGAGGCCGGCGATGCCGGTATGCCCGATGATCTGAAGCGCCTGCTCGCCCGCGCTGAGCAGGGCGAGGACGGCGATCCGGATTCCTATAACCCCGACGCCGAGGATGAAGAGGACGAGGATGACGACGCCGAGCTCGAGGAGAGCTTTGGCGAAGTCGATCGCGGCGCCTCGGCCGGCGAGGATATCAACGGCGGCCAGCTCCAGATTTCGGAGTTCGGTCGCGAGATGAAGCAGTCGTTCATCGAGTATTCGATGTCGGTTATCACGGCACGCGCCCTGCCGGACGTGCGCGACGGCTTAAAGCCGGTGCACCGCCGCATCCTGTACGCGATGAACGAGAGCGGCATCTACCCCAACCGACCGCACAAGAAGTCGGCCTGGACGGTCGGCGAAGTTATCGGTAAGTACCACCCGCACGGCGATTCCGCGGTCTATGAGGCCATGGTCCGCCTGGCGCAGTGGTTCTCCATGCGCACGCCGCTCATCGACGGTCACGGCAACTTCGGCAACATCGACGGCGACGGCGCGGCGGCCATGCGTTACACCGAGAGCCGCCTGGCAAAGCCCGCCATGGAACTGCTGCGCGACCTGCAGAAGGATACCGTCGACTGGCAGCCCAACTACGACGAATCGCTTGCCGAGCCCGTGGCGCTGCCTGCGCGCTTCCCCAACCTGCTGGTCAACGGCAGCCAGGGCATCGCCGTCGGCATGGCCACCAACATCGCCCCGCATAACCTCACCGAGGCGATCGAGGCCACCTGCTACCTGATCGACAACCCCGACGCCACCGTCGACGAGCTCATGCAGATCATGCCCGGTCCGGACTTCCCCACCGGCGCCATCATCATGGGCAGCGCCGGCATTAAACAGAGCTACGAGACCGGCCGCGGCTCCATTACCGTGCGTGCCAAGGCACATGTGGAGTCCACCAAGACCGGCCGCAGCCGCCTGGTCTTTACCGAGATTCCCTACATGGTCAACAAGGGCACCCTGCAGGAGAAGATCGCCCAACTCGTCAACGACAAGCGCATTGAGGGCATCTCGGATATGCGCGATGAGTCCAACCAGAAGGGCATCCGTCTGGTCATCGAGCTCAAGAAGGGCGTCATTCCGCAGGTCGTGCTCAACAACCTGTATAAGTACACCTCGCTGCAGACGACCTTTGGCGCCAACAACCTGGCACTCGTCAACGGCGTTCCCAAATGCCTGAGCCTGCGCGAGATGCTGCAGCACTACATCGACCACCAGGTCGACGTCGTCACCCGCCGCACCCGCTTCGACCTTAAGAAGGCCCAGGCCCGCGCGCATATCCTCGAGGGCTACCTGATGGCCCTTGACCATATCGACGAGGTCATCAGCATCATCCGCTCCTCGCAGACCGACTCCGAGGCCAGCAGCCGACTGATCGAACGCTTTGGCTTTACGCCCGAGCAGACCACGGCCATCCTCGAGATGAAGCTGCGCCGCCTGACCGGCCTGGAGCGCGACAAGATCCAAGAAGAGCTGGACGGCCTGCGCCGCGCCATCGCCTACTACGAGGACCTGCTGGCGCACGAGGAGAAGATTCTGGGCGTCATCAAGGAAGAGATGCGCGAGATCTCCAAGAAGTTTGGCGACAAGCGCCGTACCGAAATCAGCCAGGTTGAGAAGGACCTGGATGTCGAGGACCTCATCGCCGACGAGGATATGGTCGTGACCATCACCCACACCGGCTACGTTAAGCGTATCCCAGTGGCTGCCTACCGTGCCCAGAAGCGCGGTGGCAAGGGCGTGTCGGGCGTCAACCTCAAAGAGGACGACGTTATCGATGAGATGTTCATCGCGTCCACGCACGAGTACGTGTTGTTCTTCTCGAGCAAGGGCAAGGTCTATCGCCTGAAGGTGCACGAGCTGCCGGTGGGTACGCGCCAGGCGCGCGGTACCGCGATCGTCAACCTGCTGCCCTTCGAGGAAGGCGAGAAGATCGCGAGCGTCATCAGCTGCCGCGAGTTCCCGGCCGACGAGTACCTGATGTTTGCCACCAAGAGCGGCATGGTCAAAAAGACCGTGATGAGCGCATATGACCGCAGCCGTCGCGACGGCCTGATCGCTATCAACCTGCGTGACGACGACGCGCTGCTGAACGTGCGCCGCGTGCGCGAGGGCGACAAGATTATCCTGGCCACCACCGCGGGCAAGGCGATCATGTTCTCCGAGGAGCAGGTGCGCGCCACCGGCCGCGATACCAGCGGCGTTCGCGGTATCGGTCTGAAGGACGGCGTGAGCGTTCTGGGCATGGAAGTCACTAACGGCAACGGCGATCTATTCGTCATCACCGAGCGCGGCTACGGCAAGCGCACGCCGGTCGCGGACTACCCGGAGCAGAATCGCGGCGGTCAGGGCGTCTACACCATTCAAATGACCGAGCGTAAGGGTAACCTCGCGGCCATGAAGACGGTGGGCCCGCAGCACGAGCTGTTCATCGTGACGGAGGGCGCGACGGTCATTCGCGTCAAGACCGACGAGATCAGCCAGACTGGCCGCGCCACCCAGGGCGTCAAGATGATGACCGTCGACGACAACGACCGCATCTGCGCCGTGGCCCGCATGACGGCCGCCAAAGAGAAGCCCGAGGGCGAAGGTTCCGAGGCCGCAGCCGACACCGAAGAGGCTCCAGTCGACCTAGGCGACGGCAACGACATGCCAGAGGATCTCCTCGACGAGTAAGTAGTCCTCTCCGGTCAAAAACATCAGACCCCATATATCGGCGGTCGGCGCACCTGCGCGCCGACCGCTTTTTTGAAAACCTAGGGACCCGCGTTCGCCCCGGCCGCCCGGCGGCATATGAAGTCGATCGCGAGTTCCGCACGAGCCGGAGAGCACTTAATGTGCTCTCCGTGCGAGTCAGGACTGTCCGAGCAGGCGA
>NZ_JADPCH010000001.1 GCF_015670745.1 Collinsella aerofaciens | reverse complement strand
GTCGCGAGTTCCGCACGCAAAGGAAAGCACTTAATGTGCTTTCCGTCTTGCGCAGGACTGTAGAGCAGCAAACTTAAACAGCGGGCCGCCCGGACCGGGAATCCGCCCCCGCGCACAGAAGGGGATTCCTTTTGTGTAGGCTTTGCGGAAATATGCTCATTTTGGGATACGCCCGGCGGCGTGGTCTGTTGACGGCACAGCTAACGCCACGTATCCTATCGAACTGCGTGTTTCGTAGGGGGATGCTGACCCCTCGATTCAAGCCGTTGCACTTTACAGAAAGCTGGAATCATTCGAGAAGGAGTACGCTTTGCCTACTATTAACCAGCTGGTTCGCCAGGGCCGTCGTTCCGTGCCCAAGAAGTCCAAGAACGCTGCTCTGCAGCACAACTCCCAGAAGCGCGGCGTGTGCACCCGCGTCTTCACCACGAGCCCCAAGAAGCCGAACTCGGCTCTTCGTAAGGTTGCCCGTGTTCGCCTCGTCAACGGCATCGAAGTTACTGCTTACATCCCGGGTGAGGGCCACAACCTGCAGGAGCACTCCATCGTGCTCGTCCGCGGCGGTCGTGTCCGTGACCTCCCTGGTGTCCGTTATCACGTCATCCGTGGCGCCTACGACGCTGCTCCGGTCCAGAACCGTATGCAGGCCCGTTCCAAGTACGGTGCTAAGCGCCCCAAGGCTAAATAAGCCAGATAACGTTTTGATACTTTCGCCGTGTGCCGCCTAAGGGCCGCACGGTAGACACTTAAGGAGATTTCACATGCCGCGTCGTGCAGCAGCTAATCGTCGTGAGGTTCAGCCTGACGCCGTTTACAACAACCGCCTGGTGACTCAGCTCATCAACAAGGTCCTTCTTGACGGCAAGAAGGCCACCGCTGAGCGCATCGTTTATACCGCTTTCGAGATCGTTGCCGAGAAGTCCGAGGGTGGCGACGCTCTCGCTACCTTCAAGAAGGCTATGGACAACGTCAAGCCCACGCTCGAGGTTAAGCCCAAGCGTGTCGGTGGCGCTACCTATCAGGTCCCGATGGAGGTCAACTCCCGTCGTTCCACCGCTCTGGGCATCCGCTGGATCGTCAACTTCTCCCGCGCTCGCAAGGAGAAGACCATGGCCGAGCGTCTCGCCAACGAGATCCTCGACGCTTCCAACGGCCTGGGCGCTTCCGTCAAGAAGCGTGAGGACGTCTTCAAGATGGCCGAGGCCAACCGCGCGTTCTCTCACTATCGTTGGTAAGTTAAGGTAAGGAACTAACATGGCTAAGCCTAAGTACAAGCTTTCCGATACCCGTAACATCGGCATCATGGCTCACATCGATGCCGGTAAGACCACCACGACCGAGCGTATTCTTTACTACACCGGTAAGACCCACAAGATCGGTGAGGTCCATGAGGGCGCTGCCACCATGGACTGGATGGTTCAGGAGCAGGAGCGCGGCGTAACCATCACCTCCGCTGCTACCACCTGCTTCTGGAACAAGGACGGTAAGGACTACCGCATCCAGATCATCGACACCCCGGGCCACGTTGACTTCACCGCCGAGGTCGAGCGCTGCCTGCGCGTCCTCGATGGCGCTGTCGCCGTCTTCGACGCTGTTGCCGGCGTTCAGCCCCAGTCTGAGACCGTTTGGCGTCAGGCTTCTACCTTCAACGTCCCCCGCATCGCCTTCATCAACAAGTATGACCGCGTGGGCGCCGACTTCTTCAACGCTATCGAGACCATGAAGGATCGTCTCGACGCCAACGCCGTGGCCGCTCAGGTCCCGATGGGCGCCGAGGACAACTTCTGGGGCGTCATCGACCTGGTCACCATGACTGCATGGGACTTCAAGGCCGACGAGAAGGGTATGACCTACCCCGAGCCGATGGACGAGATCCCGGCTGAGTTTGCCGACATCGCTGCCACCAAGCGCGAGGAGCTCCTCGACGCTGCTGCCAGCTTTGACGACGAGCTCATGGAGAAGATCCTCATGGAGGAGGACTTCACCGTCGAGGAGCTCAAGGCTGCTCTGCGCAAGGGTGTTCTGGCCAACGAGCTCAACCTCGTCTTCGTGGGCTCCGCCTACAAGAACAAGGGCGTTCAGGAGCTGCTCGACGCTGTCGTCGACTACCTGCCCAGCCCGCTCGACGTCGAGGCCGTCACCGGTACCGATCCGGACACCGGCGAGGAGATTCAGCGTCATCCTTCCTTCGACGAGCCCTTCTCCGGCCTGGTCTTTAAGATCATGACCGACCCGTTCGTCGGTAAGCTCACCTATGTCCGCGTTTACTCCGGCCGCGCTGAGTCCGGCTCCTACGTGGTCAACGCTTCCAACGGTCAGCGCGAGCGTCTCGGCCGCATCCTCGAGATGAACGCCGCCGAGCGTATCGACCGTGACGACGCTGCCGCCGGCGACATCGTCGCTTGCGTCGGCTTCAAGAACTCCACCACCGGTGACACCCTGTGCGCCGAGGGCAAGGAGATCGTCCTCGAGAAGATCGAGTTCGCTAAGCCCGTTATCGACGTTGCCATCGAGCCCAAGACCAAGGCCGAGCAGGACAAGATGTCCCTGGCTCTGACCAAGCTCGCCGAGGAGGACCCGACCTTCCAGGTGTCCACCAACCACGAGACCGGCCAGACCATCATCGCCGGCATGGGCGAGCTGCACCTCGAGATCATCGTCGACCGTCTGCTCCGCGAGTTCAAGGTTGACGCTAACGTTGGTAAGCCCCAGGTTGCCTACCGCGAGACCGCTGGTCACGACGTCGAGAAGGCTGAGGGCAAGTTCGTCCGCCAGTCCGGCGGTCGCGGTCAGTACGGCCACGCCGTCATCAAGCTCGAGAAGATGGAGGAGGGCTTCGGCTACGAGTTCGTCAACGCTATCGTCGGCGGCGTCGTGCCCAAGGAGTACATCCCGTCCATCGACAAGGGCATCCAGGAGGCCCTGAACACCGGTGTTATCGCCGGCTTCCCGGTCCTCGACGTTAAGGTCACCCTGTTCGACGGTTCTTACCACGAGGTCGACTCCTCCGAGGCCGCCTTCAAGATCGCCGGTTCCATGGCTATCAAGGACGCCCTCAAGAAGTCCGATCCGCAGCTGCTCGAGCCGATCATGGCTGTCGAGGTCGAGACCCCCGAGCAGTACATGGGCGACGTTATGGGCAACCTCTCCGGTCGCCGCGGCAAGATCGAGGGTATGGAGGATCGCAAGAACAGCAAGCTCATCCGTGCCAAGGTGCCGCTGGGCGAGATGTTCGGTTACGCTACCGACCTTCGCTCCCAGACCCAGGGCCGTGCATCCTACACGATGCAGTTCGACTCTTATGAGCCCGCGCCCAAGTCCATCGTGGACGAGGTCATGAGCAAGAACGCCTAAGTTCGAGCTCCCTGTTACGTAATCCTGCGAGAACATCTCTCGCACTCTTTGGAGGTTTAAGTTGGCTACCCAGAAGATCCGCATTCGCCTCAAGGGCTATGATCACGAGGTCGTCGATCAGTCCGCGAAGCTCATCGTCGAGACCGCTCAGAAGACCGGCGCTCGCGTTTCCGGTCCTGTCCCCCTGCCCACCGAGCGCAACCTGTACACGGTTATCCGCTCGCCGCACGTGAACAAGGACTCCCGTGAGCAGTTCGAGATGCGCACCCACAAGCGCCTCATCGACATCCTCGACCCCACCTCGGGCACCGTTGATTCGCTCATGCGTCTCGACCTCCCCGCTGGCGTCGACATCGACATCAAGCTCTAAGCGATATCGCTCATAGCTTAAAGGGCCCCGCTGCCGTTACGGTAGCGGGGCCCTTTTGTTTTGAGTTTAGATTTTGGGATAGCGAATTCGTCTGCCGAGCCGGCGGCTGCGGCGCCCTATTCGCTCAGGGGGCGCAAGGATGCTTCTTCGAAGTGGAAGACGCACAAGCCGCTCTCGGTCTCAATGCATGCGCGGCCGCAATCGTCGACCGTTCTAAATATGCCTCGTGCCAGCTCGTCTCCAGCGGGGGAGCGGGCGATAACGTGCTCCCCGATCCAATTGAGGTGAGCGACATATTCGCCGTGGACGGGCGCGAGCGGTCCGGTGTTTTCTTCCATGGAGTTGAGGCGTTCTGTCCAGGCATCTACAGCGTCTATAACGGCGTGATAGACCTCATCGAGGAGCATGTCGACGGCAGGAACGTTTTCGTTAAGGTCCGAGAGACCGATTGCTGGCAGGCCGCCATCGGGAACCTCCGCGGGCACATAGTTCACGTTAACGCCGATGCCACAGACCGCAAAAGGGTTGCCTTCGTTATCGCGTGCGGCCTCGACCAGAATGCCGCCGAGTTTGCGTCCACGCGCGACCAGGTCGTTGGGCCATTTGAGGCCAATCTCGTTTGCAAGACCCTGTTTTTCGAGTGCCTCGAGCACCGCTAGGCCGCTGACGGCGGCAAGACCAGAGAACTTTGCAGGATTAACGCATGGGCGCAGGACAATCGAAAGCAATAGGTTGCCGGCGGTTGAATCCCACTTGTGGCCGCGCCGGCCGCGTCCTGCCGTCTGAGCCCGGGCGGCAAGTCCTGTGCCGTGCGGCGCACCCTGTTTTCCTGCCTCGAGCAGGTCATCGTTGGTCGATCCGGTTACGTCGGCAATCGTTAATTGGGCATCCATAGCGGCTGCTACCTCCTTATTGAATAAGTGAATGATGCAATGGTGTCGAGAGATAGACACAATGTGAAGCCTTTGTCGCATTTGGACAATATAATGTTAACACGTCAACAAAGACTGAAATGCGTTATCCTCTCTTGGTCGATGTAAACACGTCAACAACTCAAAGGAGGTTAGTGATGGGTTTCACGATTCTGGGAACAGGCTCGGCGCTTCCTAAGCGCAGTGTTTCCAATGACGAACTGTCTGAGTTCCTCGATACCTCGGATGAGTGGATTTTTACCCGCACAGGCATCAAGAGCCGCCGCGTCTGCACCACCGAGTCACTCGACGACCTTGCCGTAGCGGCGAGCGAGCAGGCACTCCAGGTGTCCGGAATCGACGCGAGCAAGCTGGATCTAATCGTCTGCTCGACGACAACGGGTGACCATCTTGTTCCCGCCGAGGCGTGTGCCGTAGCCGAGCGTCTGGGCGCGACGTGTCCTGCCTTCGATGTCTCGGCGGCCTGCGCCGGCTTCGTATTTGCGCTCGATGTCGCCGAGGGCTATATCGCCCGAGGACGAGCCGAGCATGCGCTTGTCGTTGCGGCCGAGCAGATGACGCGCGCGCTTGACTGGACAGACCGCGCCACCTGCGTGCTCTTTGGCGATGGGGCAGGCGCCGCTGTGATAGAGGCTGGGGGAGACAACCCCCTTGCCGTTGAGCTTTCGACGGCGCCCGACGTCGTGACGTTGCGCGTTCCCGGTCTGGTCGGTACGTCGCCGTTTAAGGCCTCCGCAGATAGCGCGAGTGTGCTGTCCATGAATGGCCGCCGCGTGTTCAAGTTCGGCGTCAACGCCATCTGCGACACGGTCCATAAGCTTGCGATCGATGCGGGCATTTCGGTCGAAGACATCGATCATTTTGTATTCCATCAGGCTAACGAACGAATCCTGAGCCAGGCGGTCAAGCGCCTGGGCGTGCCGGACGAGCGCGTGGTTCGCACGTTGCGCGAGACCGGCAACATTTCGAGCGCATGCATTCCGCTTGCCCTCGACCGGCTGGCAAACGCCGGTGCACTTCACACAGGCGACACCATCGCCTTGGTTGGATTTGGCGCCGGTCTGGATATAGGTGGCTATCTGCTTCGTTGGAAGTAGTCGCACATAGGAAATAAAAACGCCCTAGGGCACAACCAAAGGAGAACTACCATGGCAGATCAGAAGACCTTCGAGCGCGTTTGCGACGTTATCCGCGAGACCGCTGGTCTTGACGACGTTGAGATGAAGCCCGAGTCCACGCTCGAGGAGATTGGTCTCGACAGCCTGGGCACCGTCGAGATCCTCGTCGCCGTCGAGGACGAGTTTGGCATCCAGCTCGATACCGAGGAGAACCCCAAGACGGTCGGCGAGTTCGCCGATACGGTCGAGGCGGCATTGGAGAAGTAGAGATGCTCAAGACTCCTCTCTGCGATCTGCTCGGCATCGAAAAGCCCGTGTTCCAGGGCGGTATGGCCTGGATTGCCGATGCCTCGCTGGCGTCCGCAGTATCCGAGGCGGGTGGCTTAGGCATCATTGCGGCCATGAACGCCGACGCCAACTGGCTGCGCGACCAGATTCACGAGCTGCGCGCCAGGACGGATAAGCCCTTTGGCGTCAACGTCATGCTCATGAGCCCGTTCGCCGACGAGGTTGCACAGGTTGTGATTGACGAGCGAGTGCCGGTCGTCGTGACGGGCGCCGGCAATCCCGCCAAGTACATGAAGGCGTGGAACGAGGCGGGCATCAAGGTCATCCCGGTCGTTGCCTCGGTGGCGCTGGCGCGCCTCGTGGCACGTCGTGGAGCCACGGCGGTTGTTGCCGAGGGTACCGAATCGGGCGGCCATATTGGCGAGACCTCGACGATGGCACTGGTGCCGCAGGTCGTCGATGCGGTTGACATTCCCGTCGTGGCCGCCGGCGGTATTGCCGACGGCCGCGGCGTGGCGGCCGCCTTTATGCTGGGCGCCGAAGGCGTGCAAGTGGGTACGCGCTTTCTGGTCGCAGACGAGTGCACCGTCTCGGAGCAGTACAAAGAGATGGTCCTGAAGGCCAACGACACTTCAACGCGTGCGACCGGTCGCTCGACGGGACATCCAGTGCGCGCCCTCAAGAGCCCCTTCACCAACGCCTATGCCAAGAGCGAGGGTTCCGGCGCGAGTGCCGAGGAGCTCGGTGCTATGGGAACCGGTGCGCTGCGTAAGGCCGCCAAGGACGGCAACTACGAAGAGGGTTCGTTTTTGTGTGGACAGATTGCCGGCATGGTTAGCGAGCGCCAGAGCGCACGCGAAATCGTTGACGATCTGGTCGATGGCGCCGAGCGCGTCCTGAAGGGTGCGTCCGCATGGGTAGCGTAGCGTTTCTGTTTGCCGGCCAGGGTGCCCAACACCCCGCGATGGGCGTCGACCTGATCGAGACATCGCCGGCGGCCGCCGAGGTGTTCACCATTGCCGACGAGGTGCGCCCGGGGACGAGCGAGCAGTGCCGGAGCGCCTCCAAGGAGGAGCTCTCGCAGACCGAGAACACGCAGCCTTGCGTGTTCGTGCACGACTTGGCTGTCGCCGTCGCCCTGCGCGAGCGCGGCGTGGTGCCTGCCGCCTGTGCGGGATTCTCGCTGGGCGAGGTCGCTGCACTCAGCTTTGCGGGGGCATTCGATACGCGAGCGGGTTTTGAGCTCGTGTGTGAGCGCGCGGCATTGATGGCCACGGCGGCCGAGCGTCACCCTGGCGGCATGCGCGCCGTCATCAAACTTGATGCTGCGCAAGTCGAGAACCTGGCTGCGCAGGCCGGCGAGGACTGCTGGCCGGTCAACTACAACAGTCCCCAGCAGACGGTTGTGGCCGGAGCGCCCGATGCGCTGCAGACCCTCGACGTCCTAGTAAAAGAGGCTGGCGGCCGCGCCATGAAGGTCGCGGTGTCGGGTGCATTTCATAGCCCCTATATGGCCGAGGCGACCTGTGGCCTTGCCGCATATATTGAGGCCGGTCACGCGCCGTCCCCGTTGCTCATTCCTGTTTTGGCAAATATGACAGCGGCGCCCTATCCGGCGGACCCCCAGACGGCATCGGATGTCTTGGCCAATCAGGTGAGCAATGCCGTGCGCTGGGTCGATACGCTGCATGCTCTGCAGGATCAAGGCATCGACACATTTATTGAGGTCGGCCCCGGCAAAACGCTGTCTGGCCTGATCAAGCGTACGTTGAGCGACGTTCGTGTGTATTCGTGCGAGACGGCCGAGCAGGTCGCAGCTATTGCCGACGAGCTCGCATAGTCCACAGGGCTGTAACCCGAAAGGAATGACATGGGCAACTTGAACAATGGCGCGCTCGAGCGCAACGACTCACGTCGCGTGGCACTGGTCACGGGCGGCTCGCGGGGTATCGGCCGCGCCTGCGCTATCGGTCTGGCGGAGGATGGCTACGATATCGCCGTCGTCTATGCCGGCAGCGTCGATGCGGCGCGCGAGACGTGCGACGCCTGCGAGGCGGCTGGCGCCACGGCGCGCTCATATCAATGTGACGTGGCCGACCCCGCTGCCGTCAACGCGTGCGTGGAAGCGGTCCTCAACGACTTTGGCTCCATTTGGGCACTCGTCAACAACGCTGGCATCACCCGCGATGGCCTGCTCATGCGCATGGGCGATGACGCCTTCGATCGCGTGCTCGATGTCAATCTTAAAGGAACGTTTAACACGACGCGTGCGCTCACCAAGACCTTTATGCGCCAGCGCGGCGGCTGCGTCGTCAACATGAGCTCGGTTGTGGGCCTGATGGGCAATGCCGGGCAGGCCAACTACGCTGCCTCCAAGGCGGGCGTGATCGGCCTGACCAAGGCGGTGGCGCGCGAGCTTGCGCCCCGCGGTGTACGAGTGAACGCGGTCGCCCCCGGGTTTGTCGAGACAGATATGACGGCAAAGCTCTCGGAGAAGGTGTGTACGGTAACCGAGGAGCAGATTCCCCTTAAGCGTATGGCGCGCCCCGAGGAAGTGGCCGGCGTGGTGCGCTTTTTGGCGAGCGATGCGGCTGCCTACATTACGGGCGAGGTCGTGCGCGTCGACGGCGGAATGGCGATGTAGAAACCAGGGCCGAAGAACGGCTTGGATGAGGAGACCATGATGGAACAGAGAGTTGCAATCACCGGCATAGGTGCCGTATCGCCGCTCGGCAACACCGCGCTTGCCACCTGGGCGGCAATGTGCGCTGGCACGTGCGGCATCGGCCCGATTACGCACTTCGATACCGATGCGTTTGCCGTCAAGGTAGCGGCCGAGGTCAAGGGCTTTGACGGCAACGAGTACTTTGGCAAGCGTGATGCAAAGCATCTGGACCCCTGCGTTCAGTTTGCGATGGCGGCTTCGGACGAGGCCATGCGCGATGCGGGCTTTGATGTCGAAGGCGCCATCGATCGAGAGCGCCTGGGCGTCTACGTGGGCTCGGGCGTGGGCGGCATGACGACGCTCGTCGACAACGTCCATACGATTGCCGAACGTGGGCCCCGCCGCGCATCGCCCTATATGATCGCGATGATGATCCCCAACATGGCATCGGGCAATATCGCAATCCGCCACAAGGCAAAGGGCCCGACCCTGCCCGTGGTGACCGCGTGCGCAACCTCGGCCCATGCGGTGGGCGAGGCGTTCCGCGCCATCAAGCACGGCTATGCCGACGCGATCCTCGCGGGCGGCGCCGAGGCTGCAATTATCCCCGATGCCGTTGCGGGCTTTACGTCCTGCCGTGCATTGACCACCAACCCCGATCCCGCGACGGCCTGCCGTCCGTTCGATGCAGACCGCGACGGCTTTGTGATGGGCGAGGGCGCCTGCGTGCTCGTGCTCGAGAGCATGGAACATGCGCAGGCGCGCGGTGCGCACATTTATGCCGAGGTCGTGGGCTACGGCAACACCGATGATGCCTATCACATCACGAGTCCTGATCCCGAGGCTGCCGGCATTGCCCGCGCGATATCGCTGGCGGTGACCGAGGGCGACGTCAGGCCTTCCGAGGGTCTCTACATCAATGCTCACGGCACATCGACCAAGCTCAACGATTCGTCCGAGACGGCGGGCATTAAGCGTGCGCTCGGCGAGGACGCGGCGCGCGCCGCGCACGTCTCGTCGACTAAGTCGATGACCGGCCACATGATCGGTGCCACGGGCGCCATCGAGGTCATGGCCTGCGCCATGGCGCTCGAGCAGGGCGTGGTGCCGCCGACCATTAACTACCGCACGCCCGATCCCGCCTGCGATCTTGACTACACGCCCAATCGCGCAGTTCGCGCCGACCTTACCTGGGCGCTTTCGACCAACCTAGGCTTTGGCGGGCACAACGCCGCCATCGCGCTGCGTAGATATACGAGGAGCTAGAGCATGGATTCCAAAAGACTTGCCGAGATAGCCGATGTTATGGAGGACCGCGGCCTCACGCGCGTGCGCGTTGAGGAGCCCGATGGCACCGCGGTCGAACTCGAGCGCGCGAGCGCCGCACGGCCGGTTGCCGTGCCCATGCCCATGCCGAGCGCTATGGCCGCTCCAGTTGCAGCTCCCACAGTCGCGCCTGCCGCACCGGAGCCCGCCGCGCAGACACCTGCCGCCGCACCGGAGCCCAAGGGCACCGAGGTGACCGCTCCCATGGTCGGCGTTTTCTATGCTGCCCCGGCGCCGGGCGACGAGCCGTTTGTGCACGTGGGCTCTAAGGTCAAGGCCGGCGAGACCCTCTGCATTATCGAGGCCATGAAGGTTCTCAACGAGGTGACGGCCGAGGCAGACGGCGAGGTGCTCGAGATCTGCGTGGCCGACGGCGACCTCGTGGAGTTTGGCAGCTGCCTCATGAGGATCGGATAGGTGATATCCATGAACAAAGAAGAGCTCAAGAAGCTGTTACCGCATCGCGAGCCGATGCTTTTGCTCGACGAAGCCGAGCTGGTGGGCGACGAGGCCCACGGCAAGATCACGATTACGGGCGACGAATACTTTTTGCAGGGGCATTTTCCGGGAAACCCGGTGGTCCCCGGCGTGATCCAGTGCGAGATGCTCGCCCAAAACTGCTGCGTGTTGCTGATGGGCGATGAGGAGGCGCGCGGCGCGACGCCGTTCTACACGAGTCTGGACAAGGTGCGCTTTAAGCGTCCGGTGCGCCCGGGCGATACGGTGGATCTGGTGTGCTCCATCACGCGTGCGCGCGGGCCGTTCCGCTTTGCGACGGGTACTGCAAGCGTCAACGGTGAGGTCTGTTGCCGCGCCGACATGTCTTTTGCACTCATGCACGAAAGTTAAGGAAGGCTTCATGTTCGACAAAGTGCTCATCGCCAACCGCGGCGAAGTCGCGGTCCGTGTTATCCGCGCGTGCCGCGATATGGGCATCAAGACCGTCGCCGTTTATTCCACGGCCGATGCGGACGCGCTGCACGTGCAGCTTGCCGACGAGGCGTATTGCATCGGCGGTCCGCGTCTTGCCGAGAGCTACCTCAACGACGATGCTGTGCTCACCTGTGCCGTAAAGTCGGGAGCTAAGGCAATTCATCCCGGCTATGGCTTCTTTTCCGAGAAGGCGAGCTTTGTACGCGACTGCGACAAGTATGGCCTGGCTTTTGTCGGTCCTTCGGCCGAGGTGATCGACAGCATGGGCGACAAGGACGCCGCACGCCGAACGGCTGCCGCGGCGGGCGTGCCCATTGTGCCGGGCTGCGATTTGCTCAAAAGTCCCGAGGAGGCGACGGCCGAGGCCGAGCGCATTGGCTGTCCCGTGCTCATTAAGGCGCGCGCGGGCGGTGGCGGTCGCGGCATTCGCAAGGTCGAGCGCGTGGAAGATGCGGCAAAGGCGTTCATCGAGGCGCGTGCCGAGGGCGAGGCCGTTTTTGGCGACGGCGAGTGCTACATGGAGAAGTTCGTCGCGCCGGCGCACCACGTTGAGGTGCAGATTATGGCCGATAAGCAGGGCCATGTATTTTCGCTCGGCGAGCGCGAGTGCTCGGTGCAGCGTCGCAACCAAAAGCTGATCGAAGAGAGTCCCGCGCCGTGCCTCGACGGACACAACGACATTCGTGCTCGCATGCACAAGGCAGCGCGTGACCTGGCTCGTGCCGTCGGCTACGAAGGAGCCGGTACCATCGAGTTTCTGTATTCGGACGACGGCAATTTCTACTTTATGGAAATGAACACGCGCTTGCAGGTGGAGCATCCGGTTACAGAGTTTGTGACCGATACCGACTTGGTCAAGTGGCAGCTGCGCGTGGCAGCCGGCCAGCCTCTGCCCTTTGAGCAGGAGGACATGCCGGTCCGCAACCACGCCATGGAGTGCCGCATCAATGCCGAAACGCCGGACTTTCTGCCGTCATGCGGAACGGTCACCGCGTTGCGTGTGCCGGGTGGTCCGCGCGTGCGCTGGGATTCCGCCATGTTTACCGGTGCGAAAGTTCCGCCGTACTACGACTCCATGCTCGGCAAGCTCATCGTGTGTGCGCCCACGCGTGACGGCGCCATTCGTAAGATGCGCTCGGCCCTGGGCGAGCTCGTGATTGAGGGCGTGAGCGAAAACAGCGAGCTTCAGCTCGACGTGCTGGCAAACGACGAGTTCTTGTCGGGCATGTACCACACCGATCTGACGGGGCATCTCTATGCTGATGAATAGAAAAGCAAAGACGGTCAACGTCCTCGAGGGGCCGATGACCGAGTCGTGCGCCGAGTTTCCCGCGCGCCACGTGTTTATCAAGTGCCCGGAGTGTCGCCGCGTGATCGATGAAGCACGCCTGCACGACAACCTCGAGGTCTGCCCTCGTTGCGGCAAACACTTTCGCGTGAGCGGTCGCGCGCGCATGCGCATGACGGTCGACGAGGGCACGTTTGAGGAATGGGATGCCAATCTGGCGTCGGAGGACTTCCTCTCGTTTCCCGGCTATGCCGACAAGCTTAAGAGCGTGTGCGAGCGTTCGGGCGAGCGCGACGCCGTTGTGTGCGGCAGGGGCAAAATCTGCGGTTGCGATACCGCGCTCTTCTTTATGGACGCCAACTTTATGATGGGCTCGATGGGTTCCGTGGTGGGCGAGAAGATCTGTCGCACATTTGAGCGAGCGACCGAACTTGGATTGCCAGTTGTCGGCTTTACCGTTTCGGGCGGCGCGCGCATGCAAGAGGGCGTGACGTCGCTTATGCAGATGGCCAAGATTTCTGCGGCGGTTAGGCGCCACAGCGAGGCGGGCGGTCTGTATATCACGGTGCTCACCGACCCCACGACCGGAGGCGTAACCGCGAGCTTTGCCATGGAGGGCGATATTATCCTGGCCGAGCCCGATGCCCTGACGGCATTTGCCGGCCCGCGCGTGATCGAGCAGAACATGCACAAGCGCCTGCCCAAGGGATTCCAGCGCTCCGAGTTTTTGCTGGAGCACGGCTTTTGCGATGCCGTTGTTCCGCGTGGCGAGATTGCGCTCACGGTAGGCGAGCTGCTGGCACTGCACGAAGGGCACGCGCCCGGCCTGGGGGCACCGCATGAGATCGTGCATACGGGTCGTCGCGGCAAAAAGCTGGGACACTTGTTCAAGCGCTCGACCGCACCAAAAACCGCGCTCGAGATTGTCAAGCAGACCCGCTCGGCAGATCGCGCCACGGCGGGCGAGATGATCTCGCTGGGCCTGGATGGATTTGTGGAGCTGCATGGCGACCGTTACTTTGGCGACGACGCCGCCGTGGTGGCTGGCATTGGCTGGAAAGACGGGCGACCCGTGACGGTTATCGCCGTCGAGCGCGGTACCACGACCAAAGAGCGCATGCGTCGCAACTTTGGTATGGCACATCCCGAGGGCTACCGCAAAGCGCGTCGCCTTATACGCCAGGCCGAAAAGTTTGGTCGACCGGTTCTGTGTCTGGTCGATACTTCGGGCGCGTTTTGCGGCATCGGTGCCGAGGAGCGCGGCCAGGGCGAGGCGATTGCCCAGAATCTCATGGAGATGAGCGGCCTCAAGACGCCGATTGTCTCGGTGGTGACAGGCGAGGGCGGCTCTGGTGGCGCGCTGGCGCTGTCCGTGGCCGACCGCATCCTGATGCTCTCGAGCTCGGCCTATTCGGTCGTGAGCCCCGAGGCCTGTGCGTCGATCCTGTGGAAGGATACCGAGCGCGCGAATGAGGCCGCCGAGGCGCTTAAGCTCACGGCCCCCGATCTGTTGGCGCTCGGCATCATCGACGGCATTGTTGACGATAGGGGCCTGTCGCATGAGGAGATCGCCGGTGCCGTCATGTCCTCGGCATTTGATGTCTTCGATACGCTTGGGCAGCTCGACGACGCGACCCTCACAAACCTCCGCTACGAAAAGTACCGCGCAATCGGTCAGTACCGCACGATGTGACAAAGGGGCAGCCCGCATGTCATATTGGGAAAGGCGTTCCATGCTACAAGTTTCTAACACCTCGTTTACAACGACGGTTTCATCAAACGCCATGGCCGTGGTGGACTATCTGTCCAAAAGCATGATGTCGGCGCTGCCGTTTATTGTCTGCGCGGCGTTGTTCCGCACCGTTGCCGTCATTATGGGCGAAGGTATGCTGGGCCTGTGGTCTGCCGATTCCGAAATCTATCGCCTGTTCTACAGTTGGCTCTATAACGCCGGCTACTACTTTTTGCCCATTTATCTTGGTTGGGCGGCCGCCCGCCAGCTCGGTTGCTCGGAGCAGCTAGGCATGATGCTGGGCGGCGTATTGATTGCGCCCGATCTGCTTAAGCTCGTCGATGCCGCATCGACGACGGGGGCATCGATGACTTCCGTGTATGGTCTGCTTCCCGCGCCGGTCAACGATTACACGACGACTGTTATTCCGGTTCTCATCTCGGTGCCCGTGCTATGGCGAGTGGAGTGTTTCTTTCAGCGCGTTATCCCTAAGGCCGTGGCGTTTTCGTTCGTTCCGTTTGCGACCATGCTTGTCATGGTTCCGGTTTCGCTGTGTATTACGGCGCCGGCGGGCAGCTATCTGGGCATGCTGTTGGGCCAGCTTATGTTTATGCTTGGCAATTCCGGTGGCATCGTGTCGCTGCTCACGCTCATGGGGCTTGCCGCGGGTTGGGAGTTTCTTAAGATTGCAGGCGTCAGCAACGTTGTCCTATCGCTTGCCTATGCGCAGTTTATGAGTGTGGGAACGGATTCGTGCATCCTGATCGCCGCGACGATGGCAACGTTCGCCGTTTGGGGCATGCCCTTTGGCGCGTCGCTCCGCGTTGCGGATAAGGACGAGAAGGCGCTCATGCTGGGCTACTCAATCTCGGGTGTTCTTGGCGGCGTAAGCGAGCCGGCGCTGTACGGTTGCGGCTTTAAATATGGCAGGTGCCTGACGTGCATGGCCATTGGCGGCGCCGTCGGAGGCCTTGTTGCAGCCGTGGGCCACGTTACGGCCTATACCATCGGCATGACGAATGTCCTCATGGTCATTGGCTTTGCCACGGGCGGCATCTCGAACCTGCTGTGGTGCTGCGCTGCCGGCGGTGTGGCATTTGCGGTGTCTGCGGCGCTGAGCTACTGCTTTGGCGTGGTGCCGGCGAAGGGACAGACGATGGGGGACGGAGCCGATTCACCCGAAACCTCGAAGAGCGTGGCCGAAGTAAGCGCGTAAACCTGTGCGACACAAGGACGATTCCTTTGCCATGCTCCAAGGCCGTGGCCCGTGTGGGTCGCGGCCTTTTTGTATCTGAAGGACAAAGTGGCTACACTACAATCCGTTTGAGCAATAGATATATATAGGCAGTACCGTGGGGGCTGATGAAGATGGTCGAGTGGATCGTTCGTCGTGCGCAGGGCGACCGTGCGCGCGTGGGCACGTTGACGGGCATGGTGTGTATTCTCGCTAATGTTGCGCTTTGTGCTGCGAAGGGCGCAATTGGTGTGCTGTCGGGATCGGTTTCGATTGTGGCGGATGCCATGAACAACCTGTCCGATGCCAGCTCGAATATCGTGAGCGTGCTGGGCTTTAAGCTGGCGAGCAAGCCGGCGGACCCCGAGCATCCTTACGGACATGGCCGCTACGAGTATCTCTCGGGTCTGGTCGTGGCGGCGCTCGTGCTGCTGATCGGCGTTGAGCTGGTGAAGTCCTCGGTTGAGCGCATCATCCACCCCGAACCTGTCGAGTTCTCGCTTGCCCTGGTGGCAGTTCTAGTGCTTTCGATGGTCGTAAAGCTGTGGATGGCGGCCCTCAACCAAAAGCTCGGCGATCGCATTGAGTCCGAGACGCTGCATGCGACCGCGCAGGATTCCAAGAACGATGTCCTTGCCACAGGCGCCGTGCTGGCATGTGCGATTGTTTCGCAGGTGACGCACATCAATCTTGACGCATGGGTTGGCCTTGCCGTTGGCGCCTATATTGGCTGGAGCGGCCTTGAACTTATTCAAGATACGGTGAGCCCGCTTTTGGGTCAGTCGCCCGATCCTAAGCTGGTCAAGCACATTCGAGACAAGATCATGAGCTATCCCGGCGTTTTGGGCGTTCACGATTTGATGGTTCACGACTACGGTCCGGGCAGGAAGTTTGCAAGTGCGCATGCCGAGATGGCGGCCGAGGCCAGCCCGCTGGAAAGTCACGACACGCTCGATAACATCGAGCAGTCGTTTAGGAACGAAGACGGCATGATTGTCACACTTCACTACGACCCCATCGTGACCGACGATCCCAAGGTGGCAAGCATGCGTTTGCGCATTAACGCCATGGCTCAACAAATCGATAGCCGCCTTTCGATTCACGATTTGCGTTGCGTGCCGGGCCCTACGCACACCAACGTGATCTTCGACTGCGTGCGACCCTCGGATCTGCAGATGAGTGCCGAAGACTTAAAGCACGCGCTGGCACAACGGGTCGAATCGGAATATCCCAAGTCGATTGCCAAGATTACGATCGACGAAGACTACGTAGGGCATACCCACGAGTAAGGCCACGCCGATAAAGCAACTGATGCAGAAGGGGAGAGCATGAAGCGCCTATACCTACTCCGCCACGGCCAGACGGAATTCAACGTCAAAAAGCTCGTCCAAGGTCGCTGCGATTCACCGTTGACCGATCTGGGCCGCAAACAAGCGGGAATGGCAGCCGCATGGCTCAAGGCCCACGGCGTCGTCCCCGACAAAGTGGCCTCTTCGCCCTTAGGCCGAGCCATGGACACTGCTCAGCTCGTCGCTACCGAACTCCTCGGCCCGGACGCAGCAGTCGAGCCCTGCGAAGGCATCATCGAGCGCTGCTACGGCACCTTCGAAGAGGGCCCACACGACGCGCTACCCACCGACGTCTGGGATCCGGGCGAGGATCTGGTCCCCTTCGGAGGAGAAGGAAGCCAGGCGCTGCAAGAACGTATGGTGGATGCGCTTACCAATATCATGGGCTCCGAGGGCATCGAAACCCTTCTAGCAGTAAGCCACGGCAGTGCCAGCCGCCAATTTATCAAGGCCGCAGCCCCAGAGGGCTTCGAGCTCCCAACAAAACTCCCCAACTGCGCCATCATGATCTTCGATTTTGACGAGGAAGAGTCGGGAGAAGAGGGCGACACGTCTCAATCCAAGTTCACCTTGCGGCAAATTATCGATCCCCAACAAAGTAATTAGCTGAGCGAGCAAGGTTTAGTAGACGTCAACGTGGCGTTCCCAGTGTGCGGCGGAGGGGGGCGGGCCTGAGACATATTAAGGTTGTCGCGAGTTCCGCACGAACAGGAGAGCACTTAATGTGCTCTCCGTCGTGAGCAGGACTGTAGAGCAGCAACCTTAATATTTCTCAGGCCCGCCCCCTCCGCCGCACACTGGGAACGTGCCACGCACTTTACCTGCGTAAACAATGTGAGTGAAATATGAATCTCGATGGATACGCCCGCAGCCGTGTATACTAAACAGCTGTGTGAAACCAGGGGAGTATTCTGGCTGGACAAAATGCCTGCTTAATAGGGTTGTCAGGTAGTCCGGGCGAAATACAAGGCTGGGGAGCACGTCGTGTAAGTAGTGGTCCTCTAGGGGCGTACGCTCGGTGGTGTACGCATTGTCCCAAGACCACGCGAGAGTTGGGATCATATCTTGATCAGCATGATTCTCGGCCGCAAGATTGGCATGACCCAGGTTTGGGACGAGGACGACAACGTCGTTCCCGTCACGGTCATCCAGGCTGGCCCCTGCGCTGTCTCGCAGGTTAAAACTCAGGCAACCGACGGCTATGACGCCGTCCAGATCGGTTTCGGCGACATCAAGGCCAAGAACGTGAACAAGCCCATGGCTGGTCACTTCGCCAAGGCTGGCGTCGAGCCTGTCCGTTTCCTTCGTGAGGTCCGCGTCGAGAACGGCGAGGAGCACAAGGTCGGCGAGGTCGTCACCGTCGCTGATTTCGCTGATGTCGAGAAGGTCGACGTCATCGGTACCTCCAAGGGTAAGGGCTTCCAGGGTCGCATCAAGCGCTGGGGTCAGCGCCGCGGTCCTATGACGCATGGTTCTCACTTCCAGCGTCACCCCGGTTCTATCGGTCAGTGCGCCTATCCTGCGCGCGTCCTCAAGGGCGTCAAGATGGCCGGTCACATGGGTAACGAGCGCGTTACCGTCAAGAACCTTTCCGTTGTCCGCATCGATGCCGAGCAGAACCTCATCTTGGTCAAGGGCGCTGTCCCGGGTGCCAAGAATGGTCTCGTCGCCATCCGTATGGCCTAAGGGCCCAGCCCATTTAGCCCAGCGTCATACCAAGGAGAACACTTAAATGGCAAAGTTTGAAGTAAAGAACAGCGAGGGCAAGAAGGTCGCCGAGGCCGAGCTCGCCGCTGAGGTGTACGGCATCGAGCCGAACATCCACGTTATGCACCACATCGTCAAGTGCCAGATGGCCTCTTGGCGTCAGGGCACCCAGTCTGCTAAGGGTCGCTCTGAGGTTTCCGGTGGCGGCAAGAAGCCTTGGCGTCAGAAGGGCACCGGCCGTGCCCGCCAGGGTTCCATCCGTGCTGCCCAGTGGCGTCACGGTGGCGTTGTCTTCGCCCCCAAGCCCCGTTCCTACGCTAAGCGTATGAACAACAAGGAGGTCAAGCTGGCTATGCGCTCCGCGCTGTCCGCCAAGCTGGCCGATGGCGAGCTCGTGCTCGTCGACGACTACGGCTTCGAGAAGCCTTCCACCAAGGCTGCCGTCGCCATGCTCAAGGCTCTCGGTCTTGAGGGCAAGCGTCTGACCATCATCGTTCGCGATGAGGACGTCAACGCCTACCTGTCGTTCCGCAACATTCCCAAGACGTTCATCATCACCGCTGACGAGGCCAACACCTACGATCTCGTCAACAACAACGCTGTGCTGATGCCCGCCGACATCGCCGCTCACTTCGGGGAGGTGCTTGCATAAATGACCGCCCACGAGATCATCATCCGTCCGATCGTGTCCGAGCGTTCCTTCTCCGGCATGGAGCTGAACAAGTACACGTTCGAGGTCGCCAAGGATGCTAACAAGTATCAGATCAAGGACGCTGTCGAGGAGATCTTCGGCGTCAAGGTCGTTCGCGTGAACACCCTGACGGTCAAGCCCAAGACCAAGCGCGTGCGCTATGTCGCCGGCAAGACCCGTTCTTGGAAGAAGGCCATCGTCACGCTGGCCGAGGGCGACACCATCGAGGTCTTTGGCAACCAGGCCTAAGACTCGCTGCTGTTGAGTGAGCTCATGCCTCCCAAATAGGGGAGGCGGGAGCTCAAGGTTTTGGGCGTATTAAATGGACACGCCCGGAACCGTGTATACGTCCGGTGTCATCGCACCCGAGGCAGAACCTCGAATCCCTGTCTGCGATGGCTAACGGATTCCTATTGAAAGGGATTGTAATGGCTGTAAAGCACCTTAAGCCGACCTCCGCTGGTAGGCGTTGGCAGACGATCTCCGACTTCTCCGAGATCACCTGCACTAAGCCCGAGAAGTCTCTTCTCGAGCCCCTGCCCAAGAAGGCCGGTCGTAACAACAACGGCCGCATCACCACCCGCCACCAGGGCGGCGGCGTGAAGCGTCGTTACCGCGTGATCGACTTCAAGCGCAACAAGGACGGCGTGCCCGCCAAGGTTGCCACGATCGAGTACGATCCGAACCGTTCCGCTCGCATCGCTCTGCTGCACTACGCTGACGGTGAGAAGCGCTACATTCTGGCCCCCAAGGGCCTCGAGGTCGGTCAGACCATCATGTCCGGTTCTGACGCCGACATCAAGCCGGGCAACGCTCTGCCCCTCGCCGACATCCCCGTCGGTACGCTCATCCACGCCGTCGAGTTCCAGCCGGGCAAGGGCGCTGCTATCGCCCGTTCCGCCGGTAACTCCTGCCAGCTGATGGGTAAGGAGGGCAAGTACGCTATCGTCCGTATGCCTTCCTCCGAGATGCGCCGCATCCTCGTTACCTGCCGCGCCACCGTCGGTGAGGTCGGCAACGCCGATCACTCCAACATCGTCATCGGCAAGGCCGGCCGTAAGCGTCACATGAACGTGCGCCCGACCGTCCGCGGTACCGTCATGAACCCTGTCGACCACCCGCACGGCGGTGGCGAGGGCAAGAACCACACCTCTGGTCGTCCCTCTGTTACCCCCTGGGGTAAGCCGACGAAGGGCCTTCGTACGCGCAAGAAGAAGAAGGTCTCGAACCAGCACATCATTCGTCGCCGTAAGAAGTAATTTCGGATACCGAGTTTTAGGAGAAAGCACTTATGAGCAGAAGTCTCAAAAAGGGCCCGTTCGTGGAGACTCGCCTTCTCTCGCGTATCACCGCGATGAACGAGGCTGGCAAGAAGGACGTCGTGAAGACCTGGTCCCGCGCGTCCACCATCTTCCCCGAGATGGTTGGTCACACCATCGCCGTCCACGACGGCCGCAAGCATGTGCCCGTGTATGTTACCGAGTCCATGGTTGGTCACAAGCTCGGCGAGTTCGCGCCGACTCGTACGTTCCGTGGCCACAAGGCCAAATAGGGGGTTAACCGTAAATGGCAACTAAGTCTATTGAAACTGAGGCCACCGAGGTTCGCGCCGTCGCTAAGTACGTGCGTGTTTCCCCCAGCAAGGCCCGCCTGGTGGTCGATCTGATCCGCCGCAAGCCTGTCGCTCAGGCCTTCGACATCCTCCACTTCTGCGACCGCGCCGTTGCCGTGGATGTCGAGAAGGTTCTCCGTTCCGCCGTTGCGAACGCCGAGAACAACAACGGTCTGCGTGCCGACAACCTGGTTGTCGCCGCTGCCTATGTTGACGAGGGTCCGACGCTTAAGCGCATCCGTCCCCGCGCCAAGGGCTCCGCTTCTCGCATTCTGAAGCGTACTTCCCACATCACCGTCGTCGTTGCTCCTCGAAAGGAGGCGTAAAGCTGTATGGGTCAGAAAGTCTACCCCACCGGCTTCCGTCTTGGCATCACCGAGAACTGGCGCTCCCGCTGGTTCGCAGAGAAGGATTACGCTAAGACCCTCGGTAACGATCTCGAGATCCGCAAGTACCTCGAGAAGCGTCTTTCCCGCGCAGCTGTCTCCCGTGTCGAGATCGAGCGCGCTGGCGACAAGGTGAAGGTCATCATCCTCACCGCTCGCCCCGGCGTTGTCATCGGTAAGAAGGGTGCCGAGATCGATACCCTCCGCACCGAGCTCGAGAAGGTCGCTGGCGTCTCCAAGGGCCAGCTCTCCGTCGACGTTGTCGAGATCAAGCGCCCCGAGCTCGACGCCAACCTCGTTGCTCAGTCTATCGCCGAGCAGCTCGAGGGCCGCGTTGCCTTCCGTCGCGCTATGCGTAAGGCTGTCCAGTCCGCCCGCAAGGCCGGCGCTAAGGGCATCCGTATCCAGTGCTCCGGTCGTCTCGGCGGTGCCGAGATGGGCCGTCGTGAGTGGTACCGTGAGGGTCGCGTGCCTCTGCACACCCTCCGTGCCAAGATTGACTACGGCACGGCTGTCGCCAGCACCACCATGGGCGCTTGCGGCGTGAAGGTCTGGATCTACCTGGGCGAGAAGCTCCCGGGCCAGCCTGTTCCCAACCCTGCACTCGAGGGCTCTTCCCGTCCTCGTCGTCGTAACTCCGAGAGGAGGGGTCAGTAGTGCTTGCCCCTAAGCGTATTCTTCACCGCAAGGTGCAGCGTGGCTCCATGAAGGGCCAGGCCAAGGGTAATACCGAGCTGCATTTCGGCGAGTTTGGTATCCAGGCTCTCGAGGCCCATTGGATCACCAACCGTCAGATCGAGGCCGCTCGTATTGCCATGACCCGCTACATGAAGCGTGGCGGTCGTGTCTACATCACGATCTTCCCCGATAAGCCCATCACCAAGAAGCCTGCTGAGACTCGCATGGGTTCTGGTAAGGGTAACCCCGAGGAGTGGGTGGCCGTCGTCAAGCCCGGCCGCATCATGTTCGAGGTCAAGGGCGTGCCCGAGGAGGTCGCTCGCGAGGCTCTGCGTCTTGCACAGCACAAGCTTCCCATCAAGACCAAGATTGTTGCTGCCAAGAACGCTGAGCAGCGCATCGAGAAGGAGATGGCTGAGGAGGCCGCTCTCGAGGCCAAGTGGGCTGCTGAGGACGCCGCCGCCGCCAAGGAGGAGAACTAATGAAGCCCGCAGAGATTCGTGAGCTCTCGGACGCTCAGCTCGTTGAGAAGCTGAAGGAAATGCGCGCCGAGCTCTTTAACCTTCGTTTCCAGATGGCCACCAGCCAGCTGGACAACACCGCTCGCGTCAACACCGTGAAGAAGGACATCGCTCGCGTCCTCACGGAGCAGCGCGCCCGCGAGATCGCAGCGGAGAAGTCCGCTGTCGCCGAGTAGGACCTAAGGAGAGAACATGACTGATTCGCGTAACTCGCGTAAGGTCCGTACGGGTGTCGTTACCTCCGTCTCCGGTGCCAAGACCATTGTTGTCACCATCACCGAGCGCAAGCGTCACCCCAAGTACGGCAAGATGATGACCAGCTCCAAGAAGCTGCACGCTCACGACGAGGAGTGCACGGCTGGCGTGGGCGATACCGTCCGCGTTATGGAGACCCGTCCTATGTCCAAGATGAAGCGTTGGCGCCTCATCGAGGTCGTCGAGCGCGCTAAATAAGCAGTCGCTCTTACGACTTGTACGTTTCCGAAGATGTGCGTATGCCTGGCTTGCATACCACGGGCCGTATAAAGGCTGCGCACCTCTCTTCGGTTCTTAGTTCGGAGGAACATCTACCATGATTCAGATGCAAACCATGCTGAACGTCGCCGACAACTCCGGCGCTCGCAAGATTCGCTGCATCAAGGTGCTTGGCGGTTCCAAGCGTCGTTATGCAGGCATCGGCGATGTGTTCATCGGTGCTGTCCAGGAGGCTACTCCTGGCGCCAACGTCAAGAAGAAGGACGTTGTCCGTTGCGTCGTCGTTCGCACCGTTAAGGAGATCCGCCGCAAGGATGGCTCCTACATTCGCTTTGATGAGAACGCCTGCGTTGTCATCAACAACGATGGTTCGCCCGTCGGCACCCGTATCTTCGGGCCCGTCGCTCGCGAGCTTCGTGACAAGAAGTACATGAAGATCGTCTCGCTCGCTCCCGAGACCCTGTAGTTAGGGGAGATATATGTATATCAAGAAGGGCGATAAGGTCCAGGTTCTCTCTGGTAAGGATCGCGGCAAGCAGGGCGTTATCCTGCGTGCTCTCCCCGCCGAGAACAAGGTCGTTGTCGAGGGCGTTTCGGTCGTCAAGAAGGCCGTCAAGCCCAACGCTGCCAACCAGCAGGGCGGCATCGTTTCGCAGGAGGCTCCCATCGACGCCTCCAACGTCAATCTCGTCTGCCCCGAGTGCGGTAAGGTTACCCGCGTCGGTCACGAGAAGGACGGCAAGAACAAGCTGCGCGTCTGCAAGAAGTGCGGCCACAAGTTCTAAGCTGCCCGCAACATCAAGTTGCTAGCAAAGGCCCGGATGCCCCACGGCACCCGGGCCTTTTTCTATCCCTACTCATTGGGGACAGACTTAAATGAGTGGCCGTTGAAATGCCGGCACCTGGGGGCGTTCATTTTCTGTCGGCAGCTGGGGACGACCATTCATTGGGGACAGACTTAAATGACCAGTCGTTGGGGGGACAGTCTCTATGTGCCGGCAGTTTGGGACGATCCTTTGATGTCTGATGCCCCCAGAGGGGTGAAGTAATACAGCTGGGTCTGTCTTTTAGGGCTTTGGTGTTCCGCCCCTTTATGTTTCACAAGGATCGTCGCATGCGCATTTACGCGCATAGCCTTGCGCGACAATGCGCATAGCCGCGCAAACATCTGCCAACTATGGCTAAATAATGACCGATAAGCAAATAAATACGCAAACACGAGCAGATACGCGCGCAATTGTGCGACTATAGGTTTGTTAGAAATGAAGGACTTCCGATGACTCAGGAGGCACATCATGGCAGATTCCAAACAGGCTCCGCTCGACGCCGAGGCAGCCGCAAAGGCGGCGTTTGCCTCGGTCCAGAATCAGCCGTTCCCAAACGACATCTTTACGGCTCCCGAGCTTCGTTGGGCTGTAATTGGGTGTGGCGTTATCGCCAACCAGATGGCTCAGTCTCTCGCCCTTGCCGGCCGAAAGCTCGCGGGCGTTGCCAACCGCACGCTGTCCAAGGCTCAGGCTTTTGCAGAGCAGTATGGCGTTGAGAAGGTCTATGGCACGGTCGAGGATCTCTACGCCGATCCGGACATTGACGCAGTCTATATCACCACGCCGCACAACACGCATATCACCTATCTGCGAGCCGCTCTGGCAGCTGGCAAGCACGTGCTCTGCGAGAAGGCCATTACCCTCAATTCCGCCGAGCTTGACGAGGCCCGCGCCATTGCCGACGAGCACAACGTGGTCCTTATGGACGCCACCACGGTGCTTCACATGCCCTTGTATCAGGAGCTGCGTCGTCGCATGGATGTCGGCGAGTTCGGCCGCATGAATCTCGCTCAGCTCAACTTTGGCAGCTATAAGGAGTACGGCGACCTGACCAACCGCTTCTACAACCGTAGCCTTGCCGGTGGCGCCATGCTCGACATTGGCGTGTATGCGCTCTCCGTTATGCGCCTCTTTATGGCGAGCCAGCCCGCTGAGGTTGTCTCGCTGGGCAACACCTGTGAGACCGGTGTCGACGTTGCGGGCGGCATTGTCTGCCGTAACGCCGAGCAGCAGCTGGGTGTTGTGAGCCTTACGCTCCACTCCAAGCAGCCCAAGCGCTCGGTCATCAGCTTCGACAAGTGCTATATCGAGGTCAACGAGTATCCGCGCGCCGATCACGCGACCATCGTGTGGACTGTGGACGGCCACCGCGAGGAGGTTCACGCCGGCACCGAAGCTTACGCCCTTTGCTATGAGATGGCCGATCTTGAGAAGGCCGTTGCCGGCGACGACTCCAAGCGCGAGCTGCTGGAATATGCTTCTGATGTTATGGAGCTTATGACCAAGCTCCGCGCCGATTGGGGAGTCGTGTACCCCGAGGAGGAGTAAGCGATGCTTGCGGAAGATAGGCTCAATGCGATCGTGTCGATGGTGCAGCAGGCCGGCTCGGTTACCGTGCCGGAACTTGCCGAGGCCCTGGGCGTGACACCGTCCACCATTCGCCGTGACTTGCAAACGCTCGACCGCGCGCACCGTATCGCCAAGGTGCACGGAGGTGCGACGAGTCTGGAGCGCGCGCACGTGACGCGCGACTTGACGATCAGCGAACGCAGTGATCTCCATAACGATGACAAGGAGCGCATCTGTGCTCGTGCCGCGGCCCTGGTGGAGCCCGATAGCTTTGTGTATATCGATTCGGGCTCAACGACCCTCAAGCTCATCGAGCATCTTCCGCGTCTCGACGGCGTCACCTATGTGACCGATTCCGTGCTCCATGCTCAGCACCTTGCTTTGCGCGGCATGCGTACCGTGGTGCTGGGCGGCGAGCTCAAACCCGAGACCGAGGCGCTCGTTGGCCCCGATGCCTTGGCAACCCTGGACCGCTATAACTTCAACTGCGGCTTTTGGGGATCCAACGGCATCGCGGCCGAGCAAGGTCTCACCACACCGGATATCGAGGAAGCACAGGTCAAGCGTATCTCGATGCGCCATACCGCCAAACGCTTCGTAATCTCGGACGCCAGTAAATTTGGCATGGTGGCGCCCGTCAAGTTCGCGGACTTCCGCGACGCAACGATTATTACCGCAGGCGAGGTCCCCGCCAAGTACCGGGCAATGGACAACGTCATCACGGTCTAGCAGCAGGGGACGGGCTAAGGCCAAAACCACCACAAAGGGGCCTGTCCCCATTGTGGTGGTTAGCAACGGAAACCGAGTAGTTTTCTCAATAGAAAAGCGGCAACGTCCATCACGGGCGTTGCCGCTTTCGTTGTCTACCGGTTTGTCTACGTCTGTAACAACTGGACCGTTAAAAGTGGGTTAGATGTTACAGAGTGAGATACTTCCGAACCGCACCGTCCCTTTGTCTCAATCTGTAACATCTGGGACCGATTTTGCCGAGTTATTGTTACAGATTGAGATTTTCCCTTGAGGGGGATTCGAATGTCTCGATCTGTAACAGACCGACCGGAAAATGGTCTCTAACTGTTACAGATCGAGACGTTTTGGGACCGCGGCTGAGCCATTGCGGCAAAACCACCACAAAGGTGCCTGTCCCGATTGTGGTGGTTTAGGGCTCCCAGGGGCAGGGGGCTTCGATGTGGATGTGCTCGCCGGTTACGGGATGCGTGAAGGACACGCTGTGGGCGTGGAGCATCAGGCCGCAGGGACGCGGCGTTCCGTACAGGTCGTCGCCTACCAGGGGATGACGCTCGCTCGCCAGATGCACACGGATTTGGTGCTTGCGGCCGGTGAGCAGCTCGACATCGATATACGAGCGCGTGGGCAGGCCACGACGGCTCTTAAGACGCTTGAGCACCTTCACGCGCGTCTGAGACGGCTTGCCGCTGGCGCCGACGCGCATCTTGCGGCTGTCGTGACGGTCGCGGGCGATGGGCTTGTCGATGAGCTTTTCGTTCCAGTCGATCTTGCCCTCGGCGAGCGCCAGGTAGTGCTTTTCGAAAGCGTGGTCGATGACCATCTGGTCAAAGGTGGGCTGCGTCTGCTTGTCGAGCGAGAACAGCACCACGCCGGTGGTGTCGCGGTCTAGGCGGTTGAGCGGCTGCATATCGGTCGCGGCAAAGCCGTCGCCCATCGCCAGCAGCAGGTCGCTGGCGTAGTCGGTGAGTGTGCGCTCGCCGGTGCCGTCGCCGTGGACGATCATGCCGGCGGGCTTGTCGATGGCCATGAGCCAGGCGTCGCAGTAGAGGACTTGAGGTTCTTCGTTCACGTGTAAGCCTTTCGGTTAGCTGATTCCCACAAACATGCAGCCCGAGGTCGCCCCGCGTAGGCGGGCGGCGGGCTTGCGGCCGGCCTGCGCGGCTTCGACGGCACGACGGACGCGGGCGACGGCACGGCCCACCTCATCTGCCTCGAGCAGCGTTCCGTCCACCATGAGACGACGCACGCCGGCATCGAGCAGCTGAGGAACCTGCGGCGTGAGGTCGATGGGGTAGGCATCGTACAGGCGAGAGCGGCCGTGGATGTCGGTGCGGACGGGCATGACCTTTCCGTCGATATTCTTGAGCGAGAGCTTGCGGGCACGCAGACGGCAGTTGACACAATCGTGGATGCAGCCGTTGGCAACCTGCAGAATGCAATGCTCGCTTGTCATGACGCGCGGGCGGCCAAAGACGGTGATGCCCAAAGCCGCGGGCGCGGCGGCACCGAGCGAGACAATCTCGTCGAGCGTGATTTCGGGCGAGAGCCAAAACGCACCGGCTCCGCGCTCGGCAAGCGCCTCCATGCAGGGCGTGTTGTGCACCGGCAGGCAAGAGCGAATTTCGGCCGTGGCGCCGGCCCGCGCGGCTACGGCGAGCTCGGAGATATTACCGACGGCGACGGTAGCTCCGGCATTGATCCAGGGATCGACGCGCTCGTGGTCGACGGCGCGGCAGACCTCGTCGAGTACGGGTACGATGCCCTGCTCAAATGCATCGGCGGGGGAGAGCTCGGCCGCATCGAGTGCGTCGGTGGTCATGTAGATGCGCGTTACACCCTCGGCGCGAGCGGCCTCGGCGGCCTCGAGCGAGGTGACGGTGGCGCAGATCTGCGGCTCGTCGCGGTAGTGCTCGGGCATGGGCCGCGTACATTTGTCGAGCACCGGCAGCTCGAGCGTGCGGGCACGCTCGTCATACGGTGCCAGAATGGCCTCCTCCAGCGCCTTGCAGGCGGCGGCGCGCACCTTGTGCACAGCGGAGAAGCCCATGCCGCAGCCCTTATCGAGCGCCACATCAAAGCTCGCTGCCTCGAAGGGCGAGGAGCCCATGCGGCCCACATGCTCAACCAGGTCTGCCGCCTCGACGGCACGGGTCTTGGCGGCCTCGACGGTGAAGCCTGTGCCCGTGGCCGTAAGCGATGGGTCGTCGCAGCAAGTAAGCGTGACGGCAAACGGTTCACCCAAACGTGCCACGACGGTTACATCCACGGCGCGACGGCGCAGCACATCGCGCTTGAGCGCGGCGCCGGCGGCGTCAATGGCACGCTGACTGCGAATCACGCGGACGCGGCAGCCCTCAGGCATGCTGCGGGGAACGCGACATTCGATGATGTCGCCCGCGGCGGCATCATCGGCGGCGATGGTGGTCAGGAATTGGTCGAACTCATCGTCGTGGCGAAGCTCCAGCAGGTCGCCCTTGCCCACGGGCTCAAACAGCTCAATGCGGGCGATGGCGGCGCGGCGACGGCGGTCGTCGGGCTTAAGGCCGCGCACATCGCGGTTGGCCGGGCGGCTGCCCAGCACCGTGCCCACGATCTGGCCGCGGTTGTTGGAACGCTCATAGCTCATCATCTCATCGCCCGAGGTGCCGTCCTGATAGGCGTGCGTAAAGTCGCGGTTAAAGCAGCGCTTGAGCTGTCGCTGGCGGGCCGCATCCTCATCCTTAGAGGTCGAAACATCGGCCAGCATGTCATCAATCTGATGACGATACACGTCGACGATGGAATACACGTAATCGGGGGCCTTCATGCGGCCCTCGAGCTTGAGCGATGCGGCGCCGGCGTCATACAGACGGCGAACAAGCTGCGAAGTGTTGGTGTCGCGCGGGCACAGCGCGCGCTCGCGACCGGCAGGGGAGAGCGAGCGGCCGTTCTCGTCAATTAGCTCGTAGGGTAGGCGGCAGGGCTGGGCGCACATGCCGCGGTTGGCCGAGCGGCCAGCCATGGCAAAGCTCGACAGCAGGCACAGACCCGAGTAGCAAAAGCAGATGGCACCGTGGCTAAAGACCTCAAGGTCCACATCGGGCGCGGCGTTGTGAATGGCGGCGATCTCGTCGATGGAGAGCTCGCGCGAGAGAGTCACGCGGTCGGCGCCCTGCTCACGGCACCAAAGGGTTCCGCGGTCGTCGTGGATGTTCGCCTGGGTCGAGATATGTGTCTCGATGCCGGGCATGGTGCGCTTGGCCTCAAAGAACAGACCCCAGTCCTGGATAATGAAGGCATCGGCGCCCAGCGTGGAGCAGCGATGAATGAGCTGCAGTGCATCGCCCATCTCGGACTGCTTGATGACGATGTTGACCGTGACGTAGACGCGCGACCCGGCTAGATGCGCGGCGCGGCAGGCTTGCTCAAAGGCCTCGTCGGTAAAGTTGGTTGCCTTGCGGCGGGCGTTGAAGCTGCCCATGCCGCAGTAGATGGCGTCTGCCCCGGCGGCGAGCGCGGCGGCAAAGGGCTCCGGGCCTCCGGCGGGGGCCAAAAGCTCGGGCCTGCGGTTAGTGGTTCGGCTGGCGGTTGCGGTCATATCCTGCCTTTCAAAATGCTCAGATATTCAAAAGTATAGTGGCGTCGCTGCGGTGGGCGACGCCCGCAGCCTAAGCAGGACAAAGTCTTCAGCAGCTTGGACTGGCTGCTCCACATGAGAACCGTTCAGCGGTTCGGGGAAACCGTTGGGCGATAAAATATTCTCGCAAGCTGATAATATTCTTGCATCAAACAGAAACCTTGAGTACTATCCCAATCAAGCGCGGTGTTCAGACCGAACTGTGCCTCCCGGTGTGAACACCGCGCTCACGCTCTCTCAATTGATCGTAAGGAGAAAAACATGAGCAAGACCGTCGTGTCTTCCGATAACGCACCCGCAGCCATCGGCCCGTATTCCCCCGGTATCCAGGCCGGCAACATGGTGTTCCTGTCCGGCCAGCTGGGCATCGATCTCGCGACCGGCAAGATGCCCGAGGGCGTCGAGGCCCAGGCCAAGCAGTCCCTCGCCAACGTCGAGGCCCTGCTGACCGCTGCCGGCGCTACCTTTGCCGATGTCGTCAAGACCACGGTCTACCTGGCCGACATCGCCGACTTCGCCGCCGTGAACGAGATCTACGCCTCCAAGTTTGAGGCCCCGTTCCCCGCGCGCAGCGCCTTCCAGGTTGCCGCCCTTCCGGCTGGCGGTCTGGTCGAGATCGAGGTCGTTGCCGCTCTCTAAGGCGTTGGCCACAACTAAACATGACATGCAAAAAGACCCTGCAGCGCGTGCGAGCTGCAGGGTCTTTTATCAAGTGACGGATCGCTTGTGGAGCCGCACTCCATTTTGCTCGTTAGCCTTCCTTGCGGACTTTTTGCAGGTAGCGGTAGACGCTGGGCTCAGAGATGCCCAGCGCGGCGGCGGCGCAGGCCACGGCGCCCTTGAGCATGAACACCCCGTTACCGTTGAGGTGGCGAATGACGTCCACGCGGTCGCTCTGACCAAGCGACGCTACATCCAGCCCGCGCGCGCTCAGCAACTCGGCAATGCTGCGGTCGATGAGCTCCTGTGTAGACTCCGAAAGGCTTTCGACCTCGATAGGGGCGGGCTCCGTGCGCGTCGGCGCCGCGTCGAAGCACGCCATGAGCTGCTGCGCCATGGCGTTGATGGAGCGCACGGTCGAGAGGTCGGTGTTGACGCAGAGCATACCGACGATCTCATCATTCTCGCGGATAAAGTACGTCGCTGACTCCAACGTCTTGCCGCCGGCACCGCGCCCCTCGTAGCCCGTAATAAACGGCAGGTCGCGATACTTGGCGTCGTGCATGATCTTGAGTGCCAGATCGGTGGCGGGACCGCCGACCTTGCGGCCGCTCACGATGCCGTTGCGAATATCGACGATGGCGTGGTCGGGATCCGAGAAATCGTGCAGCACGATTTCGCTGTTTTTGCCGAGTATCTGCTCCAGAAAATCGACCATCGGCAAAAAGCGACGTACGGTCTCGTTCACGGGCAACTCCTTTGGGTGAAATCGGAAATGTTCATAACAATTTTTTCTCATGGTAACACGCTGCCCATCATCTCGTATATCCGCAGGTACATTGCGTAATGCAGACGAACGGTAGGAATTTAGCGGTAAACGGTTGACCAAAAGAAATGTTAGATGTTATTTTGACCAGACACTTTCCTGAACTGCGGAAATGCGTAATTTCAGCTGAAGAATAGTCTGATAACAAAAAATTATTATTGAGAATGAGAATCATCTTTAATACGATATGCAATGAAGGCACAACCTCAACCCCGCACTGCGTCACAATAGAGCGTCAGATGCGAAAACAACTACTTCGAGGATTGGTGGTCAAATGACCCAGGAGACGGTTACGAACGGCACTGAAGCCCTGTTCACTCGCGAAGGCATGCCTCCCGTTAAGGAAATGATCCCGTGTGCCCTTCAGCACGTACTGGCATCGTTTGCCGGCATCATTACCCCGGCGGTCATCATGGCCGGCGTCTACGGCTTTAATAGCCAGCAGAGTACCGACATCATCCAGGTCGCGCTCATTCTTTCGGCGATCGACACGGCCCTTCAGGCCTTCGCTCCCTTCCGTCGCATCGGCGGCGGCCTGCCCATCGTCATGGGCGTTTCGTTCGCGTTCCTGCCGGCCCTGCAGGCCATGGGTGCCTCGGGCTTTAGCTTTGGTGCGCTGCTGGGTGGCGAGATCGTCGGCGGCGCCGTCGCGGTCCTCTTTGGTCTGGCCTACAGCAAGATCAAGTGGCTGTTCCCGCCCGTCGTGACCGGTACGGTCATCTTCTCCATCGGCGTTTCGCTGTATCCCACGGCCGTCAAGTATATGGCCGGCGGTATGGGTACGCCGCTGTGGGGCACCCCGCAGGCCTGGTGCGTCGCTCTTATCACCTTCGCCGTGGTCTTTGCGCTCGCCAACTTTGGCAAGGGCACGCTCAAGCTGGGATCCGTGTTCTTTGGCATGATCGTTGGCATGATCGTCTCCATCCCCTTTGGCATGATCGACTTCTCCAGCGTCGCCACCGCTCAGGTCTTCGCTCTTCCCAAGCTCATGCCCTACGCGCTCGAGTTTGATCCCGAGGTCTGCATTACCCTCGCCGTCGTGTTCCCCATGGTTGCCATCCAGGTTATCGGTGACGTCTCCGCCGCCTGCCTGGGCTCCATCGACCGTATGCCCACCGAGCGCGAGCTCTCCGGCGCTATCGTGTCCCAGGGCCTCACCTCTATGGTCGGCGGTCTGCTGGGCGGTCTTCCCACCAGCGCCCTTGGCCAGAACGTGGGCATCATCTGCTCCAACAAGGTCGTCAACAAGTGGGTCTTTGTGATCATTGCGGCCGTCTTTGCCATCGCCGGTCTGTTCCCGCAGCTCTCTGCCGTCCTTTCCGCTATCCCGCAGCCCGTCATCGGCGGCGCGACCGTCGGCGTCTTTGGCACCATCACCATGAACGGCGTGCGCATGTTCACCCGCGAGGGCCTCACGCAGCGCACTACCACCATCGTCGGCACCTCCGTCGTCTTTGGCCTGGGTATCTGGATGGCCAGCGGTTGCCTTGCCGGCGAGGGTATGCCCGCCTGGGTGTCCACCGTCATCGGCTCCAATGCCGTAACCCCCACCGCCATCATGGCCATTGTCCTTAACCTGATCCTTCCGCAGACGCCGGTCGTGGCTCAGCACATCGATGCTGCCAAGGACGCTGCCGTGGATCTGGTCTTGCCCGAGAGCAAGAAGTAACCAATTCGGTGCTATTCGTCGGCGGACGCATCGCCTCGTCCGCCGACGCCATGCGGCACCAAGCCGCACTTCAAAGGGTTTGTCCCTTTGGTGAAGCGTTGACGGGAGAGGGCCCGTTTCCGGTGTAGGCCGGCGCTTCGCACTCCGCCATGTCAGAGGTGTCAAACCCCGCCTCTGATGTTGAAGGGAGCATCCATGCTTCTGGTCGCTAACGGTTCCGTCTTTACCCGCAACGCTCAGACCCCGTTTATTCCAAACGGTGCGGTCGCCATTGACGGAGATACGATCGTCGAAGTGGGCCCCGAGCGCGAGCTCAAGGCCAAGTACCCGGATGCCGAGTACGTCGATGCCCAGGGCAACCTCATCATGCCCGGACTCATCAACTGCCACACCCACATCTACTCGGGTCTGGCCCGCGGCCTTGCCATTAAGGGCTGCAACCCCACCAACTTCTTGGAGAATCTCGAGCAGCAGTGGTGGAAGATCGACGACAACCTGACGCTCGACGGCACCAAGGCCAGCGCCTATGCTACGATTTTGGACTCCATCCGCGATGGCGTCACCACGATCTTCGATCACCATGCGAGCTTCTGCGAGATTCCGGGAAGCCTCTTTACCATTAAGGATGCAGCTCAGGAGCTGGGCATGCGTTCGTGCCTGTGCTACGAGGTCTCCGATCGCCGCGGCCAGGAAAAGTGCGACCAGGCCATTGCCGAGAACGCCGAATTTGCCCAGTGGGCCGCCAAGGAGCGTCGCGATAACGACAACCACATGATCGCCGCCATGTTTGGCGGACATGCTACCTTTACGCTTTCGGACGAGACCATGGATAAGATGGCCGAGGCCAACAACGGCCTGACCGGCTTCCACATCCATGTGTGCGAGGGCATGAACGACGTGTGGGACTCCCGCCTCAACCGCGGTGGCATCAGCCCCGTCGAGCGCCTGCTGCAGCACAACCTGCTGGGTCCCGACACCATGCTGGGCCACTGCATCCACGTGACGCCTGCCGAGATGGACATCGTCAAGGAGTCCGGCACTTGGCTGGTCAACAACCCCGAATCCAATATGGGCAACGCCGTGGGCTGCGCCCCCGTGCTCGAGTTCTTCCGCCGCGGCATCCCCGTGTGCATGGGCACCGACGCCTACACCCACGATATGCTCGAGAGCCTTAAGGTCTTCCTGATTATTCAGCGCCACAACGCCGCCATGCCCAACGTGGGCTGGTGCGAGGCCATGACGATGCTGTTCGAGAACAACGCCAAGATGGCGAGCAAGTACTTCGATCGCAAGCTCGGTGTGCTAGAGGCCGGCGCTGCCGCCGACGTTATCGTTATGGACTACAAGCCCTTTACGCCGCTGAGCGAGGAGAATATCGACGGCCACATGCTCTTTGGCATGATGGGCAAAAACTGCCGCACCACCATCATCAACGGCCGCGTCCTGTACAAGGATCGCGAGTTCGTTGGCATTGATGAGGACAAGATCAACGCGTGGACCACGGCCGAGTCCAAGAAGCTCTGGAGCACGCTCAACGATCGCACCTACTAATTCACAAGTAGATTCGCGCGCGTCGGATGTTTCGCCACATCCGGCGCGCGCATAGGCGGCCTCCGCGGGGTCGCCGGCGCTGTGCTAGCGCTACACCGTATTTGCGCCCGCCGCGCGGTCTCGCCGGGCGTTACAGAGAGGAGCTCACCATGAGCGACATCATGAGGCCGATCCCGTTTTCGCAGCTGATGAACTGGATCATCGAGGAGCACAAGACTCAGGGCGCCGTCTTTGGCGTGCGCAAGATGGTCACGACCAACCAGGAGGGCGCGCTTCCCATTTTTGACGAGCGCATCGAGACTCCGTTTGGCCCGGCCGCCGGTCCCAACACGCAGCTTGCCCAGAACATCGTGGCCTCTTATGTGGCCGGTTCCCGCTTCTTTGAGCTTAAGACCGTTCAGGTTATGGACGGCGAGGAGCTCTCCAAGTGTGTGAACAAGCCCTGCATCGTGGCGCAGGACGAGTGCTACAACTGCGAGTGGTCGACCGAGCTCGAGGTTCCGCAGGCCTTTGCCGAGTACGTGAAGGCATGGTTTGCCTGCCACCTGATCGCTCGCGAGTACGGCCTGGGCAGTCCGGACGGCTTTGTCTTCAACATGTCCGTGGGTTATGACCTCGAGGGCATCAAGAGCCCCAAGGTCGATGCGTACATTGAGGGCATGAAGGACGCCAGCGGCTCCGAGGTTTGGAACGAGTGCCGCACGTGGGCGCTCGCTAACCTGGACAAGTTTGAGCATGTCGATGCCGCGTTTGTCGAGTCCATCCCGGCGCGCGTCTCCAACTCCATTACCGAGTCTACCCTGCATGGCTGCCCGCCGGCGGAGATCGAGCGCATCGCGACCTATCTGATTACCGAGAAGGGTCTCAACACCTACATCAAGTGCAACCCCACGCTGCTGGGCTATGAGTTTGCTCGCCAGCGCCTCAACGAGCTGGGCTTTGACTACATCGTCTTCGATGACACGCACTTCCGCGAGGACCTGCAGTGGGCCGATGCCGTGCCTATGTTCGAGCGCCTGATTGCCCTGTGCGCCGAGCGCGGCCTGGAGTTTGGCGTCAAGCTGACCAACACGTTCCCCGTCGACGTGACGAGGAACGAGCTACCCTCCACCGAGATGTACATGTCCGGCCGTTCGCTGTTCTCGCTGACCATCGAGGCTGCCCGCCGCATTACCGAGCAGTTTGATGGCAAACTGCGCATCAGCTACTCCGGCGGTGCCACGGTCTACAACATCCGCGCCCTGTACGATGCCGGCATTTGGCCCGTCACCCTGGCGACCGACGTGCTCAAGCCTGGTGGCTACGAGCGCTTTAGCCAGATGGCCGGCGAGTTTACCGACCTGGACGGCAAGCCGTTCGCGGGCGTCTCTCTCGAGGCCGTGACTGCGATCCAGACCGACTCGCTCGCCAATCCGCTCTACAAGAAGCCGCTGCGCCCGCTGCCCGACCGCAAGGTCGCCGGCAAGAGCCCGCTTTCCGATTGCTTTACCACGCCGTGCCGCACGAGCTGCCCCATCCAGCAGGATATTCCCGCCTATCTGGCGGCTGTTGACGAGGGCCGCTACGAGGACGCGCTCAACATCATCATCGAGCGCAACGCTCTGCCGTTCATTACCGGCACCATCTGCCCGCATCCCTGCGGCTGTGCCTGCGAGCGTGCGTTCTACGAGCCCGAGGGCGCCCAGATTCGCGCCAGTAAGCTCAAGGCCGCCCGCGAGGCCATGACCGCCGTGCTGCCCAAGCTGCGTGCCCAGGCCATCGCAAACGACGGCGAGCGCAACGTTGCCGTTATCGGCGGCGGCCCGGCCGGCCTGGCGACGGCGTTCTTCCTGACGCGTGCCGGCGTGCCCGTCACCATCTTTGAGGCCCGCGATTCGCTCGGTGGCGTGGTCCGTCACGTGATTCCCGAGTTCCGCATCGCGAGCGACGATATCTCCCACGATGCCGAGCTCTGCCTAGCCTTTGGCGCCAAGGTGCAGCTCAACGCTCGCGTGGATTCCATCGACGAACTCAAGGCTCAAGGCTTTACCGACGTGGTCGTGGCCACCGGTGCCTGGATGCCCGGCTCTGCGGGCCTGGGCGAGGGCGCCGAGCTCGATGTGCTGGAGTTCCTCGAGGCCGCCAAGAAGGGCGAGAAGCTCGAGCTGGGCGAGGACGTCGTGGTCATTGGCGCCGGCAACACCGCCATGGACGCGGCCCGCGTGGCCAAGCGCCTGGCCGGCGTGAAGAACGTGCGCCTGGTGTATCGCCGCACCAAGAAGCAGATGCCCGCCGACGAGGAAGAGCTCGATCTTGCTCTTGCCGACGGCGTTGAGTTCTGCGAGCTGCTGGCACCTAAGGCGCTCAACGGCGCCGTGCTGACCTGCGACGTTATGGAGCTTGGCGAGCCGGATGCAAGCGGCCGTCGCAGCCCCGCCGCCACGGGCGAGACCATCGAGCTTCCCGCCACCACGGTGATCTGCGCCGTGGGCGAGGGCATCGATGCCAGCCTGTACGATGCCGCGGGCGTCGAGCACGACCGTCGCGGCCGCCTTGCCGCCACCTCCACCGGCGTCGAGGGCGTCTGGGCTGCGGGCGACTGCCGCCGCGGTCCTGCCACCGTGGTCGAGGCCATCGCCGATGCCGCCGAGGTCGCTCGTGCCATCGCCGGCGTGGACTTTAACAAGTACGCCGACTGTAACGAGCAGGCCGGCCGCGAGGACACCTGCTACGAGCGCAAGGGGTCGCTGTGCCGCGACAAGCGCAACTGCACCAAGACCCGCTGCCTGGGCTGCGGCTCGGTGTGCGAGGTCTGCTGCGACGTGTGCCCCAACCGCGCCAACGTTGCCATTAAGGTGCCGGGCCTGGCCAAGCATCAGGTCGTCCATGTCGACGGCATGTGCAACGAGTGCGGCAACTGCGCCGTGTTCTGTCCCTACCAGGAGGGTCGTCCCTGCAAGGACAAGCTCACCCTGTTCTGGAGCGAGCAGGACATGGAGAACTCCGAGAACGAGGGCTTCCTGGCGGTGGACGAGGACCACTTTAAGGTCCGCGTGGCCGGCACGGTCCGCACCGTCTCGGTCGATGCCGTCAACACCGGTCTTCCCGAGGCCGTCCGCCTGACCATCAGGGCTGTGCGCGACAACTATTCGTACCTTCTTAAGAAATAGGCGAGTCTCTTATGGCCAAATCCATTCAACATAACGTGGCCTACGTTGCCTGCGGAAGCGGTTGCGCCTCCGCAGGCGGCGACGCCCGCTGCAGCGAAGGCTGCATTGGCTGTGGCGCTTGCGTCGCGGCCTGCCCCCACGGCGCCATTGCGCTGGTCGATGGCATCGCCCGCGTGGATCGCTCCAAGTGCACGGGCTGTGGCCTGTGCGGCATGGCGTGCCCGCAGCGCGTGATTGCCTTCGTTCCCGGCTACCAGAACATTCTGGTGCGCTGCAACAACACCGATAAGGGCGCCATTGCGCGCAAGATCTGCGACACGAGCTGCATCGGTTGCGGTATGTGCGCCAAAAAGTGCCCTGCCGGCGCTATCCGCATCGAGGACAACTGCGCCCATATCGACGGCGTGGACTGCCTGTCGTGCGGCATGTGCGCCGTCGTCTGCCCTCATGGCGCCATCCACGACCGCACCGGCATCGCCGCCGGCGTGTAGAAGGGAATCACCATGGCACAGGAATTCACTTTTACCGTTAACGGTGTCGAGCACACGACGACGGAGAATAAACCACTGCTGCGCTATCTGCGCGACGACCTGCACATTCACTCCGCCAAGGACGGCTGCTCCGAGGGCGCCTGCGGCACCTGCACCATCCATGTGGACGGTGCGGCCGTCAAGGCGTGCGTACTGACCACCGCGCTTGCCGCCGGCCGCAACATCGTGACCGTCGAGGGCCTGCCCGAGGACGTGCGCGAGGCCTTCGTGTACGCCTTTGGCGCCGTGGGCGCCGTGCAGTGCGGCTTTTGCATCCCCGGCATGGTCATGGCGGGTGCAGCGCTCATCGCCGAGGACCCCGAGCCCACCGAGGAGCAGATCAAGTACGCCATCCGCGGCAATGTCTGCCGTTGCACCGGCTACAAGAAGATTATCGAGGGCATCTCGCTGGCAGCTGCGGTGCTCCGTGGCGAAAAGCAGATCGACGAGGATCTGGAGCGCGGCGATGACTACGGCGTGGGCAAGCGCGCCTTCCGTATCGACGTGCGCAGGAAGGTGCTCGGCGAGGGCAAGTATCCCGACGACATCGACGAGCTCGATCAGCCGGGCCTGACCTATGCCAGCGCCGTTCGCTCCAAGTATCCGCGCGCCCGCGTGCTCTCCATCGACACCTCCAAGGCCGAGGCCCTGCCCGGTGTGGTGGGCATCCTGCGAGCCGAGGACGTGCCGGTCAACCAGGTCGGCCACCTTATCCAGGACTGGGACGTCATGATCGCCCAGGGCGATATCACCCGCTGCGTGGGCGACGCCATCGTTTTGGTAGTCGCCGAGGACGAGGCGACGCTCGAGAAGGCCAAGAAGCTCGTAAAGATCGATTACGAGCCTCTGGAGCCCGTGCGCAACATCGCCGAGGCCAAGGCCGCCGACGCGCCGCGCCTGCATGACAGTTTCTTTGCCTTTGGCAACACGGTGGAGCTCAAGGACAACGTGTGCCAGAGCCGTCACGTGACGCGCGGCGACGCCGCCAAGGCGCTGGCAGAGAGCGCGTTTACCGTGACGCAGCGCTTTACCACGCCCTTTACCGAGCATGCCTTCTTGGAGCCCGAGTGCGCCGTTGCCTTCCCGTACAAGAACGGCGTCAAGGTGCAGTCGACCGACCAGGGTGCCTACGATACGCGCAAAGAGTGTGCCCACATGTTTGGCTGGGACAACGAGCCCGAGCGCGTGGTCGTCGAGACCATGCTCGTGGGTGGCGGCTTTGGCGGCAAGGAGGATGTGTCCATCCAACACCTGGCCGCGCTCGCCGCATATAAGTTCCAGCGTCCTGTGAAGTGCAAGCTCACGCGCGCCGAGTCGCTCGCGTTTCATCCCAAGCGCCACGCCATGGACGGCACCTTTACACTGGGCTGCGACGCCGAGGGCAACTTTACCGGCCTGGACTGCGAGATCAACTTTGATACCGGCGCCTACGCGTCGCTGTGCGGCCCGGTGCTCGAGCGCGCTTGCACGCATGCTGTCGGCCCCTACAAGTACCAGAACACCGACATTCGCGGTTATGGCTACTACACCAACAACCCGCCCGCCGGCGCGTACCGTGGCTTTGGCGTCTGCCAGTCCGAGTTTGCGCTCGAGAGCCTAATCGACCTGCTGGCCGAGAAGGTCGGCCTGGATCCGTGGGAGATTCGCTACCGCAACGCCATCGAGCCGGGCGAGGTTTTGCCCAACGGTCAGATTGCCGACTGCTCCACGGCGCTGAAGGAGACACTGCTCGAGGTCAAGGATGCCTACTATGCGCATCCCGGACACGCCGGCATTGCCTGCGCCATGAAGAACGCCGGCGTGGGCGTGGGCCTGCCCGATGCCGGCCGCTGCAAGATTCGCATCGAGAACGGCGCGGCCGTGGTCTATGCCGCCACGTCCGACATTGGCCAGGGCTGTAACACCGTCTTTTTGCAAGACGTTGCCGAGGCATGCGGCCTGCCGCTTCGCTGCATCGCCAACGGCGAGTGCTCCACCGAGAACGCTCCCGACTCCGGCACCACGTCTGGTTCGCGTCAGACGGTCGTGACCGGCGAGGCCGTGCGCGGTGCCGCCTTCCTGCTGCGCGATGCCATGCTTGATATCGAGGCCGGCAAGTCTGCGCCCGCCGCTCCCGTGAATGCGCATGGCGACGGCGTCAAGATCGAGTACGACGACGGTCGCGCCTATCAGCTGCACACGCAGGAGCTCGTCGCCGGCCAGGGTATGCATCCTCAGGATCCCGCGGCCGCCATCAAGGCGCTCGAGGGATGCGAGTTTGGCTACGTGTACCTGGAGCCGACCGACAAGCTGGGCGCCGACGTTCCCAATCCCAAGAGCCACATCTGCTACGGCTTTGCCACACATGTGGTCATTTTGGATGATGACGGTCGCGTGAGCGAGGTTTATGCCGCGCACGATTCCGGCAAGGTGGTCAACCCCATCTCCATCCAAGGTCAGATCGAAGGTGGCGTGCTCATGGGTATGGGCTATGCGCTTACCGAGGACTGGCCGCTCAAGGACTGCGTACCCCAGGCAAGGTACGGTACGCTCGGGCTGTTCCGTGCGCCCGAGATTCCGGATATCCACGCCATTTACGTGGAGAAGGACGAGCTGCTGCCCGTGGCATATGGCGGCAAGGGCATTGGCGAGATCGCAACGATCCCCACGGCGCCCGCCGTGCAGAACGCCTATCGCGCATTCGACGGCAAGCTGCGTCCGGATCTGCCCATGGTGGATACGCCGTACAGCCGCGCCCGTCGCCGCGGGTAGGGTAGAGCGTGGACGGCCATTGTTGACGGGCCGTTCGCGCTCAACATCAACTACATACGCTGCGCCTTTGGCCCCGGCTCCATCGCGAGCCGAGGCCTTTTGTTTGGAGCGCCTTCGCATGCGGAAGCTGCGTCCCAGATTTCGGCTCCAGAATGGGACGTACTTTCCAGACGGGGCTTCAAACGGAAACTGTATCCCGGATTCGACGCTCAGAATGGGATTCGTTTTCCGCTGGCCGGCCGTTTGGAAAGTGCATCCCAGTTTGAGCGTTTATTCCGGGATGCGGTTTCCGCTGAAGGACTCAACCGGAAAGCACGACCCGTTCCGAGACCTGATTCCGGGACACGCTTTCCGCTAGGCCCGCCATCCGGAAAGTGCATCCCGTTTTGAGCGTCCAGGCTAGGACGCGCTTTCCGTTGGCGTGGTCGTTGGGAAAACGCGGCCCAGATAGGGGGATGCGATCTGGCGATGCGTGGCTTAGCAGCTCCTACAGGTCTACCTCGTTGAGCCATGTCGGCAGCGCGGTCTGCCGGATGCCTGCCGTCTGCAGCTTTTTGGCGAGCATTCCTGTCGAGCGGACCTCGTTCATGGTAAAGCGCAGCAGAGGGTGACCGTAGAGCGATAGGTGCGCCTCGCGCTGTCGTTCGGCAACGAGCGCCTCGGCGGTGGTGCGTCCGGCCAGCATGGTCTGGTCGGTATATTTGATGAGCCCGTCGAGCTCGCCCAGCGTGAGTTCCCGCGCCTGGCGCTCCCAGGCAAAGTCCGTTCGTATGGGCTTGGCCGAATCGAAGGGGTCCGTCAGCTCGTATTGAAGCCAGTCGGGTGCAAAGCCCGTCTCGATCATGACGGCTCGGGCGACCGATTCCCCGCCGCTCTCGGCGCGGGCGTCGGCATATCGAAGCGTTGTGAGGGCGGTGCGAATCGCGCGATCATTGCGGGCGGTCACTCGTTGCTCGACGGCCTCCATCAGCTGTTCCGGCGCAACGTCGAGCTTTGAGATCGCCGAATCGGCAATGGGCATGCCGTCGGCAAAACCAGTTTGCAGCAGGCAATCTGTGGCCGTTTGGATGGGCGACGTTACCGATATGCCGGCCCTGCGTATTGCTCCGGCCGGCTCAATCTGGTGTCGCTGAATATGTGCGCCCGGACGAGCCGACGGCTTTGTCGAGCTGCAAACATGCACGACGTTCAGGTGTCGCCACGAGACCTCGAGCCCCAGCAGGCAAGCTGCCGAAAACGAGCAGAACGTCCAATCGGGATGGATGATCGCAAGGGCGCGGATAATCTCGCAATGGCGTTGCGCTCGGTTGAGTTCATCCCAGCGTGTTTTTCGCGCAAACAACCCCGGCATGGGCGAGACAACCGTGCCGCCGGTGCGCCGAAGGAGCGCTTTTCGGATCGCCGTGCTCGGGGGAATCAGACAGCGCCCCTCTTGTTCGGCTTGAGTGAGCAGTTGGTCGATGAGCTGGTCATTACAATGGGTCATGAGCTACCGCCTCCTTTTGGGTAGCAAAAACGTATCAGCTGGAACTTGCCGCTCAGCTGACCAAAAGCTGACCAAAATCTAACCATGCAGGTAGATGACCTGCTTTTGGCGACATATTTCTTGTTTGAATCGGTGGGCGGTAATCGGCGACCGTGAACGGTAGCTGGATATGAAGTCTTGGTAAGTTTCGGGACGTGTACTTTTTGAAAAAGAGCATTCTATCTGCTGTTTTGTGTTTCTGGATCGCATATTTGAAGGCATGTGATAAGGGCTGCGGATCGTCGTCTTGTACCTGAGGAAACCGTGACCCGGAATTGCCGCTCGGAACGGGACGCGCTTTCCGGATGGCATGTTTGGCGGAAACTACGGCCCAGTTTTTGGCTCCAGAACGGGATACATTTTCCGGAACGGTCCACGTGCGGTGGTGTACCGACCCTTTTGCGTGCGCCGCTTGTCGAATTACGTTATAGCTAGCTATATTATAGGAAGGTATAATATAGCTAGCTATAACGTAAAGGAAGGATGGCCCTATGTTTATCGGAAGAACGGCGGAAATGTCCGAGCTCAATCGACTGTATGGCACGGACTCCTTTGAGATGCCTGTGATTTACGGCCGTCGTCGTGTGGGCAAAACGCGCCTTATCACAGAGTTCATCCAAGGCAAGAAGGCTATTTACTTTCAAGCTCGTCGTACCAATGCGGAGGCAAACCTGCACGGCTTTAGCCAGGCGATACTTGCGGGTTCGGTTGGTGCTGCAGGTGTGTCGTTTCGTAGTTTTGACGAGGCGTTCGATGCATTGGCCACCATGGCTCGCACGGAACGTTTGATTGTCGTGATTGACGAGTATCCCTATCTCGCCCAATCGAATCCCGAGATCAGCTCGTTGCTGCAAGACAAGATCGATCACTTGTACAAAGAGACCAAGCTCATGCTTATCCTGTGCGGGTCGTCGCTTTCGTTCATGGAAGAGCAGGTGCTGGGCTACGAGAGCCCACTATACGGTAGGCGAACGGCCCAGTTTAAGATCATGCCGCTCGATTTTACGACGACCCTCGGCCTGTGGCAGAGCATGGGTCGCGAAGACGCTGCGGTTTGCTATGGCATGACGGGCGGCATTCCTGCATATATCGAGAAAGTCGATCCTGCTGCGCCGCTCAAGGACAACGTCAAACGTCTTTTTCTTACTCCTACGGGCTATCTCTTTGAGGAGCCGAGTAACCTGCTGTTGCAAGAGTGCCGCAATCCCGAGCAATATGATGCGATCGTGCAAGCAATTGCCCAGGGGCGCTCGAAGATCTCGGAGATTGCGAGCTCTACGGGGATCCCTGCGAGCAACGTAAAGAGCTATGTGGATAAGCTGGCGTCGCTTGGGATTGTCGAGCGCGAGCTGCCCCTAAACGAGACGAGCAATAAGCGAGCCGTGTATCTGCTGAGCGACCAGATGTTTAGGTTCTGGTACAAGTTTGTGCCGCAGAACATCGGGCTGATTCAAAACGATATGGCCGAGATGGCATATAAGCGCATTGAGCCGCACGTATCGGATTACATGGGTACGGTCTTTGAGCTTATATGCAGACAATACGTGTACGAACTCGCGCGCGCGGGCCAGCTCGATGTGGTTCCGGCGAGCGTCGGGCGCTGGTGGGGGACGGATAATCGCACGCATACGCAGGAAGAAATCGACTTGATTGTTGACGATGGCGAGGGCACTGCGCTGTTTGCGGAGTGCAAATGGCGCAATGAGCCGGTGGGCGAAGACGTGCTGCGAAAGCTCGTGCACCGAAGCGAGCTCTTTAGACGGCAGCATAAAAGCTACGTGATCTTCTCGAAGCGCGGCTTTACGCAAGGATGTCAGGAAGCTGCGGCGAACAGGGGGGATACCAAGCTGATTTCGTTTGCCGAGATGTGCGAGCGGAGATAACCAAGCGCGCTCTGATGTGATGCTCGGAATGGGTCGCGCTAAGGATGCCAAGCGTGAAACCTTCAATGAAAATGGCGTAAAAACTACATCTGTCATGGCGTAAAAACTACATTGAAAGTAGCGTAAAATCAGCATTGAGAATGGCGTAATTTCGCATATCGCGTGATAGAGAGGGACGGCCGTCTATGGATGCACCAAAGAGATTGACCCAAAAGGGATATAGGCCCCGGCTCATAGAGGAGCGCCTCGACACCCTTATGCGGGCGTTTGGCTGTGTGGAGATCAACGGCCCCAAATGGTGCGGCAAGACCTGGACGGCGCTCTCTCGCTCGGCGAGCGTCTCCAGGCTCGATGAGCCTGCGCAGCGTGCGGCGGCAGAGGTCGACCCAAGCCTGGCGCTCATCGGCGATGCGCCACACCTGGTCGATGAATGGCAGGAGGTGCCCGAGGTTTGGGATGCCGCCCGGCGTTTCGTGGACGCGAGCGGCAACGAACGGGGGACACTTTTGCTCACGGGCTCGACCGCGCTCAAAAGCGAGGAGCGCAGCCATGTTCGTCATTCCGGCACGGGTAGGATCGCCCGTCTGTCAATGCGCCCCATGGCCCTGTGTGAGTCGGGCGACGGCGAGCCGCTCGTGTCACTGGCAAGCCTCTTTAAGGGCGAGGATTTTGCCCCTCAGCGTCGCGAGAGCACGGTGGATGACGTCGCCCGCTGGTGCTGCAGGGGCGGTTGGCCTGCAAATCTTGGGCTTTCGGAAGATCTTGCGCGAGAGACGGCAAGCCAGTACGTGCACTCGGTGCTCGACGTCAACGTGCTGGACGAGGGCATGTCGCCCGAGCTTGCACACGGCCTTTTGCGAGCTCTTGCCATGAACGAGAGCCAGGCTGTCACGTACAAGACGCTCGTAAAGGACGCCTCGTACGGTGAGGCGGGCCCCGACGAGAGGACCATCGCTGCGTACTTGGACCTCTTCAACAGGCTCAAGCTGACCGAGGACCTGTGCGGATGGGAGCCGCCCATGCGCTCGAAGGCCCGCGTTCGCGTGCGCCCCAAGCGCTACTTCTGTGACCCGTCACTTGCGGCGGCGTTGCTGGGGGCTACCCCTGAGCGGCTGCTTGGCGATATGCAAACGCTGGGGATGCTCTTTGAGAATCTCGTCCTGCGCGACGTGCGCGTGTTCCTTTCCACCTACGGCGGTGTCGACAACAGTGTCCATTATTTCCGAGATGAGAAGGGCCTTGAGGTCGATCTGATCGTTGAGCACGACGGGCGCTGGGGAGCCATCGAGGTCAAGCTGAGTGATGCGAAAGCAGACGATGGAGCGAGAAATCTCAAGGCGCTGGAGAGGAAAGTGCTCTCCAATCCTGCCGCCCAGAATGCCGCGCCGGCGTTTTTGGCGGTCGTGGTTGGAAAGGGGAGCATTGCCTACACACGCGACGACGGCGTGGCGGTGATCCCCATGGCGGCACTTGGGGCGTAGTGGTTTTGCGGACGTGCCGTGCTTCCTTTACCGAAAATCCATTTGGTAAACCAGATGCTCGCGGATAGAATAAAGTTGGCGGCAGCCCAAGTTCTGGAGAGCTGGGCAGCGCCGTTGCTTGGTCAAGAGGTCAGTGCCTTAATGGCAGCGACTTGTTATGCTTCGAATGCTGCTTGAGTGCCTCGGAAAGTTCGATAAGCGCCGTGAAGAGCGAGATCAAAGCAACCAAGAGCTCTACGAGCTCTGATGGGCCCGGGATGACCGCTGATTCAAGTCACCGGGCCTCAATCTTTTTCATCCATTTGAATAGAGTGGGCGGCGCTCTTGGGGTCGACTGCATGGCGTGTGCCTGGCGCGCGTGGCATTGCGCCCCGCTTTCATGTCCGCACGGGCGCCTATCCTTACGGCAATGTAGCCGCCTATGTAGCGAGCGGCAGGCAACGGAGAAAGGCCCTAACCGTGTCAGCTGAAAAGACGCCGTGTATCTCGGCTATCGATACGACGAACTTTGCGCGCCAGATTGTGCTGGACTTTGAGTTTGCGCCGGTGCCAAAGCAGCGCCAACGCCGTGGACTGCGCAACGAGATTATTGAGGTAGGCGCCGTCAAGCTCGATTACCACGGCAACGTTATGGGCGAGTTCTCGCAGTTTGTGCAGACGGAATTTACCGAAGGCGTTGCGTATCCCGTCCGCGAGCTCACGGGGATATCGGCCGTGGACACCGCGATGGCCGATCCGCTCTACATGGTGATTAAAAGGCTAAGCGATTGGATCGGTCGCTACTCCGCCCAGGTGGTTTGCTGGAGCGGGGCGGACCGGCGACAGCTTTTGACCGAGTGCCAGGCAAAGCACATCGACCTCTCCGCTTTTCCTACGGACTGGGCCGACCTGCAGGCGTTTTACACCTCGATCATGGACGTGGGCAGCCACGGGTGCGTCTCTTTGAGTGACGCGGCGACGTGGTTTGGCATCGAGTTCGACGAGTCGACGGGCCACGCCCATAGTGCCCTGGCCGATGCGCGCGTGACCGCCAAGCTGTTCAAGCAGATGATGGACGGGGAATACCGCGTGAGCCCGCGCGCCCAGGAAGTCCGCCAGCGGTGGGGGATGGGCGAGCGAGTCCAGACGCGCCTTTCCAGCAAGTGCCCCGAGCTGGGTGACCTGCTGCTGAAGCTGAAGGCGGCGGGAAGGTAGGGGCGTTAGCTGTCTGCATGGCGCGTGCCTGTCGCGTATCGTTACTCTTCCTGCTGCTTGGCAGGCAAGATGTAGACGTTCTCGGCGTCCACGGCGATCTGCGCGGGGCGGTTGTAGAGGGTGTCGATCTCCTTTACGCTCTGCTTGAACGGCGTGACGTCGGGCGTCTTTGCCTGATGGAGCTTTTCGAGGAGTTTCTCGGATTGCTTGTCGTTGAACTTTCCGATGCTCTCTCCTGCGCCTTCGAGCGCCTCGTCGATGAGTGTATGGTCGCCCACGGGGGTCTTTGCGATGGCGTGACCGAGCAATTTGCCCGCGGACGCGATACCGCCCAGCAGTGCCGCATCGACGGTGTCGACAGCCCCCGCTTCGAGTGCGTTGTAGCAGTCGGTGTAGAGCTCGCGGTACGCGATCGAATCAGCCTCGATCTTCGCAGTGGCGTCCGCGAGCTTTGCGGGCTCGAAGTTCTGGGCGAGCATGGGTTCGAGGAACAGCGAGAACGCGTGGATGTAGGTGGCGAGCTGGCAGTCTTTGAGGTAGTCGAGCACCTTGTCGAGGCGTCTGCCCAAGCCGTCTCGCACCTCGATGAACCCTTTCTTTTTCAGATCCGCCTGTGCCTGCGAGCGGAAGAGTTCCATGTCCTGCGCGGACGACTGCTTGATGTCGAGCACCTTCATATGGGCGTTTGCCATGTAGGTGGCGTTGCCGTAGTTGAGGCCGTAACCGTTGAGGATGTCTGCGAGCGTCTTGAGGTTGCCACGCATGTTGGCCTTGTCGCGCTGACGCATGTACTCGAACATTTCGTCGACGGACTCCTGGATGGAGTCGAGCTTTTGGTTTATCTGCGCGATTGCGGCTGCCATGAATAGCGATGTTGGATCGTAAGGCACCTGCGTGACGCTCGTGGCGATGTCGCCCTCGACTACGTGGAAGCGCGCCTGCCCAAGGCCCTTGGCGGCGTCGCGGTAGCCCCCTGTGAGACCGCTGCCGTCCTTGAACGTGTTGAGTTTCGACGGATCGAGCGGGCTACCATATTTGTCAGTCGCCTGGAGCAGCGTGGGCACACTCACCGTGTTGGTGACGGTGCGAAACATCGAGCGGAGCGAGGCGAACGCCACGCCGAGTTGGGGAATTCGCTCGAGCGGTAGCTTGATGGCGCCGGAGACGTCCACCCGCTTCTGAGTGAGCGCGAGGTGGATTTTGGTCGATGCGAGCTGTTTTGCCACGAGCTCCTCTCGGCCGTCGTTCGCCGAGGGTTTGGTCTCGTTGTCTGCCATAGCGCGCTCCTTGCTTACGTTGATAGTCGTGGGCATTATCTCATCGCCTGGTGGCTTGCTAGAGCGGGGTAGAGGCCGAGCGTCTGGCGAAACTCGTTAACTGATTGCATTTCAGCGGATTGGGTTGATTATAAGAGAAGGACGGCTATCCATCTGCCCTTCCCAGTTGAGTTCGCTTTGAGCTACTGTTCGTGCCTATGCTGCTTGGGCTCAAGCCTTCTCGCTGCCGTGAAGCAGGCCGTGGCCGCCATGGCCAATGCGATGCTGGCCATCCAAGTGGAGTCGCCGGTTGCAGCGAGCTTTGGTTCATCGGCTGTCGTGCGTCCCGACTTTTTTGTAGCCGCCTCGTCGGCGTCCTTTTCAGGAGTGGCAGGATCACTTTTGTTGTCGCCGGGTGAATCTACGTCGGTCTTTCCGCCCGCCTGCTCCCCTTGGGCCTTCCCCTCCACGGTGAAGGACGCATCGGTCGCCGTCCCGTCCTTCCAGACGGCCGTGACGGTGTGTCCGCCGCCGGCGAGCGTGTCCAGGTAGGACGGCCTGAGCTCGATAATCGTGCTGCCCCTGGTTGCGGTGTAGTTCTCGGCGGAGACCTCAGTTCCGTCCACGAGGAGACGCGTGAACTCATCGAGAGGACCGCTGAAGCGGAAGGTCAGACCGGCCTCGCCGTCCTTTGCATACGCCTGCCCGTCGCCCTTGGTGGCGGCATACAGCGGAGCGGTCACGTCGAAGGTGACGTCCCCCGCGTCGTCGACATCAAAGGTCTGAACGCCGGTCTTGCCGTTACGCTCGGCGTAGGCGGAGCTGTAGACGAAGGTCTCGTGGCCCGTCTTGTCGAGGACCGCGAGGGCTTGGATTTCAAACGAGCCCATCGAGAGCGACGTGGGGAACTCGATTTCGATATAGCCCCTTGCCGCATCGTAGCTGCAGCTCAACGTTTTGCGGGTCTTTAAAGAGTTCGGGTCCTCGACATAGCCGGGGTCGCCGAGGATCGGGGAGACAGACCTTACGCCGTCCGCGTCGCCTACATTGCAATAGATACGGAGGATCCCGCCGACGGGGACCCTCTTCGCGGAGATGGAAACGTTCGAGACCGTGGGCGGGTTCCGGTCGATCGCGCTGCCGGTCACCTCGAAGCACAGCTCGCTCGGGTCGCCAACCGAGAAAGTCGCGCCCGAAATGCCGTTGGCCCTGGCGTAGGAACTCTCGTACACATCGGTCTCGAACCCTAGGCCATCGGTGACCGAAAGGCCGATCAGCCTGTGCCTTCCGATCCTATTGCTGTCGAATGTGAGGTCAAACCCGTCGATAGACGAGCCTCCGTGATAATAGGCTGACGAAACAGAGCAGCCGTCGTCCGAATTCTCCCAGCCCTGCCGCAGTATGGGGGAAACGGAGCGAACGCCGTCGGCATCGGAGACGGTCCAAGAGATGTGGAAGTCGGCACCGGTTGCGACCTCCCTGCTCGAGAGCGACACGGAGGACACGGTCGGCGGGTTTTGGTCCTCGGGTCCCTCGGTCACCTCATACTCGAGGGGGTCGGTGGTGAAGGTCGGACAGTCGAGCCCCTTCTCCTCGGCATACGTCGTGTCGTAGACATCGGTAACCCATCCAAGACTATCGGTCACGCCGAGGCCGATGATCCGGTACCTGCAGGGCCGGTCGCTCGGGGAGGTGGAGATATCGAAGCCCGCGGTCGTGTTGCCGGTCGACGAGAAGGCGAGACGGGAACTGATTCCATGGTCTCCGGTATCGTTTTCGACAAGGACTTCGACTATGGGCGTGACGGACCGTACCCCGTCAGGGTCATCGACGCTATAGCCGACATGCAGCGTGGAGCCGGCCGTGACTGTCGTCGCGGATATCGTCACGTTGGAGATGCTGGGCGGGTTCGGGTCCGACGCGGCTAGGGCGGTTGAGGGCAAAGCAAGCGCTACGGTGGCGGACAGCGAGGCGAGCAGGCTAAGCGCGAAGCGCCTGGAGAATTTCAAGGAGGTCATTGGTGGTGCCGATCTTCCATAATTGTTGCAGCGATACCAGTATATCTTTGGCCCATGCTAGCCAGATGTTCTTTCCGCGAACGGCTCGTTAGTTTAGAGACGGCATATGGACGCCTGTCTCGTCCACGTTTCTCGTAAGGGCGATTATAAGGACATGAAGAGACTTTCTCGGAACAATCAATTGGGGATATCAAAGAAATGCTGGACGCCTCCTGATCGCTCAATGCCTTTGAGGTGAAATGCGGCGCATCGGCTACGTTGTTGAGATCATTTATCGAGCGATACGTCATTCCAGCTGAGGCCACCGTCATGAGGCTTCTGTTCCTACACCCCCCCGCAATCCCGCGCGCGGCACCCAACAGCGCGTACTCCCTCTCGCTCCACTGGCACAGCTCGGCAGTCTCGACGGCGTCGCGACACAGGTCCAGAAACACCTCAGCTCCCTCGCAGAAGCACTCGCGGGCAAAGTCACCCGAACCGCTTGCGACGCACGTGCCGTCGGCAAACAGCTTCCAGCTAGACAGCTCGCGCGAGTCGTCTCCAAGCAGCTTGATCTGCAGTACGTGCGGGTCGCCGGCGGTGTAGAGCTCTTTCTCGAGCGCCTGCACGGTAAAGCGCATCTGGTGGGGGAGACTGCTCTTGACCATGGCCGAGGCATAGCCGTTCGGCTTGTCCAGAAGATGCATTCGTTTTGGCTTGGCGGCTAGGTTGTGGAAGTTGCGCTCACTGCGCACAGAGAAATTGTCCATACGGACTCCTTTCATCGATGTTGGCAGGGCCACCGTGCCTCTTGGCCGGTTGGCGTCGGGATCGTGGAGCCAACTCTCTACCCCGACTCTGGATAAAACGCGCCCGCTGCTTGCGGGCACGATGGAGTCTATCAGCACGCGCGGACAAAGATCAACCCCGTGCGGCAATGAGCGCACGGGGTTGATCTGGTCTACGACCCTCAATTTTTGGCATTTGTTATTCGTCGTCTCCGTCGTTGGGGTCGCCCTTGAGGGTGTTGATGTCCAGGTACTGGTTATCGTCCTCTTTTTGCTGGGTCTCCGACTCCGCTTGGGTGGGGCCGCGGAACAGCTGGAATCCCTCAAACGCAATGACGCCGAGCAGGGCAATGATAATGGCGATAAAGGCAACCTTGACAGCCTGCGGAAATTCCGAGAAACGCAGCGCCTTTTCCTCGGCGTAATAATCGGCGAAGCGCTCTTCGCCCGTGCTTTTGGTATACGCCGGCGCGGACGCGGCCTCCGGGTCATATTCCGGTGCAGGCGTGGCAGCGTACGGATCGTTGGGATAATCGCTCGATGCGGTGCCATAATCCTCTGTCTCGATGCGACCGTTGCCAGCATAGTCATCGGAATAATCGGAATATGCCGCACCGCCCCCATAGTCCGCAGCGCTCGTGTTGGCGGCAAACAGCGGGTTAACTGGAACATCGAGCGCCGGCATGCCGGTAGAGGTCTCATCCAGATCGGCTGCAGCCCAGGAATCGTAGGCAACTTGATGGGCAACGGGCTCATCGAGCCTTGCGACCGGAGGCTTGCGTGCCGCAGGAACAGGCAACTGCTGGGCGCTGTACATAACAGTGCTGTCGGCCGATTTGCCCTGCGTCGCTGCAGCGAGAAATGCCGCCGTCTCGGACGGGTCGCTTGCGGGGCGGGGAACGGGCGTGGGCGCCGAAGTGGGTGCGGGCGTAGGCGCGGGCGCCGAAACAGGCGACTGCGCAGGAGTCGGCGCAGATGCGGGCTTAGGCGCAAGTGCGGGATTGGGGTTTGACGGGCGAGCCCCGCCGCCCATGAGTTCGTCGGCGGTCCACGGGCGATCATCCATCACGTCGTCAAGGCTCAGCGAAAACAGGTCGTCTTCACCCTCATCGAACATGCGGTGCACATGTCCACCAATTGCCGGAATCAATCCGCGACCGGTGCATGATGCCTTGCTCAACGCCATTCTGTCCCATCCTTTCGAAATACTAATGACATCGATTATATGGAACTTCCCAAGCGGCTCGGTCTTGGTTTCGTGCTTTCCAGAACTCGCGCCCAAAAGGGGAGGGGCAATCCAGGCGAGTGCCTACTTGTCGCCGGCCGCCGCCTTGGCCTCATTGAGGTAGCTATAGAAGCTGTACTTGGAGATGCCAAAGAACTCGCAGGCGCGCTCGCTCGACTTGGAAATGAGGAAGGCACCGCGACGGTCGAGGTAGCCAATGGCACGAATGCGCTCGTCTTTGGTCATGAGTGCCGCGGGCTTGCCCACAAACTGCTCGCACTCGTGCAGCAGGTCCTCGAGTAGGTCGCCGATGTTCTTGGTAATGGGCTCGGGCTCGGTATAGCCCGTGCCGCCGGTGCCGGTAAAGGCGTCGAGCGAACGCTCAAAAGCCTTCATAAGCGTAATGTCAAAGTTGATGCCCAAAATGCCGACGGGCTTGCCCTCGTCGTTGCGGATAAAGATGGTAGAGGACTTGAGCAGCTTGCCATCGGTGGTTTTGGTGAGGTATGGCTCGCGGTCGTGCACGTCGGTGGTGCCCTCGTGCATGGACTCAAACACAATATGGCTGGGGCCGTCACCCAGTTTGCGCCCGCTGACGTGGCCGTTTTCGATCACTACGATGGAGTGGTCCACGTCCTCGGTCTCCAGATCGTGGACGACGACTTCGCAGTTGGGGCCAAATTGGAGCGCCAGGCCGTGTGCTAGGCGCTTGTAAAACTCAATCTGTGCGGGGGTCATGGGTGCCTTCCTAAAAATTAGTTTGGGCACACTTTGCCATAAACCACACTTGACCGCAAACAAATCCATCAACAAGGCAATTCATGACCGTTCGGCGGCGAAAAAGTACCGATTACGGCAACAAACAATTCGTTAGGTATGCCAATCAAAAAGTGTGATAGAACATTACTAACAAACTTTTTGTTTGGCATCCACATAAAAGTTCAGCCGTGTGAATGGGATCGGGCTGAAACGCGTATGCGGGGGCCGGCAAGAGAGGACTTAAGGAGTTCACCGTATGGCCGATAAGATCCAGTGGGCGAGCAACACGATGCCCAAGAGCGATGACAAGCACTTGGGAATCATGAGTCTCGACCACGTGAAGAAGGCCCGTGCCTTCCACCAGTCGTTCCCCCAGTACACCGTCACTCCGCTTGCCCGTCTGGACGGTCAGGCTGCGCGCCTGGGCCTGTCCAACCTGTGCGTTAAGGACGAGAGCTATCGCTTTGGCCTCAACGCCTTTAAGGTCCTGGGCGGCTCGTTTGCCATGGCCAACTATATTGCCGATGAGACCGGCAAGGACGTTGCCGACTGCACCTTCGATTACCTGACCTCCGATCAGCTGGCCGAGGACTTTGGCCAGGCCACCTTCTTTACCGCCACCGACGGCAACCATGGCCGCGGCGTGGCATGGGCTGCCAACAAGCTGGGTCAGAAGGCCGTCGTTCACATGCCCAAGGGTTCCACTAAGCCCCGCTTCGATAACATCGCCGCCGAGGGCGCAACGGTGACCATCGAAGAGGTCAACTACGACGAGTGCGTGCGCATGGCCGCTGCCGAGGCCGACGCCTGCGAGCGCGGCGTCATCGTTCAGGACACCGCCTGGGAGGGCTACGAGAAGATCCCGTCCTGGATCATGGAGGGTTACGGCACCATGGCTTCCGAGGCTGCCGAGCAGCTGCGCGAGATGGCCATCAACCGCCCGACGCACGTGTTTGTCCAGGCTGGCGTGGGTTCGCTCGCCGGCGCCGTGGTGGGCTACTTCACCAACCTGTATCCCGATAACCCGCCCACCTTCGTCGTGGCTGAGTGCGCGCCTGCCGCCTGTCTGTACAAGGGCGCTGCCGCCGGCGACGGCGATCCGCGCATCGTGGACGGCGACATGCCCTCCATCATGGCCGGTCTGTGCTGCGGCGAGCCCAACATTCTGGGCTGGGATATCCTGCGCAACCACGTCACCGCCTTCGTGTCCTGCCCCGACTGGGTCACCGCTCGCGGCATGCGCACCCTGGGCGCTCCCGAGAAGGGCGACCCGCGCGTCATCTCCGGCGAGTCCGGCGCTGTGACCACCGGCCTGGTCGAGACCCTCATGCTCGATCCCGAGTACGCCGAGCTCAAGGAACTCATCGGCCTGGACAAGACGAGCTCCGTGCTCTGCTTCTCCACCGAGGGCGACACCGATCCCGACCAGTATCGCCGCATTGTTTGGGAAGGCGAATATCCCACTTGCTAATCGTTGGGGCGGAGTAAATAGGTATCGCTCCGCCACCTCACAGGTAGATTCCTTCGTTTGAAAGGTTATGAACAATGGCTAAAGAACTCGATTTCGACGCTATCAAGGCTGCTGCTGAGTCTCATCGTGCTGATATGACTCGTTTCCTGCGCGCTATGATTTCCCATCCCTCTGAGTCCTGCGAGGAGGGTGAGGTTGTCGCCTGCATCAAGGCCGAGATGGAGAGCCTTGGCTATGACGAGGTCAAGGTCGACGGTCTGGGCAACGTCATGGGCTTTATGGGCGAGGGCGACAAGATCATCGCCATCGACTCCCACATCGACACCGTCGGCATCGGCAACATCGAGAACTGGGATGCCGATCCCTATGAGGGCTACGAGACCGACGAGATCATCTACGGCCGCGGCGGCTCCGACCAGGAGGGCGGCATGGCTTCTGCTACCTACGCTGCCAAGATGATGAAGGACATGGGCCTCATCCCCGAGGGCTACAAGATCATGGTCGTCGGCACCGTCCAGGAAGAGGACTGCGACGGCATGTGCTGGCAGTACATCTACAACAAGGACGGCATTAAGCCCGAGTTCGTCATTTCCACCGAGCCCACCGACGGCGGCATCTACCGCGGTCACCGCGGCCGCATGGAGATCCGCGTCGACGTTCACGGTACCTCCTGCCACGGCTCCGCTCCCGACCGCGGCGACAACGCCATCTACAAGATGGCCGACATCATCGCCGACGTCCGCGCCCTCAACAACAACGGCTGCGACGAGTCGACCGACATCAAGGGCCTCGTCAAGATGCTCGACCCCAAGTACAACCCCGAGCACTTCGAGGATGCCCGCTTCCTGGGCCGCGGCACCTGCACCGTCAGCCAGATCTTCTACACCAGCCCCAGCCGCTGCGCCGTGGCCGATTCCTGCGCCATCTCCATCGACCGTCGCATGACCGCCGGCGAGACCTGGGAGTCCTGCCTGGACGAGATCCGCAACCTGCCGGCCGCCAAGAAGTACGGCGACGACGTGAAGGTCTCCATGTACATGTACGATCGTCCGTCCTGGACCGGCGAGGTCTACGAGACCGAGGCTTACTTCCCCACGTGGATCAACAAGGAGACCGCTCCGCACGTCAAGGCCCTCGTCGACGCCCACAAGGCCATGTTTGGTGACGAGCGCATCGGCTGCGAGCCCAGCATGGACAAGCGCACCGGTCGCCCGCTGTGCGACAAGTGGACCTTCTCCACGAACTGCGTCTCCATCCAGGGCCGCTACGGCATCCCCTGCGTGGGCTTTGGCCCGGGTGCCGAGTCTCAGGCTCACGCTCCCAACGAGGTCACCTACAAGGACGACCTGGTCACCGCTGCCGCCATGTATGTGGCTGCCCTGAACCTCTACGATCCGAGCCAGGCCGATGGCGACGCCACCGTGTTCCGCGCCGGTCTGACCAACAACAAGATCGACTAGTCCCATTCCTCGATTTTGTTGAGCCGGGGACAGTTTATGCCCCCGGCGCCTCCTGTTGACTTGGGGCCCGCGGTCGTTATCTCCCATGCTTCCTCAACGGTGGCGGGTCCTCGTCATGGTGCTCTGCATGTTCTAGCCACACGCGCATGCCGGAGCACATCTACTCACTGCGATCGTTTCATCTTTAGAAAGGACATTTCCATGGACGCTAAGTTTACCGAGCTCGTCGAGCAGCTGAACGGCCTCGATTTTAAGGGTATGTACGGCAGCGACTTCCTGCACACCTGGGACAAGACCACCGATGAGCTCAAGGCTCTCTACATCGTCGCCGACGCCCTGCGCGAGCTGCGTGAGAACAACGTTTCGTCCAAGATCTTCGACTCGGGCCTGGCCGTCTCCCTGTTCCGCGACAACTCCACCCGTACGCGTTTCTCTTTCTCTAAGGCCGCCAACCTGCTCGGCCTTGAGCTGCAGGACCTGGACGAGAAGAAGTCCCAGATCGCCCACGGCGAGACCGTCCGCGAGACCGCTACCATGATCTCCTTCATGGCCGACGTCATCGGCATCCGCGATGACATGTACATCGGCAAGGGCGATGCCTACATGGCCGAGGTCTCCGAGTCCGTGCAGCAGGCCTACGAGGATGGCGTTCTGGATCACCGTCCCACGCTCATCTCTCTGCAGTCCGATTCCGACCACCCCACGCAGTCCTCTGCCGACATGCTCTACCTCATCAACGAGTTTGGCGGCCTCGAGAACCTTAAGGGCAAGAAGGTTGCCGTCACCTGGGCCTATTCGCCCTCTTACGGCAAGCCGCTGTCCTGCCCGCAGTCGCTGATCAGCCTGCTGCCCCGCTTTGGCATGGACGTCACCCTGGCTCACCCCGAGGGCTACGACCTCATGCCCGAGGTCGTCGAGCGCGCCAAGAGCTATGCCGCCGAGTCCGGCACCACCTTTAAGCAGGTCAACACCATGGCCGAGGCCTTCGAGGGCGCCGACATCGTGATCCCCAAGAGCTGGGCTCCGTTTGCCGCCATGGAGAAGCGCACCAACCTGTACGCCGAGGGCGACGACGCCGGCATCGCAGCGCTCGAGAAGGAGCTGCTCGCCCAGAACGCCACCCATCAGGACTGGTGCTCCACGACCGAGCTCATGGAGAAGACCGCCAACGGCCAGGACACCATCTTTATGCACCCGCTGCCCGCCGACATCTCCGGTGTCTCCTGCGAGCACGGCGAGGTTAACGCCGACGTCTTCGACATGCACCGTGTGGGCATGTACAAGGAGGCCAGCTACAAGCCGTACGCCATCGCAGCCATGATGTTCCTGCAGAAGGTTGCCGATCCCGCCGCTACCCTCAAGGCCCTCGACGAGCGCAATACCGCCCGTTGGTTCCAGGCCTAAAGCCGGGTTGAGGTAAGCCATGTAAAGGGGGCGCTCTGCCAACCGGCGGGGTGCCCCTTTTTTGCATCGCGGGCGTGCGGGATAAGCGCTTTCGATGTGGATGCCCGCGGCGCGAGTTATGGGTACGATGGTTTCAGGGGAGGTATCACCATGAAACTTGGATGCGTCATTATGGCCTCGGGCGAGGGCAAGCGGTTTGGCTCCAACAAGATGCTTGCCGATATCTATGGCAAGCCGCTGATTGCCTGGACTATCGATTCGGTTCCCCGGGGCTTTGACGTCGTGGTTTCGACGCGTTGGCCCGAGGTCGCCCAGATTTGCGAGGACAAGCATTGCCCGTGTGTGCTGCACGATGGCGAGCTGCGCAGCGAAAGCGTCCGTGCGGGCCTTTCGTGGGGAGTCGAACGCAACTGGAAAGGTTGCCTCTATTTGCCGGGCGACCAGCCGCGCGTGAGTTCGGATTCTTTTGAGGCTATGGTTCGTACATTTGACGAGCGTGGCCGCAAGCATCCGGTGCGTCTTGCGTGCAACGGTGAGCCTTCGAGTCCGGTGCTCTTTCCGGCGGAATTGTTCGATGCGCTCATACGTCTCGAGGGCAAGGACGGCGGCGGTTCGATCCTCAAGGACCGTACCGATGTGGTGCTGGTCGAGGCGCGTGCCTACGAGCTGTGGGACGTCGATACCGCCAAGGGGCAGCAACGCATAACGGAGCATATCGCCGCCTGCTCGTATTTTGATCGCGTGGCCAACTGTATTAATCAATAAGGAGCAACATGATCATCATCAAAAACGGCGCGCTCGTGACGCCCCAGGGGCTTCGCCGCGCCGATCTTGCCATGGAGGGCGACAAGATTGTGCGGATTGCCGCGGCGATTGAGCCGGGTGAGGACGATACCGTCCAGGACGCCACGGACTGTTGGGTGTTCCCGGGCTTTATCGATGGGCACACGCACATGCAGTGCTGGACCGGCATGGACTGGACGGCCGATAGCTTTGAGACCGGCACGCGTGCGGCTGCCTGCGGCGGTACGACGACCATCGTGGACTACGCGACGGCTGATCGCGGCGTGACCATGCCCGATGCCTTGGCCGAGTGGCATCGCCGTGCCGACGGAACCTGCACGGCCAACTACGCCTTTCATATGGCACTCGCCGAGTGGAATGAACGCAACCGCGCCGATCTTTCGGCTATGCGCGAGGCGGGCGTATCGTCGTTTAAGACCTACTTTGCCTACGATCATTTGCGCCTGGACGATGCCGAGACGCTCGAGGTGCTCGAGGAGCTCAAGCGTATTGGCGGCATACTGTGCGTGCATTGCGAGAACGGTACGCTGGTGAATGAGCTGCAGAAGCGCGTGTACGAGCAGGGGATTCATGGGCCCGAGGGGCATGCGCTCAGCCGCCCGGACGTGTGTGAGGCCGAAGCCGTGAGCCGCCTGCTGTATCTGGCGCACCTGGCCGGCGACGCCCCAGTCAACGTGGTGCACCTTTCGACCAAGTTGGGGCTCGAGGCCATTCGTGCGGCCAAGGCGCGCGGGCAGAAGAATATCTATGTCGAGACCTGCCCTCAGTATCTGATGCTCGACGACACCTGCTATCTGGAGCAGGGCGAGGACGGCTTTGCGGGCGCCAAGTACGTGATGAGCCCGCCGCTGCGCCATGCCGGCGACCGTGCCGCGCTGCGCGAGGCGCTTGTGGCCGGCGAGATCGATACGATTGCGACCGATCATTGCAGCTTTAACCTGCACGGGCAAAAGGACCGCGGGCGCGACGATTTCCGCGCGATTCCCAACGGCGGGCCCGGCGTGGAGCATCGTCCCGTCGCGATTGCCACGAGCTTTGAGGGACAGCTGGGACCCGAGGATCTGTGCCGCTTGATGAGCGAGAACCCGGCGCGCGTGTTTGGCATGTACCCGCGCAAGGGCTGTCTTGCCGAGGGCGCCGATGCCGATGTGTGCGTGTGGGATCCCAAAGCGCGCTGGACAATCAGTGCCGCGACACAGCATCAAGCTGTGGACTACACGCCGCTCGAGGGTTTTGGGGCACATGGCCGCGCCAAGGTCGTGTTTGTGAACGGCGTGCTGGTGGCACGCGACGGCGAGCCCACCGGAGCCCAACCCGGCCGCTACGTCCCCCGCTAGCAGCAAAGATGCCGTGTCCCCTCCTCAGTTGCGGTGAAATACGGACTGTTTGCGGCCGTCGGGCGGCCAAACAGTCCGTATTTCACCGCAACTGAGGAGATGGGGCCGGCTACTTGAGGCTGCTGGCGACGACGGGGTGGTCGAGAGCTGCCTCGAAGCGGTCGGCCATCGTGGGGTCGCTGAGCGTGTCGACTTGGTTGAGCATGATGCGGGCATTGTTGAGGTTCAGCATCCGCAGCTCGGCATTGAGCACCTGGGCGACGCGCTCTGGGGTGGCAGTGTCGGTGAGCTCGCAGCCGCAACGCTCGCAAAAGAGCTCGGGGCGGTGGACAACCTCGGCGACGGGTTTGCCCAGTCCCGAGGCGCCGACGACCCAGACAACGTTTGCCGTGGCGGCGGGAATTACCGGCTCCCAGGCGGCATGCGCCTTGAGCGGGAGTCGCTTGCTACCGTCTGCCTCGGCCAACACATAGTCAAAGCGCTGTGCCAGCTCGCCGAGTGGCTCGGCGGGGGCGGAGAGCTTGCCTGTCTCCGGGTCCAAGATGCCTGCCTGGCAGATGCCTCCGCGTGCAAGCCCCGCGCAGGCCTCGCAGGTGCAGCCTGGGGCGTGTGGGGCACCTGGCTTCCAAGGCGCGGCGTCCAGGCGACGATTCGACCCGTCCCATGGCACGCCGGCAACGGGAAGCATATGCGTGGTGGTGCAGAGGAGCACGCGGCCGCCAGCGCGCATGAGCTCAAGACCCAGCGTTTTGAGCAACGTCGACTTGCCGCCGCTGCCGATAATCGCGGTAATGCCCGGCTCGATCCTGAGCGCCGAGGCAAGATTGCCGCTAACCGTTTCCATCTGTTCACCGCCGTATAATACTGTGATAATAAATAATCATCAGAGTAGCGGTCGAACCGCTTTTGCTCTGCTCAAACCGTAGCACAGGGAGGTGCCCCGGGAATGCTCGTTTATGTTCGCGGCGCCGGCGATATCGCCACGGGTGTCGCCGCTCGCTTGGTGCGCGCCGGCGTGTCGGTCGTTATGGCCGATATCGCGGTTCCCACGTGCATCCGCCGCACAATCAGTTTTTGCGAGGCTATTCGCCTGGGCGAGGTCCAGGTCGAGGGCATTCGCGCTCGCTTGGCGCAGACGCCGGCAGAGGCGCTCGAGATTACCCAAGCGGGGGATGTTGCCGTCGTGGTGGACCCTCAGGCCAAGATGCTCGATGAGCTTAAACCCGCGGCTGTGGTCGACGCGATTCTGGCCAAGCGCAACCTGGGCACCACGCGCGACATGGCGCCTACCGTCATCGCCGTGGGGCCGGGCTTTACCGCGCCGGTCGATTGCGACGCCGTGGTCGAGACCATGCGCGGGCATTTCCTGGGCCGTGTCATTACCCAGGGTTCGCCCCAACCCAACACGGGCGTGCCGGGCATTATCGCTGGCTATGGCAGAGAGCGCGTTATCCACAGCCCCGCCGCCGGCGTGTTTCGGTCCGACCGCGCGATCGGCGACATCGTGAGCGCCGGAGACGTGATTGGCTACGCGGGCGATTCGCCCATGTGCACGCAGATCGATGGCTGTCTGCGCGGGCTTTTGGCGAACGGCGTGCAGGTGACTGAGGGCTTTAAATGCGCCGATGTCGATCCGCGCGGCGATGCCAGCTATATCAACTACATTTCGGACAAGGCGACGTCGGTCGGCGGCGGCGTGCTCGAGGCACTCGCTATGCTTACCGATATCTTTAGAGGATAGAAGGCGGCAATGGAAAAGCTCGATGCTGTGAATGCGGCGCTTGTCGCCCTGCGTGCTGGCGAGACGTGCGAGCTCGTGGTCGTGGCCGGCACGGCGGGGTCGTCGCCGCGCGGCGTGGGCGCCTGGATGGCCGTCTTTGCCGACGGTAGCCAGGCGGGCACCATCGGCGGCGGCAAGATCGAGCTTTTTGCGCTGGACGAGGCGCGAGAGCTGCTGGCCGCGGGGCAATCGCGTCTGGTCCGCTACACCATGGGCGGCGAGAACTCCGATACCGGTATGATCTGCGGCGGAGCCATCTGCCTGTGCTATCTGCATCTGGATGCGATCCAGGCACCGTTGTTCCAGGAAATTGCCGACGTCTTGACGTATCGACGTATCGGCGACTTCGTCATCGACTTTGAACCGTTTATCGCAAACGCGCTCGAAGGCGATGTTGCCGAGTATCATGGCGAGGAATCGCGCCGCACCATTGCGGGCTGCCCCGGGCTTTCGCTGGTGGAGGAGGGGAGTAAGGTCACCTACACCAACGCAGCCTCCGAGATTCCCGCGGCGCACATCGAGACGCTCTGCCCCGAGGGCCTGACCTATATCTTCGGCTGCGGCCACGTGGGCGCCGCGACGGCGCGGGTGCTCACGGCGGCGGGCTTTGCCGTCGTGGCTTGCGACGACCGCCCCGGCACGCTGACCCCCGATTGGGTGCCCGGTGTCTACGACCGTCGTCTGGTCGACTACAAGAGCCTGAGCAAGCAGTGCCCCATCGGCCCGCGCGACCTGGTGGTCGTCGCCACGGCGGGTCACAAGTCCGATATCGACGTGGTGATTCAGGCCATGCGTGCCAAACCCGCCTATCTGGGCTGCCTGGGCTCGCGTCGCAAGACGGCCTTTGTGCGCGCCCGCCTGGAGCAGGAGGGCTTTACGCAGGACCAGATCGACGAGCTGCACCTGCCGATCGGCGTTGCCATCGAGGCCGAGGATCCCGAAGAGATCGCTATCTCCATTGCCGCCGAGATGATCAACCTGCGCCGCACCAAGCTCGTCCCCCGCAAGCGCTAATCGCATCCCCACCAATAAGTTGCGGTGAAATACGGATTGTTTAAGCCTGTTAGGTCGCCCAACAGTCCCTATTTCACCGCAACTGCTTTTTGGGACCCATTTGTGCGGGGGAGTTGTGGAGTTGTGCAGGCAGACGAGGTTTTTCTGGAAATACGCTCCCGATGCGCGTATAGTACCGATTGTTTTGTCGGCTCCTGCTGCGTCGAGTCCAAACCGCAAAATGCCATGAGCGGCGCGGATGCAGCCAGGAGGCACGAGGACAACCCATCGTGGCCACGCCCCGTGCTTAAAACCCCAAGAAGGAGTGAACAATGGCAGAAGAGAAGTATGTGCCGCGTCTGAAGACCAAGTACAACAACGAGGTCAAGCAGCAGCTTCAGGACAAGTTCCAGTACGAGAACGTCATGATGATCCCCAAGTTTGAGAAGATCGTCGTGAACATGGGTGTCGGCGAGGCCGCTACCGATTCCAAGGCCATCGACGGTGCCGTGCGCGACCTGCGCGCCATCACCGGACAGCAGCCGATGATCACCCGTGCCCGTAAGTCCATCGCTACCTTCCGCCTGCGCGCTGGTATGCCGATCGGCTGCAAGGTTACCCTGCGTGGCGACCGTATGTGGGAGTTCTTCGATCGTCTGACCTCCGTCGCGATCCCCCGTATCCGCGACTTCCGCGGCATTTCCGCCAAGAGCTTCGACGGCCGTGGTAACTTCTCCATGGGCGTCACCGAGCAGCTCATCTTCCCCGAGATCGACTTCGATTCCGTCGATCACCAGCGCGGTATGGACATCACTTTCGTGACCACCGCCAATACCGATGAGGAGGCCAAGGCCCTTCTGGACGCCTTCGGTTTCCCGTTCAAGAAATAGGTTCACCTGCCCTATAAGCGCCGTTCCCACAAGGGGGCGGCGCTTGGGGCGAACAATACTCTATGTGAGGAGGATATAAGTGGCTAAGACATCGATGATCGTCAAGTGCAATCGCAAGCAGAAGTTCTCTACTCGTGAGTACACGCGCTGCCAGCGCTGCGGCCGTCCGCACTCTGTGTACCGCAAGTTCGGCCTGTGCCGTGTCTGCTTCCGCGAGCTTGCACTCAAGGGCGAGCTTCCCGGCGTTAAGAAGGCCAGCTGGTAAGTCACTACCAGCGTTTCAAGCATCAGTTTGGAACAGGGAAAACGCGCTAAAAAGGCTTTGCCGTTAAGGGCGGCGAAGAACCAAGAGCACGTGTTCATCAAGAACGAAGGAGAATCTGTATGAACCTTACAGACCCGATCGCAGATATGCTTACGCGCATCCGTAACGCTAACTCTGTGAACAAGGCCACGGTCTCCATGCCGAGCAGCAAGAAGCTCGTCGAGATCGCTCGTGTTCTGCACGAGGAGGGCTACATCGAGGGCTACGATGTCGAGGACACCGTTCCCCAGAAGACTCTGCACATCACGCTTAAGTATGGTCCCAAGAAGGCTAAGGTCATCAACGGCATCCGTCGCATTTCCAAGCCGGGCCTGCGTAAGTACACCGGCGTTGCCGACATGCCCCGCGTCCGCGGTGGCCTTGGTACCGCCATTATTTCCACCAGCCATGGCGTCATGACCGACCGCGATGCTCGCAAGCACAACGTCGGCGGCGAGATCATCGCTTACGTCTGGTAATTCGCTCGGTAGGTAGAAGGAAAGGAGATCACCGTGTCTCGTATCGGTAATAAGCCTGTCCAGATTCCCGCCGGAGTCGAAGTGGCAGTCAACGGCAACAACGTTGTCGTCAAGGGCCCCAAGGGCCAGCTCGAGCTCAATGTCTTTGAGAAGCTCGCTATCAACGTCGAGGACAACGTCCTCACCGTTTCCCGTCCCGACGACGAGCGTGAGACCCGTGCCCGCCACGGCCTCACCCGCGCCCTCATCCACAACATGGTTGTTGGCGTTTCCGAGGGCTTCGAGAAGAAGCTCGAGCTCGCCGGCGTCGGTTACCGCGTCCAGCAGAAGGGCAAGAACCTCGAGTTCTCCCTGGGCTTCTCGCACCCCGTGATCGTCGAGGCTCCCGAGGGCATCACCTTCGAGGTTCCCGACAACACCCACGTGAACGTCAAGGGTATCAACAAGCAGCAGGTCGGTCAGATCGCCGCTGAGATCCGCGGCCATCGTCCTCCCGAGCCTTACAAGGGCAAGGGTATCCACTACGTTGGCGAGCACATCCGCCGCAAGCTGGGTAAGGCCGCCAAGTAGTCGTAACCGACTCACTCGCATAAGACCAGCACCCCGTCAGGTGCTGGCAAGATCAACCTTTTTAGGAGTTTACGTATGAACAAGCATAAGGCGAAGCTGGAAGGCCTCAAGCGTCGTCAGCGTCGTGTTCGCGGCAAGGTCTCGGGTACCTCCGAGCGTCCGCGTCTTCGCGTGACCCGTACTAACGCCAACATCTATGCCCAGATCATCGACGACAGCAAGGGCTCCAGCCTGACGCTCGTCTCCGCCTCGACCCTCGAGGCCGAGTTCAAGGGCACCCACACCTCGAACAAGGAGGCTGCGGAGAAGGTCGGTCAGCTCGTTGGCAAGCGTGCCATCGAGGCCGGCATCACCAAGGTCGCCTTCGATCGCGGTGGCCGTATCTACCATGGCCGCGTCAAGGCCCTCGCCGACGGTGCTCGTGCCGCCGGTCTCGAGTTCTAGGAGGTATGTAGCACATGGCTCGTAATCAGAAGCAGCAGCGCGAGGCCTCCGAGTTCGAGGAGCGCGTCGTTTACATCAACCGCGTGTCGAAGACCGTCAAGGGTGGTCGTCGCATGAGCCTCGTCGCTCTCGTCGTCGTTGGCGACGGCAAGGGCAACGTCGGCGTTGGCATGGGCAAGTCCGCTGAGGTGCCAATGGCCATCTCCAAGGCATCTCTCGATGCCAAGAAGAACATGTTCCACGTGCCGGTGACCGAGCAGGGCACCATCCCGCACGAGGTTCTCGGCCACTTTGGTGCCGGCCGCATCATCATCAAGCCCGCTGTCGAGGGTACCGGCGTTATCGCCGGCGGCGCTGTGCGTCCCCTCTTTGAGCTTGCTGGCATCAAGAACGTCCTGTCCAAGTCCCTCGGTACCGACAACGGCCTCAACATCATCAAGGCTGCCGTCGAGGGCCTCAAGGAGCTCTCCAGCCCTGAGGACGTCGCGGCTCGCCGTGGCCTGACGGTCTCCGAGATGTTCGTCGGTAAGGAGAACTAAGCATGGCTGACACCATCAAGATCAAGCAGGTCCGCAGCACCAACGGTTGCAAGCAGGACCAGGTCCGTACTGTCCGTGCCCTCGGTCTCCACAGGATCCGCGAGGTTCGCGAGATTGCTGACAACGAGTCCGTCCGCGGCATGATCTTCAAGGTCAAGCACCTTGTCGAGATTGTAGAGGAGTAGCAAATGCAGCTTCACGATCTTACTCCCGCGCCCGGTTCCACCAAGAACCGCAAGCGCGTCGGCCGTGGCAATTCTTCGGGTCACGGCACCACTTCTGGCCGCGGCCAGAAGGGCCAGGGTTCCCGCTCTGGTGGCACCAAGGGTGCCGGCTTCGAGGGTGGCCAGACTCCGCTGGCTATGCGCCTGCCCAAGCTTCCGGGCTTCCGCAACCCCCGTCGTATCGAGTACACCGCTGTTAATGTTGAGCGTCTCGAGCGTAAGTTCGAGGACGGCGCTGTGATCGACGGTGCCGCTCTTAAGGCCGCTCGCATCACCAAGAGCGAGTTCGAGCCCGTCAAGGTGCTCGGCAATGGTGAGCTCACCAAGAAGTTCACGGTCAAGGTCGACAAGGTCAGCGCTTCTGCGCAGGCCAAGATCGAGGCCGCCGGCGGAAAGGTCGAGCTGCCGTGCTAAATGGTCTTAAGAATGCTTTCCGCATCAAAGAATTGCGCGAAAAGATTCTTTTTACCATAGCTATGCTCGTCGTGTACCGCATTGGTGCGCACGTTCCTGTGCCCGGCATTCCCTTCCAGGGGATGCTGGGCCTTTTCTCGACCGATAACAATTCGGTCGCCGCAGGTGCTATGGCCCTCCTGAATCTTTTCTCTGGCGGTGCGTTGAGCTATGTGTCGGTGTTTTCGCTGGGCATCATGCCTTACATCACCAGCTCGATCATCCTCCAGATGCTCCAGGCCGTCGTGCCTTCCCTGCATGAGCTTGCCCGCGAGGGCGAGGTCGGTCAGACCAAGATTACGCAGTATTCGCGTTACCTCACCCTGGCTCTGGCAATCCTCAACTCCGTGGGCTACCTCTTCCTCTTTAAGAGCTTCGGCATCAGCTTTAATGGCGCCGGTGCTCCCGAGATCATCTTCGACCTCATGATCGTCGGTACGCTCACCGCGGGCGCCATGCTGATCATGTGGATTGGTGAGCTCATCACCCAGCGCGGTATCGGCAATGGCATGTCGCTGATCATCTTTGCGAACATCATGGCCGGTCTGCCGCAGGCTATCTTCTCCAGCACCGAGGGCAATGCCGGTGGCATCATCACCATGGTGATCATCTGCGCCATCATCCTGCTGGTTATCCCGCTGATTGTTTTCCTTGAGCGCGGCCAGCGCCGCATCCCGGTCTCCTACGCTAAGCGCGTCGTGGGCCGTCGCATGATGGGTGGCCAGACCACCTACCTGCCCATCAAGGTCAACACCGCGGGTGTCGTGCCGATCATCTTCGCTTCGGCGCTGCTGTACTTCCCGGCTCAGATTGCCGTGTTCTTCCCCGGCATCGGCTGGATTCAGGCAGTTGCCTCCGCGCTTTCGACCGGTTGGCTCAACTGGGTGCTTAACGTTGTCCTCATCGTGTTCTTCGCGTACTTCTACACCTCCATGGTGTTCAACCCCGATGACACGGCCGATAACCTTAAGAAGCAGGGCGGCTTTATTCCGGGCGTCCGTCCGGGTAGGGCTACCGCGGCCTACATCAAGAACGCGCTCAACAAGATCACGCTTCCCAGCGCTGTCTTTTTGGCGCTCATCGCCATCGTGCCTTCGATCATCTTCTCCTTCACGGGTAACCATCTGATCCAGGCATTTGGCGGCACGTCCATCCTCATCATGGTCGGCGTCGTGCTCGACACGGTCGATAAGCTCGAAGGCCAGATCAAGATGTATGATTACGATGGATTCTTTAAATAGGCTAGAGGAGGATTGCTCATGAACCTCGTATTGCTCGGAGCTCCGGGTGCCGGTAAGGGCACCGTCGCACAGGAGCTCGTCGCCGAGTTTGGCGTCGCCCATATTTCCACGGGCGACCTGCTGCGTGCTGCCGTCAAGGGTGGCACCGAGCTTGGTATTCAGGCTAAGAAGTACATGGACGCTGGCGAGCTCGTTCCCGACCAGCTCGTGATCGACCTTGTCAAGGAGCGCCTTGCCGCCGATGACGCCCAGCAGGGCTTCATCCTCGACGGCTTCCCGCGCAACACCGCCCAGGCTGTGACGCTCGATTCCGAGCTCTCCGCCATGGGTCGCGAGATCGATTGCGCCCTTCTGGTCGATGTGGCCCCCGAGGTCATTATCGATCGTCTGTCTTCGCGTCGCACCTGCCGCGCCTGCGGTTACACCGGCACCGCTGCCGATGCCACCTGCCCCAAGTGCGGTGGCGAGATGTATCAGCGCGACGACGACAAACCCGAGACCATCAAGAACCGTCTCGACGTCTACGAGAAGTCCACGAGCCCGCTCGTTGACTACTATCGTGGCCAGGGTCTGCTCAAGTCGGTCAACGGTGACCAGGCTCGCGAGACCGTGTACGGGGATGTCAAAGAGGCTCTCGGTCTATGATCAAGATTAAGTCTGCAACGCAAATCGAGCAGATGATGAAGGCAGGAGCGCTATCTAAGATGGCGCTCCGCCACGTTGGAGCCATGGTGCGCCCCGGCGTTTCGACTTTTGAGCTCGATCAGCTCGCGGAGCAGATTATCCGCATGCATGGCGGCACCCCGGCCTTTAAGGGCTACGGCGGGTTCCCGGGAACCATCTGCGCATCGATCAACGATGCCGTGGTTCACGGTATTCCCAACCCCGACATGATCCTGCGCGATGGCGATATCATCTCCATTGATACGGGAGCTGTCGTTGACGGTTGGGTCGGCGATAACGCTTGGACGTTTTTCGTCGGCACCCCCACGCCCGAAGCCAAGGCTTTGTGCGAGGTCACGCGCGATTGCCTTAAGGCTGCCATCGAGCAGGCTGTTCCCGGTAACCATATCGGGGACGTCGGTTATGCCGTTCAGTCCCTCGCCGAGTCTCACGGTTACGGCGTGCTTCGTGATTATGTGGGCCATGGCATTGGCCGCGTGATGCACGAGGACCCCAACGTTCCTAACTATGGAAAGAAGGGGAGGGGCGTTCGCCTCCAGGCCGGCATGGTCATTGCCATCGAGCCGATGGTTACGATGGGTTCCAATCATGTGAGTACAGGCTCCGATGGTTGGATCGTTACGACCAACGATCACCTGCCCGCCGCGCACTATGAGAACACCGTCGCCATTACCAATGATGGTCCGGTGATTCTTACCACGGATGCCCAAGGTGCTTGGTGCTCCCTCCAAGGCGGAGAAATGTAACAAGTTCCACTTAGATGTGGAGCCATTACGAAGATATTACGATACGTGCATGCGTATTGTAGAATACTCAATCGCTGTCGTTTTCTAGAGAAAGATGATTGCTTGTGAAGAAGGAAGACGCAATTGAGCTCGAGGGTACGGTAAAGGAACCGCTGCCCAACGCCATGTTTAAGGTCGAGCTCGAGAACGGTCATTCGGTTCTGTGCAATATTTCTGGCAAGATCCGAATGAATTACATCCGCATTCTCCCCGGTGACAGGGTTGTCGTGGAGCTTTCCCCGTACGACCTGACCCGCGGTCGCATCACCTATCGCTATAAATAGCGACACGCATACACGCTCTTTTCCGACTGCAGGCTTAGCTCAACCTACGGTCGGTTTGCGTGTGAAGACCAGCCATAGTTTTAAACGCCTGCGGCTGGGCGAGTAGATAGTAGGGAAGTAGTTTGAGCGCTACCGAAAGGAAGAACGATGAAGGTACGTCCTTCGGTCAAGAAGATGTGCGATAAGTGCAAAATCATTAGGCGCCATGGCAAGGTCCTCGTCATTTGCGAGAACCCCCGTCATAAGCAGCGTCAGGGTTAAGAGAGGAGACTACGTTGGCCCGTATTAATGGTGTCGACCTCCCGCGTGAGAAGCGCGTTGAGATCGGTCTGACCTACATTTACGGCATCGGCCGCACCACTGCGACGAAGATCTGCGTCGAGTGCAATGTTAACGTGGATACGCGCGTTAAGGACCTCACCGAGGATGAGGTTAACGCCATCCGCGATTATATCGATAAGAATCAGATCATGGTTGAGGGCGACCTCCGCCGTGAGCGCAACCAGAACGTCAAGCGCCTTATGGACATCGGCTGCAACCGCGGCCTTCGTCACCGCAAGGGCCTCCCGGTCCGCGGCCAGCGCACCCACACTAACGCTCGTACCCGCAAGGGCCCGAAGCGTCAGATCGGTGCTAAGAAGAAGAAATAAGGAGCGCTAGATAGATGGCTACTGCTAAGAAGAACGTTCGCGCTGCCCGTCTGAAGCGCGCGGACCGTAAGAACATTTCCGTGGGCCAGGCTCACATTCGTTCTACGTTCAACAACACGATCGTTTCGATCACCGATCCCCAGGGCAACGTCATTTCCTGGAAGTCGGCTGGCCAGGTGGGCTTCAAGGGCTCCCGTAAGTCCACGCCGTTCGCTGCCCAGATGGCTGCCGAGGCTGCTGCCAAGCAGGCCATGGAGCACGGTATGAAGAAGGTTTCCGTCTTCGTCAAGGGCCCCGGCTCCGGTCGTGAGACCGCCATCCGCTCCCTCCAGGCTGCTGGCCTCGAGGTCTCGAGCATCCAGGACAAGACCCCCATTCCGCACAACGGCTGCCGCCCCAAGAAGCGTCGTCGCGTGTAACTGAAAGGATCGTATCAATATGGCAATCGACAGGACTCCTGTTCTTAAGCGCTGCCGTCAGCTCGGGATCGATCCCGCTGAGCTCGGTTACAGCAGCAAGAAGGAATCTATCCGTCAGCCCAAGCGCCGTCGCAAGGAATCTGAGTACGGCATGCAGCTGCGTGAGAAGCAGAAGGTCAAGTTCATCTATGGCGTTCTGGAGAAGCAGTTCCACGGCTACTTCAACAAGGCCCGTAAGATGAACGGCGTCACCGGTGAGAACCTCATGATCATCCTTGAGTCTCGCCTCGACAACGTCGTCTTCCGTCTTGGCTTCGCCCGCACCCGCAAAGAGGCTCGTCAGTCCGTCCGTCACGGTCACTTCACCGTGAACGGCAAGCGCGTGGACATCCCGTCCTACCGCGTCAAGGCCGGCGACGTCGTCGCTGTCGGCGAGAAGTTCCGTGACCTCCTCCCCATCAAGGAGGCCCTGATTTCCTCCGAGCGCTTTGAGGTCCCTGGCTGGCTCGAGGTCGATATCGAGAAGCTGTCTGGTAACGTGCTCGCTCTGCCGACGCGTGAGCAGATCAGCGGTGATATCAACGAGCAGCTCATCGTCGAGCTCTACTCTAAGTAGTCCATCCGGGCTGCTGAGGCTGGAGGTAATACATGTCAGAATTCATTAGGCCTCAGGTTCAGGTCGAAGAGATCAACGAGACCTCTGCTCGTGTCTCCGTCGAGCCGCTCGAGCGTGGCTACGGCGATACGCTGGGTAACTCGCTTCGTCGTGTTCTTCTGTCCTCGCTCGAGGGTGCCGCCGTTGAGGCCATTCAGATCGATGGTGCGCAGCACGAGTTCATGACCATCCCTAACATGGTCGAGGATGTCACCGACATCGTCCTGAATGTCAAGGGTCTTGTCTTCAGGGCTCTCGGCACGACCGACGAGGCGACCGCCACCATCTCGGTTGACGGCCCCTGCGAGGTCACCGGTGCGGACTTCTTTATTCCGTCCGAGTTTGAGCTGGTCAACCCCGAGCAGCACATTGCTACGCTCACCGAGGGTGGCCATCTCACCATGAGCATGCGCATCGGCTATGGCCGCGGCTATGTCTCTGGCGAGGCTAACAAGCGTGACAACGATCCCATCGGTGTGATCAACGTCGACTCGCTGTACTCGCCGGTGTCCCGTTGCGCCAAGCTCGTTGAGGCTTGCCGTGTCGGTCAGCATACCGACTACGACCGCCTTGTCCTCGAGATCGAGACCAACGGTTCCATCGCCCCGCGCGACGCCGTGGTCCAGGCTGCCAATATCATCAACCAGCATATGGCCGCCTTTATGAACCTTGCCGAGACCCCCGAGGTCGAGGAGGAGGCTTCGATCTTCGCTCCCGAGGTCACCAACGACAACGCCGAGCTGGACAAGCAGATCGAGGATCTGGACCTTTCCGTCCGTTCCTACAACTGCCTTAAGCGCGCCAGCATTCACTCGGTCCGTCAGCTCGTTGAGTTCTCGGAGAACGATCTGCTCAACATCCGTAACTTCGGTGTTAAGTCGATCGAGGAAGTGAAGGACAAGCTTGAGTCCATGGGCCTGAGCCTGAAGGCTTAATGCTTCGCATATTTGAGGAGAAACTAGACCATGCGTCACAACGTTAAGAAGGGCCTGAAGCTCGGCACCGATGCGAGCCACACCAAGGCCATGAAGAAGAGCCTTGCTAAGGCCCTCTTCGAGAACGACCGCATCAAGACTACCGAGACCCGCGCTAAGGCGCTGCGTTCGGTCGTCGACCCGATCATCACCTGGGCCAAGAAGGGCGACCTGCACTCTCGTCGTCTGGCTATCGCCAAGCTCGGCGATAAGCAGCTCGTTGCCGAGATTTTCGACAAGGCTGCTCAGGGCATGTGGCAGGACCGCAACGGCGGTTACACCCGCATCATGAAGCTCGGTAACCGTAAGGGCGATAACGCTCCTATCGTTATCATGGAGCTCGTCACCGAGCCTTGCACGCCTAAGGCCAAGAAGGCTGCTCCGGCCCCCAAGAAGGCCGCTGCTCCCAAGAAGGTCGAGGCTGTCGAGGAGGCTCCTGCTGAGGAGACCGCTGAGTAGACATTCCGTCTGCATAGGCTATATTCGAGGGGTACGTTCGCGTACCCCTCTTTTTTTGTCGCGATACCGTTACTTGTTTGTTGGGAGCGCCCATGACTGCGCCGTCTGATTTCAATTCGATTTCCGAGCTTGACGCCACGCTCGTATTTCGCGTGGCCTATGATGGCTCGTCGTATAGCGGATTTGCCGAGCAGCCGGGACAGACGACGGTTGCGGGTGAGCTGCGTCGAGCCATCGAGACGCTGCTTCGCCGTCCGATCGATCTGACGTGCGCAGGTCGTACCGATGCCGGCGTGCATGCCGTGGCTCAGTACATCAGCGTGCCCGTAACGAACGCTGAGCTCGCCCTTACGCGCCGTAGGTGGCTGCGGGCTATGGATGCCCTGCTGCCCAAAGATATCGCCATCAACGAGGTCTACAAGGCTCGTAAGGGCTTTTCTGCGCGCTTTGACGCGCGTTCCCGTACGTATACGTACCGTATTGCCGATCGAGATGCGCGCCCCGTGCTGTCCCGCGGTGCCGTGTGGTGGCATCGCTATCCCTTGGATGTTGAGGCTATGTCTGCTGCCTGCCCCGCGCTGCTGGGCGAACAGGACTTTAAAAGCTTTTGCAAGGTTGCTTCTGCCGTGGGCAAACCTACGCACCGCTGCGTAATGCGCGCCGAGTTTGGCCATGAGGTTGCGTTTGGCGAGGACATCCTGACGTTTACCATCGAGGGCAATGCGTTTCTGCATTCGATGGTCCGTACGATCGTTGGCACGCTTGTCGCGATTGGCATGCATCGCCGTGAACCCGAGTGGATGCGCGAGGTCATCGATGCTTGCGACCGTACCGCTGCGGGCCCCACGGCTCCTGCCTGCGGCCTTACGTTTATGGGCGTGGATTACGATCCCGCCGAGCTCGTCGTGCTCGACTAGGGGAGGGCTCGACGCGTCGTGCGTCGACACCCATTATCTGTGGGCTGCGCGTGTGCAACATCTGTTCTTGGCGTGCAATACAACCGGTGTCTCATTGCTTTTATTGCCGGGGTGTACCATGAACCACGGTTTGATTCATTGCTGTCGAGAGGACGGATAACTTGGTTCGACGTGGCTCGCATCCGCGACTTTCGGTGATCCTTGTGGTAGAAGGTTCGCCCAGCTATGCGATGCGTGCGCTCGAGAGTATCCAGAACCAAGACCTCTACGATTTGCAGATTGTCGTTGTTTGCCGCGATGCTGCGCCCGGTGTGCGCCATTCGCTTCAAGTTGCTGCCGACAGGGACATCCATATTGATTTGATTGACGTCGAGGACGCGAAGCGCGGCGCTTGCCTTCGTGCCGGTTTTGCTGTCTCGCGCGGCTCTCAAATCATCGCTATGAACGCCGATGAGTGGTTTGCTCCGCAGTCCCTTTCCAAGATGGTCGATATCGCGTGCGATACTGCGGCAGACATAGTGTTCCCCACGGTGTCGCTCGACCGCTATGATGCACATCGAGAACGCCATTCGCGCGTCTTGGATGCTGCCTCTATTGCCATAGAAGACGAGTCTTCTATGGTGACTGGGCTGCCCCAGTTGATTTTGGGCGGCCTAGTCGCTCAGACCTCTGGCGTGATGTATAGCCGTCCGCTGTTTGAGGCATGCCTGTCGCGCGGCAAGGCGTACCGTACGGTTGAGTTTATGGCTTATGCGCTCTCGCAGGCACGATTCGTGTCCGGCTGCGGCGACGCTTGTTTCCACGCGGTGGCACCTAAGCTTACAGATGCCTTTGATCCCACCATGTATGCCAGGATATCCGATGACACTCGAGCGCTCGACGAGCTTGCGGACTCACTCTCGGAAGCAGATAGCGGTGGTCGGCTCAAGCTGGCAAGCCAAAAGTTCTACTTTGCCGGACTGGTCGCCTGCATCGAGAATTTGTGTCTTAGCCCGCATGGAGTGTCGTCAATCGAGCGTTCCGCCCGCATGCGTGATATGCTCGAGGCGCCTCGAACCCGTCAGATGGTCGCCGCGCTCAAGGATAACCATCGGGGACTCGGTTTGTTGTTTGGGCCGATCGCCAGCGCCAAGCCCGCGCGCTGCGTGATGTGTACGCATCTGGCAGCTTTTCTTAACCGGACGGGCGCAAAAACCGCCTAAACGGCTCATTTCGAAACATATTTGCATAGAATTGTTTCGAAATGCGTTCTTATACACAAAAGCCTTCAAATAGCGTTAAACTATTCAATCACTGATTGATTGTCTCCGCCATCTTTTGGAGAGAGGGTTTGTATGGCTAAAAAACGCAATGGGCGCCAGGATGCCATTAGAGATATTGTGCGCAATAAGGACGTCCGCACGCAGCGCGTGCTGGTCGATGAGCTCCGCGCTATGGGCTTTGATTGCACGCAGGCGACTGTCTCTCGCGATATTGCCGATATGGGGCTGCGTAAGCTCCCTGAGGGCATCTATGTTCTGGCAGAGGACCTGCACCTGCAGCGTATGGTTTCCGAGCTCGTAACGGGCGTTCTGCGTACCGATAATCTGGTTATGATCAAGGCTCAGCCTGGCACGGCTTCCGGCATCGCCGCCGCCGTTGATGCGGCGGAGTTGCCCGATGTGCTTGGCTCGCTTGCCGGCAACGATACGATTTTGGTTATTGCCCAGACGGCCGAGGACGGCGAGCGTCTTGAGGCGCTGATCAATAAGCTGAGCAATTCTCGCAAGTAGGCGTGCGGGTCGTGCGCTCGGCACTGTGCGCGCTGACATCGTGGCTTGTAAGGGGTATCGACGTTGGTCGGTACCCCCTTTTTGTTTGCCGGTATAAAGACCGCCCACCAGGTCGCTTCAAACTAAAAGGCCCCCGAGCAGTTCAATAAGCTGCTCGGGGGCCTTGTTGCTTATGGCCGGATGATTTCTAGCCGACCGTATCGTCGGGCGTGGGCGAGGGGTCGGGAGTGGGCGTGGGCGTAGGCGTGCCGCCATCGCCGCCGGTCGAACCACCAGTGGATCCGCCCGTCGAGCCACCGGTCGAACCACCAGTGGATCCGCCCGTCGAGCCACCGGTCGTACCGGTGCCGCCGGTGGTGTCGCCGCCCGTGGTCTCGGTGGTCGTGGTCGTCGTTGTGGTAGTGGTTTCCTCTTCGTCCTCGTTCTCGTCCTCGTCGTCGTTCTCCGTCTTCTTGGTGTTGTTGGTGCCGTAGAACTTCCAGACGCTGTTGTTCTTGTAGGTGGGAGCCGTTCCGGTCGCAAACTCCTCGCGCTCGGTACCGGTCAGAACGGTGTTCATAAACCGCTTAAAGACAGGCAGGTTGGTGCTGTCGCCCAGCAGGTCTGTGCCGTATTTTTGGATGGGGATCTCGCCCGCGGAATAGCCGGTCCACAGGGCGCACGCCAGCTGCGGGGTATAGCCGCAGAACCACAGGTTAGTGGTGTTGTCGGTGGTGCCCGTTTTGCCGGCATAGGGCTGGTTGACGCTCAGGGCGCCAGCAGCACCCGTACCGCCGCCCTGCATGACGCCGGACAGAACATCGGTGACCGCTGCGGCCTCGCCCTCGGTAAGCACCTGTGAGGGATTGTCGGTGTGCTGGTACAGCACCGAACCGGTACGAGAGTCAATCTCGGTGATGGCGATCGGCTGGCGATAGTGGCCGCCGTTGGCAAACGTCGCGTAGGCGGCGGCCATCTCGAGCGGCGAGATCGAGCCGGTGCCGAGCGTCATGACGGGAACGTCCTCGATGTTGTCCTTGGCGGGATCGATGCCGAGCTTTTTGACGAGCGAGATGATCTTGCTGTTGCCGATGGCTTCGGCCACCTGAATGTAGCCGGTGTTGGATGAGTATGCCGTTGCCTGCTTAAGCGTGATGTTGCCATAGCTCTGGTTGCCGTAGTTTTGCACCTCGGTCGTGGTGCCCTTGGCCTTGAGCGGCGAGTTGCAGTTGAGGGTGACGTTGGGGTTCATACCGTTTTGGATGGCAGTTGCCAGCGTAAAGGCCTTAAACGTGGAGCCCACGGGGCGCTTTGCCGTAGCGTGGTTCACGTGATTCTCATCGGCGTTGTAGTCGTAGCCGCCTACCATGCACTTGATGTAGCCGGTCTTGGGGTCAACGACGACCATGCCCATGTCCAGGCCGTCGAGCGAAAGCGTGTCGAGCTGCGAGCGCACAGCCTCCTCGGCCACCTGCTGCATGGTGGGGTCGATGGTGGTCTTGACGGTCAGACCGCCCTTAAAGAGCACGTCGGTGGAGAACTCCTGCTCAAGCAGCTGCTTAACGTAGGAGACAAAGTAGGGCTGAGAATACACATCGACGCCACTGCCCGAAATCTCGGTCACGTTAAGCGTGATGGGCTCAGCCTGTGCGGCATCGTGCTCTTCCTGCGTGATGTGGCCCAGACGCAGCATGTTGTCCAGAACCTTATTGCGGCGGGACAGCGCCAAGTCGGGATTAACCGTGGGGTCGTACTGCGAGGGCGAGTTGGGAAGGCCGATGAGCAGCGCGGCCTCGCTCAGGGTGAGGTCGGCGGCGGTTTTGGACAGATAGGTCTCGGCGGCGGCCTCGATGCCATATGCTCCATGGCCGTAGTAGATGGTGTTGAGGTACATCATGAGGATCTCGTCTTTGGAGTACATATCCTCCATCTTGATGGCGATATAGGCCTCGCGCACCTTACGCTCGATGGTCGAGTCGAATTGTTCCTCCTGCAAGATGGTGTTGCGAACCAGCTGCTGGGTGATGGTCGATGCGCCCTCGTGGCCGCCGGTGAGGGTTGCCACCGATGCGCGTGCAATGCCCCAGAGGTCGATGCCGCCATGCTCGTAGAAGCGCTCGTCCTCAACGTCGACGGTGCCCTGCAGCACGTACGGGGACACTTGGTCCTTGGTGATGGACTTGCGGTTTTGCGTGTAGAAACTCGCAATGGTATTGCCGTTGCAGTCGACGATGTCGGTGGGCTCGCTCACCAGATACGCGTTGGCATCGGTGTAGTCGGGCAGATCGGACAGCCAGCGGTTGACGTTGCCGATCATGCCGATGCCAAACGCTACGCCCGCGATAAGCAGAAAGCCCAAAAACGAGAGCAAGATCATGGGAAGGGCATGCGTCTTAGAGCGACCGCGCCCCTGTCGTTGGCGAGGACCCATATATTGACCTCCAGGTATGTCGTGCCAGGCGGCAGGTATGCTACCGGGCAGGATGGACATAAGTTATTACACGATAAACCAATCGGGGCATGCGGGGCCTCGTGTATGCTGGTTGGCAGCAATTTTCAGAGTGAAAGCACACCTTGGCAAGGAGTTTACCGATGGCGATTCGGCCGATGGAATCGAGCGGGCAATGCGAAAGCGAGTTGGCGGCGGCTGAAGTGGCGCTGCCCGAACTGCTGGCGCCTGCTGGCGGACTCGACCAGATGCTCGCGGCGATTGCGGCGGGTGCCGATGCCATCTATGCGGGACTGGACGGATTCAACGCTCGAGCGAGCGCGCATGGCTTTAACGATGATGAGTTCGCGCGCGGTTGTGCCGTGGCCCATGCCCATGGCGTGCGTGTGTACGTGACGCTCAACGTGTTCGTGTTCGATGATGAGTTTGCCGACGCCGTGGCGTTGGGGGCGCATGCGCGCGCGTTGGGTGCCGATGCGTTGATTGTGGCCGATGCCGGGCTGGCCTGTGCGCTTCGTGCGGCGATTCCGGGGGTCGAGATTCACCTGTCCACTCAGGCGGGCGCTCATAGCGAGGGTGCCGTGCGGTTGGCTGCCAAGGAGTTGGGCGTTGAGCGCGTGACGACTATGCGCGAGCTGAGCGTTGCAGAGATTGAGACGCTTTGTGCTACTGGCGTGCCCATCGAGGTGTTCTGTCACGGCGCTATTTGCATTGGATACTCGGGTGCGTGCGGGTTCTCTGCCCTTCGACGTGGCCGCTCTGCGATGCGCGGTGATTGCACGCAACCGTGCCGTCTATCCTATGACTTGGTGGACGAGGCGGGGCAGAGTGTTGTCGCTGTCGAAGGGGATCGCCTGCTTTGTCCGCGTGACTATTTGGGCATCGCGCATCTGCCCGAGCTTGTTGCCGCCGGCGTGGCATCGCTCAAGATCGAGGGCCGCATGAAGAATCCCGACTACGTCTTTAACGTGGTGAGGGTGTGGCGTCGGGCGCTCGATATGCTGCGCGACGGCACATGGGATGCCGATGCGGTGCCGGCGCTTGAGCGCGAGCTGGGAAGGTCGTTCAACCGCGGCTTTACCGATGCGTATCTGCGGGGCCGTTCGGGCGCCGAGCTCATGAGCTTTGAGCGCGCGATCAACCAGGGCGTGCGCGTGGGCCACTTGGTGGCGGTGGGTCACGAAGAGGTGACGGTTGAGCTTGATGCCGCCGTGGCGGCGGGCGATACGCTCGAGATCCGATTTTACCCGGGTGCCGACGCGCGTCCCGATGTGCCCAAGCGCTGGCCACAGGTGCCTTGCCCCGTGGATGCCGCTGCGGGAGAGCGCATCGTCGTGCATTGCAAACGCAAGGTGGACGCGGGCTGTGAGGTCTATCTGATTCGCAGTGCCGGCGTGCTGGGGCAGACGGCAACGGTGTTGGAGCGCATGCGGGTCGAGGCAGATGCGGTCGCGCCTGCTGAGCGGTCCGTTGAGGTGCTGCCGTTTGAGGGCGTTCTGGCAGATGGCGACGTGCCGACGGAGTTGGCGGGACCGGCGGAGCCGGCAAAGCATGAGGCTTTTGCTCGTATGGTCTTTGCCTGGGAGCTGATGGATTTGGATCCGCGCGATGAGCGGGATCTGTCCGATGCGACGGTGGTGCTCGACGAAGTGTGCCGCGCAGGCGACGCCGAGCGGACTCGAGCGCTTATGCAACGTGCCGGGCGTATTGTTTGCCGCAACCTGGGGCAGGTGGCGATGGCCCGCGAGCTGGGCACGACGTTTGACGTGGCGGCGCCGGTGTTCTGCGCCAATCGGGCCACGCTTGCCTGGCTGCGCGGGCTTGGCGCGAGGTGGGTATACTTGCCTGCCGAGTTGCTCAGCAATGACAGGGAGCGTATTGCCGAGCTGGCTGCTGAACCCGGCGTCTTGGGTCCGTTCGACGCCGACTGTCCCGAGCTTATGGTGTGCGAGCACTGCCTGCTGACCGCCGAGGGCGTCTGCGCCACCGATGCGACGGGGCAGGTCCGTTGCCGCGACTGCTTGCGTCGTCGGCAGGTGCGCTATCTGGTCGAGCGTGACGGTACGCGTCTGCCAGTTGCCATCGACGCATGCGGCAGGACGAGGATTTTCCTGTCGTAGATGCTGCATCGCGTCAGTTTGTTATCATAAGAGAGTTTATGGACTTCCAGCACCGCCGTTTTCGGCGAGGGTGCTATAGCAAAAGGAGGATACCCAATGCTGTCTGTTGACGAGCAAATGCGTATCATCACCTCGGGCGCCGCGCAGATCGTCCCCGAGGCCGACCTTCGCAAGAAGCTTGAGAAGGGCGAGCCCCTCAACATCAAGCTCGGCGTCGATCCCACCAGCCCCGACCTGCACCTGGGCCACGCCGTGCCGCTGCGCAAGATGCGTCAGTTCCAGGACCTGGGCCACAACGTCACCCTCATCATCGGCAACGGTACCGCGCTGATTGGCGATCCTTCGGGCAAGAACTCCACCCGCCCGCAGCTTTCGCAGGAGCAGATCGAGGCCAACGCCGAGACCTACGTGAGCCAGGCCATGAAGATCCTGGATCCCGAGAAGACCACCATCGTGCACAACGGCGACTGGATCTTGTCGATGGATCTGGCCGGCCTGCTGCAGGTGTGCTCCAAGTTCACCGTCGCCCGTATTCTCGAGCGCGACGACTTTACCAAGCGCTACCAGTCCCAGACGCCGATCGCCCTGCATGAGTTCCTGTATCCCGTGATGCAGGCTTACGACTCCGTGCAGATCAAGGCCGACGTGGAAATGGGCGGCACCGATCAGCTCTTCAACCTGCTCGCCGGCCGTGAGCTCATGGAGAAGATGGGCATGGAGCCCCAGATCGCGCTCACCATGCCGTTGCTCGAGGGCACCGATGGCGTCCGTAAGATGTCCAAGTCCTACGGTAACTACATCGGCCTGACCGACGCGCCCAAGGATATGTTCGGCAAGACCATGTCCATCCCCGACGAGATGATCGGCAAGTACTACCGCCTGGCGAGCTCGCTCACCCCGGCCGAGGTCGACAAGATCGACGCTGCCCTGGCCGACGGCTCCGCCGATCCCTATGAGCTCAAGCGCGCTCTGGGCCGCGACCTGTGCGACACCTACCACGGCGCCGGTGCCGGCGACGAGGCTCAGGCCGAGTTCGACCGCGTGTTCAAGGAGGGCCAGCTCGCCGACTTCCCCGAGAAGCATGTTGAGCTGACTGTTAACGACGAGGGCCAGATCTACCTCGCCGGTCTGCTCAAGGACCTGGGCCTTTCGGCCAGCGCCGGCCAGGCCCGTCGCGACATCGACGGCGGCGGCGTCAAGATCAATGGCAAGGCCGTGGCTCCCAAGAGCTACAACATCGACCCCAGCGCCCTCAAGCTGGGCGACACCCTCTCCGTGGGCAAGCGCAAGGGCTTTAAGTTGGTCTAGCAAGTAGGTCAACCTAACATGTGCAATAGGGCCGCAGCCGGGATTCCCGACTGCGGCCTTTTTAGATGATCCCTTGGGGACGGAGGAAAACGGATCACCGAGGGGGTCGGTTTGGCCCGGTGATCCGTTTTCCTCCGTCCCCAAGGGATCATTTGGCAGTGCCGTTAAGCGGAAGGGGTGTTATCGGCGGCCTCCTTTTGGGCATACAATGGCTATTGGTTTGCTGCGGTGAAGGCATGTCCGCTCCGCAGCTTTTTTCTACGGTTAAAGGAGTATGTATGTCCGTTGAGGTCATGAGGACTGTGATCGAGGCCGCCGAGGGCCGCGTGCCCGTCGACACGCTGTTTACCAATGCGCAGATCGTCGACGTGTATGGCCAGCGTGTGGCGCCCGGTAGCGTTGCCGTCAAGGACGGTGTGATCGTCGGCGTGCTCTACGACGGTCGCGACGATGCCGCCGGCGCCTACGAGGCGACCGAGGTTATCGACTGCCAGGGTCGCTATATCGCCCCCGGCTTTATCGACGGACATCTGCATATCGAGTCCTCGAACATCCGTCCCGCCGAGTATGCGCGCATGGCGGCGACGCGCGGCACCACCACTGCCATCGCCGACAGCCACGAGATCGCCAACGTTTCCGGCCTGGACGGCCTGCGCTTTATGATCGAGGACGGCCGTCGCGCCCCCATTTCCATCAAGTACATGATGCCCTCGTGCGTGCCCGCGCTGCCCGATGAGCAGGCCGGTGCCGTCATTACCGCCGCCGATATGCAGGCGTTTTTTGCCGAGCATCCGGGCGATGTCTTTGGCCTGGGCGAGATGATGAACCTGCCGGGCGTCTTTATGGCCGATCCCGAGACCTGCGCTCGTATCGACGCTGCTAACCAGACGCCGTCCAAGCAAGTCGACGGCCATGCGCCACTTGTCGCCGGCAAGGACCTCAACGCCTATGCCGCAGCAGGTATTATCGCTGACCATGAGTCGACGATTCCCGAGGAGGCGCTCGACAAGCTGTCTCGCGGCATGTACGTGATGCTGCGCGAGGGTACGTGCAGCCATGACCTGGCCAACCTGTCGCCGATGCTGCTGGAAAACCCCGCCCGTGCCCGCCGCTGCTGCTTTGCGACCGACGACCGCGCCCCTTCCGACGCGCTTTCGACCGGCATGATCGACAATGCCTGCCGCGTGGCTATCGAGGCCGGCATCGACCCGGTGGTCGCCATCTCCATGGCGTCCCTTTCCACGGCTGAAGCATTTGGCCTGGATCACGGCTGCCGCGACCCGCACGAGCTCCGCGGCGCCATCGCCCCGGGCAAGCGTGCCGACCTGCTGGTGCTCAATGACCTGACGTTTGCCACGGCTCCGCATCGCGTATATGCCGCCGGTGCCCTGGTGGCGCAGGACGGTACCTTTGTGGGCGAGATTGCACCCGAGATGGCCGAGGTTGCGGCCCTTGCCGACGAGCTGCGCGCCTCCGTTAAGCTGCCGAAGCTTTCGCTCGACGTGTTCGACTATGCCTTTAAGCCGGGCGAGGCCGTGATCGACGTGGTGCCGGGTAAGGCCATCACGGGTATGGTTCGCCCCGAGAGTGCCGAGGGCCTGCGCCGCATTATGCTGATCGAGCGCCATGGCCGCGGCGTGTCGCTGCAGGCCGAGGGCGCCGACGGTGATGGTCCTGCGGGCCTGGGTCTTGTCGGCAAGCATATCGGTCGCGGCTGGGTGCGTGGCTTCACCATCACAGGCGGTGCCATCGCCTCGACGATCGGTCACGACTCGCACAACGTATGCGTGGTGGGCGACAATGCCGCCGATATGATGGCTGCCGTCGAGGCCGTGGGCCAGGGCGGTCACGTACTGGTGCGCAACGGCGAGGTCGTGGCGCGCATCCCGCTGGCGCTCGGCGGCCTGATGAGCGAAGGCACGGCCGAGGATGTCGCCGCGCAGCACGACGACTTTATGGTCAAGGCGCGCGCCATGGGCATCGAGCCGCCGCTCGACCCCATCATGGGCATCATCTTCCTGCCCCTGCCGGTTATCCCGACGCTCCGCATCCGCCCCGAGGGCATGTTCGACGTCACCACCTTCACCTATGCCGACTAGTCATCGGGGATGCACTTAAACGACTAGTTGTAACGTTTATGACTGCGGGGTCTTATTTGAGCTCCCTTTGGGTACGTTGGAATTGGATACACGTTCGATTCCAACAAGCCCGAAGGGAGCTTTTCCATGTTTAAACTGATTGCATCCGATATGGACGGCACGTTGCTTGACGAAAACAGCCAGGTGCCTCCCGAGACCTACGAACTGATTCTGGCGCTACACGAGCATGGCGTGCATTTTGCCGCATCGTCAGGTCGCCGCTACGATCGCCTGTGCGAGTTCTTTGCGCCCGTTCGCGACAAGATGGACTTTGTCGCAGCTAACGGTGCCCAGGTCTACGCCGACGGCAAAATGGTAGACCGCGAGGTATATTCGCACCTGGCGATTCGAAAGCTCGCCCAGGCCGTCGCGACGTTTCCCAATCTGCATCTTGCACTCTTTGACCGAATCAAGTCCTTTTTGCTCGATGACGAGTGCAAGTTCGTGTGTGAGGTCGATAAGGACCTTCCCAATGCCGAGCGTATTTGGGAGCTGCCCGATCCCAGCGTAAATATCATCAAGGCGAGCATCTTTTGCGACGACGGTGCCGTTATGGACAGTGCCTACGTGCTACAGCGCGAGCTCGGTCAGCTCTTTACCTTTGCGCCTTCTGGAAACGCGTGGATCGACGCCATGCAGCCCGGCGTGTCGAAGGCCTCGGGCATCGCGCAGCTTGCGGAGCATTACGGCATTGGGCGCGACGAGGTCATGGCGTTTGGCGACTCGATGAACGACTATGAGATCATTCGCTTTGTCGGCACGGGCTGCGCGATGGAAAACGCGCGCCCCGCGCTCAAGGCCGTTGCCGATCGCGTGGTGGGTCGTAACCGCGACCATGCCGTCCAACAGGAGCTCCGTCGCGTGCTGGAGAGCCTCGCCTAATCCGGCAGTTGGGGACGTTCCTTTTCTGCCGGCAGCCGGGGACAGTCCTTGCGGTTTTCCGTGGGTAGCTAAAATAGCCCCGTCCCAAATTAGCTACCCTGCCGGGTTGCTGCTGCTAGGCGAGGGCAGCCATGATGGCGTGGGCGACGCCGTCGTGGTCGTTGTCGAACTCGGTGATGGCGTCAGCGGCCTCGCGGTCCTCGGGCTCGGCGTTGATCATGGCCATGCCGTGGCCCGCCGCCTGCAGCATGGGGATGTCGTTGATGTTGTCGCCAAAGGCCCAGGCGTCGGCGAGACGCTCGCCCAGGTGCTCGCATAGCCAAGTGAGGGCCGTTCCCTTGGTAGCGCCCTCGCCCATGACCTCGATATTCATGGCGTACGAACGCGTGACCTCGATCCCGCCGAGCGAATCAAGCGCAGCCGCGATGGCGTCGCGATCGGCCGGGTCGTGCCAGTACATGGCGATGCGTTCGAGTGTCTCGACCTCGTCGATCTTGCTGTCGATATCCATGTCGATCGGTGTTCGTGTGCGCTTGAGCGAAGCCGCGATGTGCGGGTCGCCGCCACAGAACTCGTCTAGGCGCGTGTAGAGCGAGCGGGGGAGGAAGCACTGCCCGTCCGCGAAGATATCGAAGGTGACGTCATGGCCGGCGGCAATGCTATGGACACGGTGGGCGATGGCGCGGTCGAGCGGTCGGCTCAAAATGCGCGTAGCACGTGAGGTATCGGTGGGCATACCGTCGTCGAGCTGCCAGACGCTGGCGCCGTTGGCGCAGACCGCGTAGTGTACGGCGGGGTGGGCGAGGATGGGCTCAAAGACGCCCGACAGCGGGCGCCCCGTGCAGGGCACAAACTCAATACCGCGTCTCGCAAGCTCGTCGAGCATCGCCCAGGCGGCGTCGCTCATCTGCTTATCACTCGTCAGCAGCGTTCCATCCATATCGGAAAACACAATCATTCGCTGCGATCCTTTCTACTGGCATAAAAAGCGTGGCCGAGGGCGGTGATGCCCTGGCCACGCTCGGGTTCTATAACGGTCCGCGTCCTAGCGATCGGCGAGCGGCTTGTATTCCAGCGGCTCGATAACCGGGCGATACGCGGGACGGATGATGCGGTGCGCGCAGAAGAGCTCTTCCATGCGGTGCGCCGACCAGCCGGCCGTGCGGGCGACGGCGAACAGCGGTGTAAAGAGCGTCTCGGGCACGCCGAGCATTTTGTAAATAAAGCCCGTGTACAGGTCGATGTTGGCGCAGATGGGCTTGGTCATGCCGTGGTCGCGCATCACCTGCGGGGCCAGGCGCTCGATGCGCTCGATGAGCGCGAACTCCTCGCCCAAGTCCTTCTTGGCGGCAAGCGAGCGCGCGTAACGGCGGCAGACCTCGGCGCGCGGGTCGCTCAGCGTGTAGACGGCGTGGCCCATGCCGTAGATGAGGCCCGTGCCGTCGAAGGCCTGCTTATCGAGAATCTTGCTCAGGTAGGCTGCGACCTCGTCCTCGTCCTCCCAGTTGGAGACATGCGCACGGATGTCCTCGTGCATGGACACGACCTTGGCGTTGGCGCCGCCGTGGCGCGGGCCCTTGAGCGAGCCGATGGCCGCGGCGTAGGCGGAATACGGGTCGGTGGCCGAGGAGGACAGCACGCGGCAGGCAAACGTGGAGTTGTTGCCGCCGCCGTGCTCTGCATGCAGCATGAGCATCACGTCGAGCAGCATGGCTTCGTCGCGGGTGAATGCCATGCCGCCGCGCAACACCTGCAGGATGGTCTCGGCGGTGGAGAGGCCGGGTGTGGGGTGCGGGACATGAACCTCGGAGCCGCGGCGCTTGGCGACCGAGGCCATATGCGCGAAGGCGGCGATGCGGGGGAGACGGGCGAGCATGGAGATGGCGACGTCGATTTCGTGCTCGGGTGTAATGGCGTCGGGCTCGGCGTCGAAGGCGTAGAGCAGCAGCACGGCGCGCTGAAGCACATTCATGATGCTCGACGACACCGTGGTCATGGGGAACTCGCGGACGTATTCGTCGCTCAGATGCCTAAAAGCACCCAGGCGTCCGCAAAAACCGTCGAGCTCCTCTTTGGTGGGCAGTGAGCCCGTGATGAGCAGGTAGGCGACCTCTTCGTAGCCATAGCGATCCTCGGCCTGGGCGTTGTTGACCAGGTCCTCGATGCTGTAGCCACGAAGCGTGAGTTTGCCCTGATCGGGCACGACCTTTCCGTCGACCTTGTTGTAGCCATGCACATCCGAGATACGGGTGAGACCCGCGACCACGCCCGAGCCGTCGGCATTGCGCAGGCCGCGCTTGACGTTGTGCTCTACGAACAGGTCCTCGTCGTACGGGGCGGTCGGCAGGCCGTGGTAGAGGTTTTCGCTTTCGGGCGAAATCTGACGGCTCGCCTCGTAATCCAGAACCAGGCGGCTCAGGTGATCGTCGAAGCGGTAGTAGATTTTCTTGGCGTCGTAGGCCATGCGCGCTCCTCTCCGGTCCGCTTTGGGGCCGCGCGCTTGGACGATATGACGTCAAGCTGCCCCGAGCGGCTTGTTCGCTACAGGCGGTACATAAAGTTAAAGACGTCCTCGCGCTGAATGGACACGTTGACGCCCGAAAGCTCGCCGGCCTCGGCCAGGGCCTTCTGCAGCTCGGCGAAGTCGAGCTTGGACTCGGCGGTGTCGGCCAGCATGGTCATGGTGAAGATGTCCTCGATAATGGACTGCGTGATGTCGCGGATGTCGACGTTGGCCTCGCCCAGAACACGGGTGACGCCGGCGACGATACCGGGGCGGTTCTTGCCAAGGACGGTGATGACGATGCGGGAGGACGAGATCTCGGCCATGGGAAACCCTTTCGCGTGTTGGCGGCGCGCGGGGACGCTCCGCTACGGTACAGTGTTCATCATTGTACCTGTCTGGCGCAAAAAAGGGCACCTTTGCTGCGGCGTTACACGTCTGCAACATGGGAGAAGGGGCAAAGGCGCCCGTTTGCCGCGATTCGTCGTGTCGTCTGCCGTGCCTTGGGCGCGATGCACAACGCAAAGACCGTGAACCTTTTGTGGGACACGCGGCGCCGTGGTACCATAGCCGAGTTTGTTGTCTTGGTCGGAAACCAAGACGCCTTATGCGCTGATCGGTAACCAGCGCCTGACCAATAAGGAGTCCTACCATGAAGCAGGGTATCCATCCCCAGTATGTCGAGTGCACGGTGACGTGCTCCTGCGGCAACACCTTCAAGACGCACGCTACCGTGTCCGAGATGAAGGTTGAGCTTTGCAACGAGTGCCACCCGTTCTACACCGGCCAGCAGAAGTTCGTCGACACCGGTGGACGCGTCCAGCGCTTCGCCGACAAGTTCGGTGGCGCCGCTGCCGCCCAGCTCAAGAAGGCCGAGGAGGCCAAGGCTGCCAAGGCTGCCAAGGCTGCTGAGGCCGAGGCCGCTCGCAAGGCCGCCGCTGAGGCCAAGGCTGCCGAGAAGGCCAAGCGTGCTGCTAAGTTTGCCGAGGAGGCTGCCAAGCAGGCCGCCGAGGCTCCCGCAGAGGCTCCCGTCGAGGAGGCCGCTGCCGAGGCCGAGACCACCGAGGCTGCTGAGTAAATAGCTCGCCGCGGAAACACTCGCATTCATGGCAAAAGGGCCGCGCATCCATTTGGGTGCGCGGCCCTTATCTTTTTATTGGTGCAAACCAACCTGTCCCCATTGCACCAGGTTGGTGCGAAGGGAACAGGTTGGTTTGCACCAAATGGCAGAGAGACGGCGTTTTCCAAGATAAAAGCTGCCAAAATAAACCAGTCTCTTTTTAGCAGGTTGGTCGTAGTTATTACGTGGTCGAGCGTGTCGACCGCATAGGCGACGCCTTGTTTGGCTAAAGTACAAATATCTGTGTTTAACTCGTCCAAGGTTTCATGCCGCGGGCGATGGCCAAAAAGGAAAACCACATGGGATTCATGTCAAAGTTGCTGTCCTTTGGATCTGATAAGGACCTGAAGCGCTACTACAAGATCGTCGACAAGATCAACGGTCTTGAGCCCCAGTTTGAGAAGATGACCGAGGAGGAGCTCCGCGCCCAGACCGATAAGTTCCGTGAGCGCTACGCCAACGGCGAGTCGCTCGACGACATGCTCCCCGAGGCCTTTGCCACCGTGCGCGAAGCTTCCAAGCGCACCATGGGCATGCGTCACTTTGATGTACAGCTCATCGGCGCCATGGCGCTGCACGAGGGCCACATCGCCGAGATGAAGACCGGCGAAGGCAAGACCCTCGTCTCCACGCTGGCCGGCTATCTCAACGCTATCGCCGGTAAGGGCGTGCACGTCGTCACCGTCAACGACTACTTGGCCAAGCGCGACTCCGAGTGGATGGGCCGTATCTACAAGTACCTGGGCATGACCGTCGGCCTGCTGCAGAACAACATGCCGCTCGAGCTTAAGCGCCCGGCCTACCAGGCCGACGTCACGTACGGCACCAACTCCGAGTTCGGTTTCGATTATCTGCGCGACAACATGGTTACCCGCCCCGAGCAGCGTGTTCAGCGCGGCCACAACTACGCCATCGTCGACGAGGTCGACTCCATCCTGATCGACGAGGCCAGAACGCCGCTCATCATCTCGGGCGCCGGCACCAAGTCCGCCAGCACTTACAAGGACTTCGCGCGCGCCGTGCGCGGCCTTGAGCGCGGTGAGGACGTCTCGCACGACATGCTCACCGCCACCGAGGACGTGGAGCCCACGGGCGACTTCGTCATGGACGAGGCCAAGCACACCATCGCCGCCACCGAGCGCGGCCTTAAGAAGATTGAGCGCCGCCTGGGTATCGATGACATCTATGCCGATCTCTCCGGCCAGCTGGTCAACCACCTGCAGCAGGCGCTGAAGGCCCAGTACATGTTCCACCGAGACAAGCAGTACGTGGTCACCAACGGCGAGGTCAAGATCGTCGACGAGTTCACCGGTCGTATCATGGAAGGCCGCCGCTATTCCGAGGGCCTGCACCAGGCCATCGAGGCCAAAGAGGGCGTGCTCGTGCGCGAGGAGAACCAGACCCTTGCCACCATCACCCTGCAGAACTACTTCCGCCTGTATGATAAGCTCTCCGGCATGACCGGTACGGCGCTCACCGAGGACGCCGAGTTCCGCGAGATCTACAAGCTGCCCGTCGAGGTCATTCCCCCCAACAAGCCCGTGCAGCGTGTTGACCACGAGGACCTGGTCTACCGCACCATCCAGGCCAAGTACAACGCCGTTGCCGACGACGTTGAGCGTCGTCACGCCAAGGGCCAGCCGGTCCTGGTGGGCACCGTCTCCATCGAGAGCTCCGAGAAACTGTCCGCCGCCCTCACTAAGCGCGGTATCGCGCACGAGGTCCTCAACGCCAAGCACCACGAGCGCGAGGCCCATATCGTGGCCCAGGCTGGTCGCTATGGCGCCGTGACCATCGCTACCAACATGGCCGGCCGTGGTACAGACATCTTGCTGGGCGGCAACCCCGACGAGCTGGTGCGCGAGCGCCTGGAGCACGAGGGCCTGACCATGGAGGACGTGACGCCCGAGCAGCTCGAGCAGTTTAACGCCGAGGCCAAGGAGACCTGCAAGGCCGAGCGCGAGCGCGTGCTTGCCGCCGGCGGCCTGACCGTTATCGGCACCGAGCGCCATGAGTCCCGCCGTATCGACAACCAGCTGCGTGGCCGTTCCGGTCGTCAGGGCGATCCGGGCGAGACCCAGTTCTACCTGTCACTCGAGGATGACCTCATGCGCCTGTTCGGCGGCGACAGGATGGACCGCGTCTCCAAGATGATGGTCACGGCCGACATGGGCGACGACATGCCCATCCAGCACAAGATCATTTCCAAGGCCGTCGAGAATGCCCAGCACAAGGTCGAGAGCATCAACTTCTCCATGCGTAAGAGCGTTCTTGAGTACGACGACGTCATGAACAAGCAGCGCCAGGTCATCTACGCCGAGCGCAACAAGATTCTGGACGGCAAGGACCTGACCGACCACATCACCGAGGTCATGCACGATACCGTGTACCGCTGTGTTCAGGAGTTCTGCACCAAGGACAGCCACGAGGGCGAGCGCGATCTTGAGGGTCTGCGCAAATGGGTCGTCGAGCTGACCGGGCATATCGATACCCCTCAGTTCCCCGACGAGGACTTTGAGGCCCTGGCCGCCGATGTCTTGGCTTATGTTGAGAAGTGCTACAACATGAAGGCCGAGCGTCTGGGCGAGGACCTGATGCGCGAGCTCAATACCCAGGTCATGCTGCGCGTCATCGATACGCGTTGGATGAACTACCTGCAGGAAATGGACTACCTCAAGACCGGTATCGGCCTGCGCGGCTTTGGCCAGCGCGACCCGCTGGTTGAGTACAAGACCGAGGCCTACGGTGCGTTCCAGATACTCGTCGATACCATGTACGAGGATTACCTGCGCACTGTTCTGCGCATTGAGCTCAAAGCTGCCCCGCAGGCTGTGGAGCACAAGGAGGACCCCGCCCTTAAGGGTGCGCGCTTCTCTGGTCCCGCCGAGGTCGATGGCGACAACAGCGATTCGGTACTGCGCAAGCAGGCTCAGGTGCAGGCCCGCACCGCCGTCCAGGGTGGTCCGGCTGCCGTTAACAACGGTGGCAAGGTGACGACCTATCGCAAGTCCGAGAGCGATGACCCCTATGTCAACGTGGGCCGCAACGACCTGTGCCCTTGCGGTAGCGGTAAGAAGTTTAAGTACTGCCACGGCAGGAATCGTTAATGGCCGAGACTCTAGAGGTAACTCCCGCCGAGTTGGACGCGTTTGCGGACCGACTCGGCGAGGTCGAGTCGTATCTCCATTTGGACGAGAAGCGCGCCCGCGTGGCGGAGCTCGAGGCCAAAAGCGTCGCCCCGGGCTTTTGGGACGATGCCGATGCCGCTCGCGCCACGATGGAGGAGATTGCACGCGCCAAGGAGGACATCGCCGCCGTGGATACGGCGCGCGGTGAGCTTTCCGATGCTCGCGCCGCGCTGGAGCTTGCCGAGGAAATGGGCGATGACCCCGATGCTGCCGCGCTGCGTGAGGAGGCTGCCGCCACGGCGGAGCGGCTTTCCCGCGCCATCGACGAGCTTGAGCTTGCGAGCTGGTTTACCGGCGAGTTCGATCACGGCGACGCAATTGTGACCATCAAGCCCGGGCAGGGCGGTTTGGAGGCCCAGGACTGGACCTTCATGCTCTTTAAGATGTACATGAAGTACTGCCAGCGCCGCGGTTGGAAGGTCACCATCAACGATTGCCCCGCGGCCGAGGTTATCGGCATCGATCGCGCGACCTTTACCGTCGAAGGCAAGGATGCCTTTGGCATGCTTCGTGCCGAGGCCGGTGTTCACCGCCTGGTGCGCATTAGCCCCACCGACGACAAGAAGCGCCGCCAGACTACGTTTGCCGGCGTCGAAGTCATTCCGGTACTGCCCGACGATATCGATATCGAGATTAGTCCCGATGACATTCGCGTCGACGTGTACCATGCAAGCGGCCCGGGCGGCCAGGGCGTCAACACCACCGACTCCGCCGTGCGCGTGACGCATTTCCCCAGCGGTATCGTGGTCACGTGTCAAAACGAGCGCAGCCAGATTCAAAACAAGGCCGCGTGCATGCAGATCCTCAAGGCGCGCCTGTACGAGATTGAGCTCGAAAAGCGCGCCGAGGCCCTGGATGAGATTCGCGGACCCAAGACCACAATTGGTTTTGGCAACCAGATCCGCAGCTACGTGCTCTACCCGTACCAGATGGTTAAGGACCTGCGCACAGGCGTGGAGACCAGCAACGTCGAGGCGGTTCTTGACGACGGCGACCTGGATCCGTTTGTGATTGGCTATCACCGTTGGGCTACCGGCAACGCTGACGCGGAGGCCCCGTCTGCCTAAACCGCTCGGTTTATGTGGAAATGGATTAAAGCCCTCCGAGCAGGGCGGTTTTGTATCCAGAACATACCCTGCACAGGGGTGGTTTTTGTCCGGCGGATCGGTAGAATCGAATACATGAAGAAGTTCAAAGCGCATCCGATGGGGTGCGCTTTTTTGAAGGAGGCAGCATGGCATATCGTCTGGACATCAAGCGCATTCTTTCGATGAACTTCTTTCACGATCTACCCCAGATCATGTTGGGGTGTGCCTTGGCCGCCATCGCGACCGACCTGTTTTTGATTCCCAACGGTCTTGCAGCCGGTGGCGTTACGGGCCTTGCGACGATTATCCAGGCAGTCGGCGCAGCGCGAGGCGTGTCGCTTCCTGTCGGTATCCAGACCATCGTGATGAATGCCTTGCTGCTGCTGATCGTTATGCGCGAGGGCGGCATGTTCTATGTAGTGCAGACGGCGACGGGCTTTGTGCTGCTGGGCTTCTTTACCGATCTGTTTGCCCCGTTTGTAGCGCCTCTGGCACATGCAGACCTGATGCTTCCCGCTATGTGGGGCGGCATTATCACGGGCATCGGTTACGGCATGGTGTTGCGCGCCGGCGCCAACACCGGCGGCTCGGACACGATTGGCCAAATCATCTCGCGTAACACCTCGCTGCCGGTGGGCTCGACCGTCATGGCGATCGACGTTGCCGTGTGCGCGCTCTCGGCCCCGGTATTCTCGGTCGAAAACGCGCTGTATGCAGGCCTTTCGATGGTCATTAGCGGTTATGTGATCGATGCTGTGGTCGATGGCGGCAATAAGCGCCGTATGGTACTCATCATCTCGGAGAATTTTCCCGATATCGCGGCCGACATCATGTATGGTCTGGGACGCGGCTGCACCAAATTAAAGGCGACTGGTATGTATTCGGGCGTCGAGAAGCCGGTGATCATGGTGATCGTTAGCCGTCGAGAGCTCAACACCCTCAAAACGATCGTGCGCGAGCGCGATCCTCGCGCAATTGTGACGGTCGCCGACGTTACGGAAGCCTTCGGTGAGGGATTCAAGGATATTAACGCGTAGGCTGAATTTCGGTTTGCGGATCATTTTTGTGCCGGGGCGAGAGGTAGACACCGCATCCAAAAGACGTTCACATTGATAAACCGTTTCATCAGCGGTTCTGCCTGCTAAATTGTTCAAATAATGATAAAAACTCTGGTAAAGCCATCAGTTTCCAGCATAATGAATGACGTACGTGCATTGCGGCTGTGTTGGGATTACCTTCGGCGCCGTGCGCATTTTGCCTAATGAGGATGAAAGGAAGGCACAATGAGCGACGAAGAGCTCAAAAAGGTTGCCAACGAGGTAAGGAAGGGCATCGTCACCGGCGTGCACGCTGCCAAGTCCGGCCATCCGGGCGGTTCGCTCGGCGCTGCCGACATCATGACCTATCTGTACTTTGAGGAAATGAACGTCGACCCGGCCGATCCCCGCAAGGCCGATCGCGACCGCTTTGTGCTTTCCAAGGGTCATTGCGCTCCGGGCCTGTACGCCGTGCTCGCCGAGCGCGGGTTCTTCCCCAAGGAGGACCTCGAGACGCTGCGCCATATCGGCAGCCACCTGCAGGGTCACCCTAACATGAACGACACCCCGGGCGTCGACATGTCCACTGGCTCGCTCGGCCAGGGCATTTCCGCCGCCGTGGGCATGGCCGTTGCCGCTAAGCACTGGGGCGATACTTACCGCACGTACGCCCTGCTGGGCGATGGTGAGAGCGAGGAAGGCCAGGTCTGGGAGGCCGCCATGTTTGCCGGCAACCAGCAGCTCGACAACCTCTGCGTGATCGTCGACCACAACGGTCTGCAGATCGATGGCCCCGTCGAGGAGGTCAACGACCCCATGCCGCTCGCCGACAAGTTCCGCGCCTTTAAGTTCCATGTGGTGGAGCTCGCCGACGGCAACGACTTCGATCAGATTCGCGCCGCTTTTGCCGAGGCTCGCGCCACCAAGGGTCAGCCGACCGCCATTATCGCCGAGACCACAAAGGGCAAGGGCGTCTCCTTTATGGAGAACCAGGTGGGTTGGCACGGTAAGGCCCCCAACGATGAACAGTTTGAGCAGGCCATGGCAGAGCTCACGGCCGCCGGAGAGGAGCTCTAGGATGGCAGATGTCAAGAAAATCGCCACGCGCGTAAGCTACGGCGAGGCCCTCGTCGAGCTCGCCAACGAGCACGATGACTTTGTGGTCCTCGACGCCGACCTGGCCGCCGCCACGCAGACCGGCAAGTTCAAGGCAGTCCGCCCCGACCGCTTTTTCGATGTGGGCATTGCCGAGAGCAACCTGATGGGTGTTGCCGCCGGTATCGCGACCACCGGCCGCGTTGCCTTCGCGAGCAGCTTTGCCATGTTCGCTGCTGGCCGCGCCTTTGAGCAGGTCCGCAACTCCATCGGCTATCCGCACCTTAACGTTAAGATCGGTGCCACGCACGCCGGTATCTCGGTGGGCGAGGACGGCGCCACGCACCAGTGCTGCGAGGATATCGCCCTGATGCGCGTCATCCCCGGCATGACCGTGATTGTTCCCGCTGACGATGTCGAGGCCCGCGCCGTGACGCGCGCCGCCTACGAGTGCGACGGCCCTGTGTACATGCGCTTCGCCCGTCTAGCCTCGCCGGTCATTAATGACCCCGAGACCTACAAGTTTGAACTGGGCAAGGGCATCATCATGCGCGAGGGCGCCGACGTTACCATCATTGCCTGCGGTCTGATGGTCGGCGAGGCCCTCGAGGCTGCCGAGCAGCTTGCTGCCGAGGGTATCGACGCCGAGGTCATCAACATGCACACCATTAAGCCCATCGACTCCGACCTGATCGTCAAGAGCGCCACCAAGACCGGCCACGTCGTGACCGTCGAGGAGCACTCCGTGATCGGTGGCCTGGGCAGCGCCGTTGCCGATGTCCTGTGCGAGCAGTGCCCGACGCCGCTCAAGAAGATCGGCGTCAACGACACGTTCGGCGAGTCCGGCCCGGGTGCCGAGCTCCTGCACAGGTACGGCCTGGACGCCGCCAACATCGTGGCGACCACCAAGGAGTTCTTGGCATAAGGCAAGGCGGATCTCAAGGACTGCTTCGCCAGAACTATAAAACTGCTTCGCCAGTACTACGGAAACCCGGCAGGGGCGCTCCCTTGGAGAGCGCCCCTGTTTCAGTTGCGGTGAAATAAGGACTGTTTTGCAAGCTTAAAGGCTCAACAGTCCCTATTTCACCGCAACTTATGAAGACGCCCCTCAAGCACGGTCCCATCAGGGAAAAGGGCATATATCGGCAAAGTGCAATTCAGACCCTTCCAACTTTGTATATGCAGCACCCCAAGATAAACGCGGCGGCCCCTTAGTAGCCGCAGGCCGCGTACAGGGTTACTCTCCATATCTTTCCGCAGGACGGAGGAGCCCCTGCCGCGCGAAGCGCGCAGCGGGGGCTCCGACATGTCCGAGGACGATTTCGAGAGTAACCCTGTGCCCGGCCGACGGGATCCCTAAGCACGCCATGCTTCTTATGTGCAGCAAAGCTAATGCTGCTAAAATACAAAGCGCTCATGTAGTTTAAACGCACGACGATAAGGAGCACCAGTGGGTAACCACTTCCGTACCTCCGGTGCGGGCGATGATGCCCCCAAGACGCAGGCAGGCGTCCAGGGCAGTCGTTTCGCCACTCCGGATTCAGAGGGCCAGCCTGTTGCTCAGGCCCCCGCTCAGCCGGCAGATCAGGCACAGCCGGCATCCGATCCCTTTGCCTACAATCCAACCAGCGATGTCGCGCTTTCCGGCACGGCGGGTTTTGAGCCCGTTCAGGCCGTGACCGCTCGCGTGGAGCAGCCTCAGGCTGGCGCCGCCACGCCGCAGCCTACCATGGCCGGCATTCCCGACCCCATGGCCCCTGCGACGCCGGCTCCTCAGTCTGCGCAGTCCGGTCTCTTTGCCGCTATTCCCGACCCCACGCAGCCTGCTGCCCCGGTGGTCGAGAGCGATCAGGCCGCCGAGGTCGCAAGCCTCGATAACGCGCTCAACAACCCCGATTTTACGTCGGTGTTTGCACCCATCGATCCGCAGGCCAGCCGCAAGAAGATGGCCAAGCAGGCCGGTGTCGAGCCCGTCATCCTTATGGAGCATGTCACCAAGATCTATCCGGCACAGCCCAACAAGCCTGCACTCGACGACATCAACATCGAGATCTATCCGGGCGAGTTCGTCTTCCTGGTCGGTCACTCCGGCTCGGGTAAGACCACGCTGCTGTCGACGCTCAACCGTGACGTCAAGCCGACGAGCGGTCGCATCCTGGTTGCCGGTCAGGACCTCATGAAGATCAAGAACCGCAAGGTTCCGTTCCTGCGCCGCCAGATTGGCGCCGTGTTCCAGGACTTTAAGCTTCTGCCGCAAAAAACCGCCTACGAAAACGTGGCGTTTGCCCTGCAGTGTATCGGCAAGCCCAAGGGCGTCATTCGCAGCCAGGTGCCCGAGGTGCTGCGTCTGGTCGGCCTGGCCGATCAGATGGACTCGCTGCCCGACCAGCTTTCCGGTGGCGAGCAGCAGCGCGTTGCCGTCGCCCGCGCTATGGTCAACCGCCCGCCGCTGCTGATCTGCGACGAGCCCACGGGTAACCTCGACCCGGCGATCTCGCTGGGCATCATGAAGCTGCTCGAGCGTATTAACCGCACCGGCACCACCGTAATCGTTGCCACGCACGACCGCGAGATGGTCGATAGCATGCACCGTCGCGTGATCGCCCTCGAGGGCGGCCACGTTATCCGCGACCAGGAGAGGGGAGGTTACGGCAACTATGGCACCAACTAACGTGGGCTACTCCTTCAAAGAGGCAATCAGCCACTTCTTCCGTAACTGGACTACCTCGCTCGGCGCCGTCATCACGATCTTCCTTTCGCTGTTTATCATCGGCCTGTTCATCATGGGCTCCGCGATGCTGAACTCCGTGATCGGCACCGTCGAGGATCAGGTTGTCATCAACGCGTTCATTAGTGATGACGCCGATCAGGCCGATGTTCAGGCTTTTGAGGCCGAGCTCAAGACGTGGAGCAACGTCAAGTCCGTGACCTATAAGGACAAGGACGACGCGCTGGCCGAGTATACGAGCAAGATGTCGGGTAACGCCGACGCCACCATGAGCGCGCTCGACGGCCAGAACCCGCTGCCCGCCTCGTTTGCGATTGAGATGGACGATCCGTCTCAGGTCGAGAGCACGGCCAAGAAGCTCAAGAAGAATGCCGACTTCCAAAAGATCGCGGACGACGGCGACGTCAACGCGAGCGTACTGTATGGCCAGGAGGAAGTAAGCCGCCTGTTCCAGGTGACCAACTACATCCGTATTGCCGCCGTGGTGCTCGTCGGCCTGCTGACCTTTATCGCGTTCATCTTTATCAACAACACGATTCGCCTGTCCATCACGGCGCGTCGTCGTGAGATTGCGATTATGCGTCTGGTCGGTGCCAGCAACGGCTTCATTCGCGGCCCGTTTATCACCGAGGGCGTGCTGCAGGCCATTTTGGGCTCGCTGCTTTCCATCGGCGTTCTGGAGCTGCTGCGCAATCTGATGATTCCGCGTCTGCAGGAGAGCATCGGCTGGATGTCGTTTGCCCTGCCGATGCAGTACTACCTGGTGACCTATGCTGCGCTGATTCTGGTCGGCGTGATTATCGGTCTCTTTGGTTCTGCCATCGCCATGCGCCGCTACCTGCGCGTGTAGGCATGCCTGGAATTCATCCCTTCCAACGGGTCGTCTCTTATGGGGCGGCCCGTTTTTTGATTCCTAGGGGACGAAGGAAACGGATCATCGTGGCGCTGGTCTATCTATGTGATCCGTTTTCCTTCGTCCCCTAGGGATCATTTGGGTAGACTCTTGGGATGTAAACGGCAATCGATAGTTAGGAGGCGCCATGGGGCGCAATAACAAGCATAAGCGTGGAGCTCGCAATAAGCGCGGGCCGGTGCGCAGCGAACGCCGTCCGAGCCTGACCGGGCGCGTGCAGCTCCATGAGCACAGTGCCTATGTCATAACCGAGAATGGCGACTACAAGGTCATGGGCCGCGGTAAGCGCGAGATCATGGATGGCGATACCGTTGCCGTGAGCATTAAGAACAGCCCGCACGGTGAGCGGCGCGCCGTGATCGAAGGCGTGGTTGAGCGCGCAGCCATAAGCGTGGTGGGTACGTACCAGACCGCCGGTCCGCTCGGTGTGATCGAGCCGCTCGATTCGCGTCTGAAGGCCGACTTCTTCATTTTGCCCGAGGATACCTCGGCGGATCGTCTGGGCGTCCACCCGGGTGATGCCGTTGTCGCACGCATTTTGACCTACCCGACGCGCCTGGAATCGGGCACCGTGACGATCGAACGCCGCATTGGCGGAGATGACGCGCCCGATTTGGGCGTTCAATATGTGATGGCGCGTTACGGCTATACCGATAGCTATCCCGAGGCCGCGCTGGCCGAGGCCGAGGGGCTTTCGCTCGATGTGTCCGCGGCGCTTAAGGACCCGCTCCGCCGCGATCTGCGCGACCGCTTTGTCATCACGATCGACCCGGTCGACGCACGCGACTTTGACGATGCCGTTTCGTTGGAACGCACGCCCGAGGGTGGCTACAGGCTGGGTGTGCATATCGCCGACGTTTCACACTATGTGGCTTGGGACGGGCATATCGATCTTGAGGCTCGTCATCGTACGACATCGGTGTATCTGGCCGATCGCGTGCTTCCCATGCTACCCGAACGCCTGTCCTGTGACCTGTGCTCGCTTCGCCCTGACGAGGACCGTCTTGCGTTTACCGTCGATATCGAGCTCGATGCGCAGGGTCGCGTGCGGCATTACGATCCGTACCCCAGCGTGATTCGCTCGCGTGTGCGTATGGACTATGACGGCGCCGAGGCGCTGCTGGTGCGTGCCGGCGCGGTTGAGTATTCGGTGCTGGAGGGTGCGGCCGAGGATGTTGCGGCTGCCGAGACCTCGCGCGAGGAAGCGCTTGAGCGCGGTCTTGCGTGCGAGGAGACTGCCCGCGGCTACAACGCTGACCTCGGCGATTTCCTTGTCGCCGCCAACGAACTCGCCGAACTTCGCCGTCGTATTCGTCGCGCCCGCGGCTCAGTCGATTTTGACACGGCCGAGATTCGTGCTCTGTTGGATGAGGACGGAGTACCCGTGCAGATTGTGGCGCGTGAGCGTTCGTGTGCCACGTCGCTTATCGAGGAAGCCATGCTGCTCGCCAACGAGTGCGTTGCAGAGTGGCTGGCAGACCGTGATATCGAGGCCTGCTATCGCGTGCATGAGGATCCGAGCCCCGATAGCCTGCACGGTGCCGCCGTTGCGCTGGCGCAGCTAGGCATCATCGACGATCGCCGTGCTGCCGGTATTGCCCTGGGGAGTCCCGATGAGCTGCAGGCTGCAGTTGATGCTGCCGCCGGTACGGCAAACGCACCGCTCGTCAACACGCTGCTTCTGCGCAGCATGCAGCGCGCGCTGTACAAGCCGCGCAACGAGGGCCACTTTGCGCTCGCCGCGCCGTGCTACTGCCACTTTACGAGTCCCATCCGTCGCTACCCCGATCTGGTGGTGCACCGCGTACTCAAGCTGCAGTTGGCCTATGAGCAGCTCGGCGGCAAGGACGCCTTGGTCCGTACGTCGCGGCTGATCGGCAAGGGACGCGAGTCGCTGCCGCGCATTCTGCCGCAGATCTGCCGCGCATGCAGTGATGCCGAGCGCGCGGCAGATGCCGCCAGCCATGCGACGCAAAAGATCAAGATTGCCCAGTACTATGAGGACCGTCTAGGCGAGCGCTATGCCGGAACCGTCTCGTGGGTTAGCAGCATGGGCCTCTTTGTGCGCTTGGACCTGACGCAGGTCGAAGGCTTGGTTTCGATCAAGAGCCTGGGCAACGAGTGGTTCGAGTTCGACGAGGACGCGCTAACGCTCACGGGTGCCGACACGGGCACCCGTTACGAGCTGGGGCAGCGCGTGATCATCGAGGTCTCGCGCGTCAATACCACGCGTGGGCACTTGGACTTTAAGCTTATCCATTAGCCAAATCCCGACTCATGGTGGGGGAGCGGAGGGCGGCCTTTCGGGACCGCCCTTCGCATTTGAATCGTGGCTACCTTGCCGTCTGCTCGGCCGTCCGCTTACCTGCTATTTGAGAGGTAGAACCTACCAAAATAAACCTGTCCCTTTTTGGCAGGTTTACAAGAAAGCGGGGATGAGATGGCGACGGTGTACGGTTATGCGCGGGTGAGTTCGCGCGATCAGAATCTTAATCGGCAGCTGGATGCGCTGGGCGCCTATGGCGTGGGCTCGGCGAATATTTATGCCGACCATGCGAGCGGCAAGGACTTCGATCGACCGCGTTATCGCGAGCTGCTGCACGTTCTGGGAGACGGGGACGTGCTGGTGGTGCTTTCTATCGACCGACTTGGTCGTAATTACTCCGAGATTCTTGAGGAATGGCGGCGCATTACCAAGGAGCTCGGGGTTGCCATTGTGGTGTTGGACATGCCATTGCTTGACACGCGTGTCAGGGCCAGCGGCGCGCCGGATGTGACCAACACCCTGATTGTCGATATTGTGCTGCAACTGCTGAGCTACGTGGCGCAGGTGGAACGCGAGAATATCCATCGGCGCCAGGCGGAGGGAATTGCAGCGGCGCGGGCGCGAGGGGTCCGTTTCGGTCGACCTCGCAAGCCGTGCCCTCCTCAGTTTGAGCTAGTGCGCGATAGCTATGAGGCAGGCGATATTACCCGCAGCCAGGCAGCAAAATGCCTGGGCGTGTGCGTGGGGACGTTTGATCGCTGGATGCGCGAGGCGGGGTAGGGGTTTGCGTCGCTTTGTCGCTTCCTGTTGCGATTCAAATTTTGATACGGTGACGATGTCATTTGGGGCTACACTCGCTGATATTCAAAAAAGGAGGTTGGCCCTTGGCGCGCGTAAAACAAATAATCGGATGGACCGCGATCGTTCTGTTCGCTGCAACGCTGGCGGGCATCTGGGTGCTGACGGAGCAAAATGCGGTGGAGACGTCGTTGCTGAGCGAGTCCACCGCGCGTGTGGTGGAGGGTCAGGCTACGGGCGTTCAGGCCGCCGATGCCACGGGTGAAGCCCAGACGGAGAACGGAATGACCGGGGGCACCGATTCGGCTGCCTCGAATGTCCGGTCTGGCCGACTTGCTTCCATTCGCATGTGGGTGGGCGCGAACGTCCGTCGCGTTGCCCATACCGTAGAGTTTTTCTTCGTCGGATTGTTCGCCTCGGTGATCGTGGCTTGCTTTTCCAGGCGTCCGTGGAGCGTATGCTCCCGTTGCGTGCCCGTATTGCTCTTTTGCGCCGCCTGCTCCGTTGGCGATCAGGTACATAAGATCTTTGTTCCCGGCAGGCATTTCGACGTTATCGATTTAGGATTCGATGCTGCGGGCTATGTCACCGCCATGCTGTTGGTATTGCTGGCAGCGGCGTTGGTGCGCCATGCGACTCGGCCGATCGGCGCCCATGCGAGGCGCTAGCCTTAAGACGAGACATCGCGACTGCCTATGCTTCGACATTGACTACAATAACGGCTGCAATCGCGAGCGGTCGTCGATGTGCAGTTTTCCAGACACCTGTTTTCTCTAAGAAAGGAAATCCCATGGCGGTATTGTTTGTTGAATATCCCAAGTGCTCGACCTGTAAGAAGGCCAAGGCATGGCTGGACGAACATGGGGTAGAGTATATCGATCGCGATATCGTTTTGGACAATCCCACGGCTGATGAGCTTGCGACCTGGATTGCTCGTTCGGGGCTGCCGGTGCGGCGCTTCTTTAATTCGTCGGGCATGAAATATCGAGAGCTGGGCCTGAAGGCGCGTCTGGATGCGGGCATGACGGATCAGGAGTGCTACGAGCTGCTGGCGACCGACGGCATGCTGGTCAAGCGTCCGCTGCTGGTGGGCGACGACTTTGCGATTCCCGGCTTTAGGGAAGCGGCTTGGGCCGAGGCGTTGCTGTAGCGGCTGCGGAAAGTGCGACCCGGAATTCGCTTCCAGAATGGGATGTACTTTCCCAAAGTGGCCGGTTGCGGAAAGCACGTCCCATTCTGAGCTTCGATTGTGGGACACGGTTTCCGGTTGAGGGCTCGACGGGAAAGTGGGGACCAGTTTGAGCTTGAAATCTGGGACGCACTTTCCGCCGGCGGGCCTGCCCCAGTCAGTCCGCCAGCCGCGCCCATTCGTGCGGATCGTAGACCTTTACGTGCTTGTTGGGCTTGCCGCTCCAGTACTCTTCGTCCATAAAGGGCAGATATGCCTGAATGCCGGGGCAGATAAAGGGAATCCGCTGCTGTTGCAGTCGCTCGCGCTGGCGCTGCTCCAGGTGCGCCTCGGATATGACGGTCGGCATGCCGGACAGCTCGACGAGGCTTGCCTGGATTCGCTTAAGGTCGGGGAGTCCCGCGTGCCATGACATCCGCATGATTAAAAAGGATGCACGGCGGTATTTTGCCTGCACCACAGTAATGGCGGGGCGTAACGTGGGGTGAATTTTGTCCCGTTCGGGCCAAAGGTCGGCAGTGATCTCGAGGCCCAGGGTCTCCCATAGGTAATCAAGCTCTTCGTCCATGGCGCCTCGATATCTACGCGATCATTGATACTTCGATTGTGTTGCCTGGTGCTATCGTTTTCACGGTAGAATCTGCCAACGGTTGACGGCTACCGCTCACGGCGTTTTGCCCTTCGTGTACAGCGGTTGGCTTCACAGGTCCTTCACGGGTTGGACTAAATTAGGCCAATTTGACTGAATTTCAAAAAAGTCAAAATTGGGGCTTGCGTCACGGCGAGACTTCCCGTATATTTCTTTCTTGCGCAAAGGCACAGCCGAGCGCAGCGATGCAGTCATTGGGATGTCGTCTAATGGCAGGACAGCGGATTCTGGTTCCGTCAATGGGGGTTCGACTCCCTCCATCCCAGCCATTGCATTTGCTACATATGGCCCGTTCGTCTAGCGGTTTAGGACGCCGCCCTCTCAAGGCGGAGATCACCAGTTCGAATCTGGTACGGGCTACCACAAAATGAACGCCCGGGCCTCGCAAGAGACCCGGGTTTTGTGTATTGACCGTATATGCGGCGTCTGCCGTGTTTCGCTCAGATCGAGGAGTAGCCATGGATCTGCCCATCAGCTTGCAAGACATCACGTATGCCGAGAACTATCTGGCGCAGGGCGACCTGGCCACGGCGACGCCGCTGTTGGAGCGTCTGGTTGAGCTCGCCGAGGAGTATATCGATGCCGAGTGCAAGACGGAGGAGAACCGCCAGTACTTTAGCTTCGATAGCAAGTTTGAGCGTCTGGCCTACCGCCGCGTGGAAAAGGATCCGCGCGAGCTGGTGCAGGTCGAGGTGCCTTTTGATTGCCTGTATTCCGACATGGCGTATGCCTACATTCGCCAGCAGGATTATGTGAGTGCTCGCAACGCCTTGATGCAGGCCGTGCGCTGGGACCCCATGAACTGCAACTACCGCCTGGATCTGGCCGAGCTGTTCCGTGCGCTCGAGGACAAGCAGGAGTGGGCATCGCTTTCGTTTTCGGTGCTAGAGCGTGCGAGCGACGGCAAGTGCGCCGCCCGCGCCTACGCCAACTTGGGCCAGTATTTCCTTGAACCCGAGACCGAGAACGTCTCGGCGGCTGTGGGTTGCGCGCGTCTGGCGCTGCGCTTGGCCCCTGGCGATGCGCATACGACGCGCCTGCTCAACAAGATCCATACTGCCTATCCGGATGCCGCCGAGGAGAGCGACGAGCACGTGATGGGCGAGCTGAGCCTGCAAGGCGTGCCGACCTCGCCTTCGGCCGAGATTGCCATCTGCCTAATCATGTGTGCGACCGATGCTGCAAGCGACGGCGACAAGCAGGAGGCGACGCGCCTGACGGTCCGTGCCCGCGACCTGGTGGGCGAGGAGGCATGTGCGGCAATCATTAAGCTGGTGCGCGAGAGCGATGCCGAGCTCAACGCCGAGCGCAAGGCAAAGCGTGCAGGCGACGACAAGGGAGCCGACGGCGTCAAGGAGGTCGGCGATGCCCAGTAAGCGCGAGCGCAAGCTCATCTCCAAGAATCGCTCGGCGCATCACGAATACTTTATCGACGAGACGTTCGAATGCGGCATTGAGCTGAGCGGTACCGAGGTCAAGTCGATTCGCGAGCGCGCCTGTCAGATCACTGACACCTTTGCGCTGATTCGTGGCGGCGAGTGCTGGCTGGTGGGCCTGCACATTCACCCTTACAGCCACGGTGGCGTGTGGAACCGTGATCCCGATCGTCGTCGCCGCCTGTTGCTGCATCGCAAGGAGATTGATTTTCTTGACGGCAAACTGCGCAACCGCGGCTATGCGCTGGTGCCGTTGGAGCTCTACTTTAATGCCGATGGTCGCGTAAAGCTGCTGTTGGGCCTGGGTCGCGGTAAGAAGCTCTACGACAAACGCGAGGACATGGCCAAGCGCGACGTTCAGCGCGAGATCGATCGCGCGCTCAAGGAGCGTAACCGCTAGGCGCTCTGTATAAGTTGCGGGGGATTACGGACTGTTTTGCCTGTTTGAGGGGCTATTCAGTCCCTATTTCACCGCAACTGCGGGCGTCTCATCTCCCTTACTGTTCTGACACATATGTCTCAAAGGCGGCGTCCGGTATGGGCGCCGCCTTTTTGTGGGTACATACTTCCGCGAGGTTCCAACCCGGGTTAGGGGAGTGGTCGTTATGGACAAAACTGCGTTCTTTACGATGCCGAGCGGCCTGTATGTGGTGAGTGCTGCGGCCGACGGGCTGCGTGCCGGCTGCGTCATCAACACCGCGGTGCAGGTGACGTCCATGCCGCCGCGCATTTCGGTTGCCGTGAACAAGGAAAATGTCACGTCTGGTGTTATCTCGTCTGCCAAGGCCTTTGCGCTGACCGTGATCGATCAGACGGCCGATATGCTCTACATTGGCAACTTTGGATTCCGTACCAGCAGCGACTATGACAAATTTGCCAAGTACGAGACGCGCGAGACCGCGCTGGGCATGCCCTATGTTCCCGAGCATGCGGCGGCCTTGTTTAGCTGCCGTTTGATCGACACTGTTGACGTGGGCACACATCTGCTCTTTATTGGCGAGGTTGAGGATGCCGAGCGCCTGAGCAACGAGACGCCGTTGACCTACGATTACTACCATAAGGTCCTGAAGGGCAAGACGCCTCCGAAGGCGTCCTCGTATCAAGGCTAGAAATGTTTTAAAAATACTTGCATTATATTATTGAGAATATATACTAATAAGCAAGTACACCAGCAGTCACGTTCGAGAGGAGAACATCATGGCTGAGGAGAAGAAGACGTATAAGTTCGTTTGCGTCGTTTGTGGTTACGAGGTTGAGGTCGATACGCCCGAGCTGCCCGAGGATTACGTGTGCCCGGTGTGCGGCGTCGGCCCCGATCAGTTTGAGCTCGTCGAGGAGTAACTCGCAGGCACACGGCGAAAGCCGAACATAGCTCTGTCCAAGGACCCCGGTCGGATATCCCGGCCGGGGCCCTTTTCCTCCGTCCCCAAGGGATCACGGCTGCTGTTAGCCGATCCTGTCTGTCGTGAGTCCGGCCGACCTTTGGTCTTAATCTGTAACATCTAACGGCTCAAAACGGGTCTTTCTGTTACAGATTGAGACAAAAGGTTGGAGCTGAAGAAATGTCTCGATCCGTAACATCTAGAAGTGGAAATTGGGCCCACTTGTTACAGATCAAGACAAACCAAAACCGTCCGGCAGAAGATCTCAATCTGTAACATCTAGCAGTGAAAACGGGGTCTACGTGTTACAGATTGAGACAAACGGAGCTGTCCCTCGGAATGATCTCGATCTGTAACATCTAGACATCAAAAGCGTGTCTAGATGTTACAGATCGAGACGTTTGCCTGGGTAGGTGCCCCGTCCCATTACATCCCTGTCAACAACACGACATCGAGAATCGTCACGATGGCGCTGATCCCTACGAGCAACGCGTTGAGCGGGCGTGAATTGGCGTATTTGCCCATAACGCGGGGCGAACTGGTGAGCCGTATGAGCACAAAGACCGTAATCGGCAGCTGAAGCGATAGCAGTGCCTGACTCCAAATGAGACCCTCAAAGGGATTCGGGACGACCAGACACGCCGCCACTGCGCCGACGAAACAGGTCGCCACTCCGATCGAGGAATGTCGGTCATGGATGTCGTATTCCTCATCGAACATACCCGCGGTGATGGTGCCCGCCGCCATGCCCGCCGTCACACTACTCGATATGCCCGCAAACAGCAGTGCCACCGCAAAGATGGTCGAGCTTGCCGGGCCCAGAATGGGGGAGAGCGTGGCCGCTGCGACGGCGAGGTCGTCTACGACAATGCCGTGCGCAAAGAAGGTCGTTGCGGCCAGGATGACCATGACCGAGTTGATTGCCCAGCCCACGCCCATCGAAAAGAGCGTGTCGAAGAGCTCGTAGCGCAGACGTTCTTCGATAACCTGCTCGCTTTGGCCTTCGAAGTGCATGGATTGGATGACCTCGGAGTGCAGGAAGAGGTTGTGGGGCATAACGACCGCGCCTAGGACACTTACGATAATCGCTGCCGAGCCGGTGGGCATACTGGGTGTGATCCAGCTTGTGGCGGCTTGCGGCCAGTCGATCTTGACTAGTGCAAGCTCGGCTAAAAACGAAAGTCCCACCACGCCCACGAAGGCGATGATCCAGCGTTCGGCGCGCTTGTAGGAACTCGTCATGAGCATCGCCATCGATACTGCCGCCACGATGATGCAGCCGGCGCGCACGGGCAGTCCAAAGAGCATTTGAAGGGCAATCGCGCCACCCATGACTTCGGCCATGGCGGTGGCGACCGTGGCTAGATACGCGCTGCCGAGTATCGCACGCCCGACGAGGCGGGGCAGGTGGCGCGTCGTGGCCTCGGCAAGACACGTGCCCGTGGCGATGCCCAGGTGCGCCGCGTTGTGCTGCAGCACGATGAGCATGATCGTGGACAGCGTGACGATCCACAGCAGCGCGTAGCCAAACTGCGAGCCGGCGGCCATGTTGGAGGCCCAATTGCCCGGGTCGATAAAGCCGACGGTCACGAGCAGTCCGGGGCCGATATGCCGTGCGATGTCGAGTCCGCCGTGGCCACCGGTGCGTCGGGAGCCAAAGTGATGTTTGAGATGGTTGAGCATGGTGCGCTCCTGCGTGCCGTTTGTTTGACTCCGCAAAGGATACCCGTTTTAGGCCAAACAGTTAACCAAGACTAACAAAATAGCTGTATTTGAATAGGATGAGGAAGGGGGCTGCCGAAATGTCTTGATCTGTAACAACTAGGGATGGAAATTGGGCCTAGCTGTTACAGATCAAGACAGGAAGAAATGGTTCTATGGAAAATCTCGATCTGTAACAGTTAGCTGCAAAAACCGGCCCTTCGTGTTACAGATCGAGACAAACCAAAACTGTCCTGCAGAAAATCTCAAGCTGTAACATCTAAGCGCCAAAACCGGCTCCTCCTGTTACAGATTGAGATGTTTGAAGCGGTGAGCTTACAGGCCGAACTTGGGGCCCTTGTTGTCGTCCTTGAGGTCGGCGGTGTCCACTCGTAGGGTGTGCGTTACGCGATTGTTTCGAAACGGGCGGGAAACACAACGGGCCGGCGATGCACCTAGTATGCCTAGTCAACTGACTGTCTAACACCTAGGGGAGGATCGCGATGCAGGCAGATTCCGCTCAGCAGCAGGGCCTTTATCGCCCCGAATTCGACCACGATGCATGTGGCATCGGCGCGCTTGCCGATATCAACGGCGAGCGCCATCACCAGATTCTGGACGACGCGCTGTCCATTCTGGTCAACTTGGAGCACCGCGGCGGTACGGGACTCGAGAAGAACACCGGCGACGGCGCCGGCATCCTGTTCCAGGTTCCGCATCATTTTTTCCGCAAAGAGGCTCAAAAGTGCGGCCAGATTCTGCCGGCAGAGGGCGACTATGGCGTGGCCATGCTGTTCTTCCCGCAGGACGACAAGGGCGTAGAGGATGCCCGTCGCGTGTTTGAGGAGGGCTGCGCCGAGGCCGGCGTGCCGCTGCTCTTTTGGCGCGAGGTGCCGGTCGACCCGCACGACCTGGGCGAGACAGCCCGCGCCTGCATGCCCACCATCTTGCAGGCTTTCCTGGGCCGTCCGGACGACACGCCCGCCGGCGACGCCTTCGAGCGCCGCCTGTACGTGTGCCGCCGCACCATCGAGAAGAAGGCTGACGCCGAGTTTGCCCTGCGCAACAAGATCTTCTATGTGTGCTCCATGAGCTCGCGCACCATCGTGTACAAGGGCATGCTGGTCGCCACACAGATGCGCAGCTTCTTCATCGACCTCAACGACGCCGCCGTCAAGACGGCCGTGGCGCTCGTACACTCGCGCTACTCCACCAACACCACGCCCAGTTGGGAGCGTGCGCACCCCAACCGCTTTATCATCCACAACGGCGAGATCAACACCCTCAAGGGCAACGTCAACTGGATTCGTGCCCGCGAGCCCAACCTGTACAGCCCCGTGTTGCAGCATGATCTTGAGCGCGTGATGCCCATCATCAACCGTGAGGGCTCCGATTCCGCGATTCTGGACAACGTGCTCGAGTTTTTGGTCATGAACGGTCGCCCGCTTACACGTGCCGCGTCCATGCTGCTGCCCGAGCCGTGGGACCACAACGACAATCTGAGCGAGGAACGCCGCGCCTACGACGCCTACCAGTCCATGCTCATGGAGCCGTGGGATGGCCCGGCGGCCATCGCCTTTACCGACGGTCGCACGCTGGGTGCCGCCCTCGACCGTAACGGCCTGCGTCCCGCCCGCTACTATGTGACGCGCGACGGTCGCTTTATGCTGGCAAGCGAGGTGGGCACCATCGAGGTGAGCCCCGAGAACATCCTGACGAGCGGCTGTCTGGGACCGGGCCAGATGCTCGAGGTCGATTTTGCCCGCGGCCGCGTCATCTACAACGACGAGCTGCGCGCCCGTTACGCCAAGGAAAAGCCCTATCGCGACTGGATCGCCGAGGAGACGCTGACCGTCGACGCGCTCGACAAGCCCGTCGCGCCCACGCCCGCCGAGGATACCGAGGTGCCCGCCGCCGTGCGCATGGCCAAGCTCGGGTATCACTGGGATGATGTTGACGAAGTCGTGCGTCCCATGGCCCAGCAGGGCAAGGCGCCGCTCGCCTCGATGGGTATCGATGCGCCGCTGGCCTGCCTGTCCAAGAAGACGCGCTCGTTCTTCGACTACTTCTATCAGCTGTTCGCCCAGGTCACGAACCCGCCGATCGACGCCCTGCGCGAGCATATGGTCACCTCGACCACGCTCTACCTGGGCAATCACGGTAACCTGCTCGAGGATTCCCGCACGGCCTGTCAGCTGGTGCGCTTGGAGCGTCCGCTGCTGAGCGAGGAGGAGTTCGAGCGTATCTGCGCCATCGACCGCGTGGGCTTTAAGACCCGCCGTTTCCGTGCCGTGTACCGCCGCGACGCCGGCGAGGGCGCGCTGCAGGCTGCGCTCAAGCAGCTTGCAGAGGATGTTGAGGCTGCGGTCCGCGACGGCGTGAACATCGTGGTGTTGAGCGATCGCGCCGCTGCGGGTGAGGTGCCCGTGCCGTCGCTGCTCGCCGTGGGCTGCGTGCACAACCACCTGATCCGCGCCGGCGTGCGTACCTTTGCCGACATCGTGGTGGAGTGCGGCGACGCCGTGTCTCCGCACGACTTTGCGGCACTGGTGGGCTACTCCGCGAGCGGCATCTATCCGTACAACGCACATGCGTGCATCCGCGATCTGGCGGCACGCGGCGACCTGGACGTGACGGCCGAGCAGGGCATCGCCAACTACAACAAGGCTGCGACCGCCGGCATCGTTTCCATCATGTCCAAGATGGGCATCTCCACGGTGCAGAGCTACCATTCGGCGCAGATCTTCGAGGCCGTGGGCTTCACTCCGGAGTTCGTCAACGTGTACTTCGCCGGCACGGTGAGCCGTATGGGCGGTATGGGTGTCGAGGACGTCGAGCGCGAGCAGAATGAGCGCTACGACGCCGCGCTCGCTATCCTTAAGAGCCCGGCTCCCGATCAGCTGCCCACGCTGGGTCTGACCAAGTGGCGCCCGCTCGGCGGCGAGGATCACCTTATCGACCCGCAGACCGTCTACCTGCTGCAGACCGCCTGCCGCGAGGACAGCTACGACACCTTTAAGGAGTACAGCGCCCGCCTGCACCGCACCGGCCGTGCCGTGCGCTTGCGTGACCTGCTGGATTTTAATGCCAACGGTCGCACGCCGGTTTCGCTCGACGAGGTGGAGCCCGCGCTCAACATCGTCCGCCGCTTTAACACCGGCGCCATGTCGTACGGCTCCATCAGCAAGGAAGCACACGAGTGCATGGCCATCGCCATGAACCGCCTGCACGGCCGTTCCAACTCGGGCGAGGGCGGCGAGGACCCGCGTCGCGAGACCCCGCTGGCTAACGGTGACTCCAAGAACTCCGCCATCAAGCAGGTGGCAAGCGCGCGCTTTGGCGTGACGAGCCGCTACCTGTGCAGCGCCTTCGAGATTCAGATCAAGATGGCCCAGGGCGCCAAGCCCGGCGAGGGCGGTCACCTGCCCGGCAAGAAGGTCTACCCTTGGATTGCCGAGGTCCGTCAGTCCACACCCGGTATCGGCCTGATCTCGCCTCCGCCGCACCACGACATCTACTCCATCGAGGACCTGGCGGAGCTTATCTTCGATCTTAAGAACGCCAACCCCGGCGCACGCGTGTCGGTCAAGCTGGTCAGCGAGGCCGGCGTTGGCACCATCGCCACCGGTGTGGCCAAGGGTGCCGCCGACAAGATCTTGATCAGCGGCCACAACGGCGGCTCCGGTGCTGCGGCGCGCGATTCGATCTGGCACGCCGGTCTGCCGCTGGAGCTTGGCCTTGCCGAGGCTCAACAGACGTTGCTGCAAAACGGCCTGCGCTCGCGCGTGGTACTCGAGGCCGACGGCAAGCTCATGGACGGCACCGACGTCGCCGTCGCCTGCCTGCTGGGTGCCGAGGAGTTTGGCTTTGCGACCATGCCGCTCATCTCCATGGGCTGCCTTATGCAGCGCGACTGCCAGCAGGATACCTGCCCGGCCGGCATCGCCACGCAAAACTGCCGCCTGCGTCGCGGCTTCCGCGGCAAGCCCGAGCACGTCGAACACTTTATGCTCTTTGTTGCCGAGCAGCTGCGCGAGGTCATGGCGAGCCTGGGCTTCCGCACCGTCGACGAGATGGTCGGCCATCCCGAGTGCTTGCGCCAGATTGAGGTCCCGGGCAACCGCAAGGCCAACCTGCTCGATCTGTCGCCCGTGCTGGCGAGCGCGACCTGCGAGTTCGGTGCCCACATCCCGGGTGCCGACGGTCGTCACTTCCTGCCGCAGATGGCCGCGGACAGCGAGCTCGACAAGACGCTCGACTCCACGTTGTTTGTGCCCTATACGGCCGATGCCCGTGCGCACCTGCGTCCGATTCGCTTCCGCGCCGATATCGCCAACGTCAACCGTTGCGTGGGCACCATCTTGGGCAACGCGGTGACCAAGGCGCATCCCGAGGGTCTGCCCGCCGGCTCCATCACCATCGATTGCGATGGTTCGGCCGGTCAGAGCTTTGGTGCCTTTCTGCCGCGCGGCATTACGCTCAACGTGTGCGGCGACGCCAACGACTACTTTGGCAAGGGCCTTTCGGGCGGCGAGGTGTCGGTGCGCCCCAACCCGCATGCGACCTACAAGTTCGACGAGAACATCATCGTGGGCAACGTTGCGTTCTTTGGCGCTACGAGTGGCCGCGGCTTCATTAACGGCCTGGCCGGCCAGCGCTTTGGCGTACGCAACTCCGGTGCCACGGTGGTGGTCGAGGGCTGCGGCAACCATGGCTGCGAGTACATGACGGGAGGTCTGGCGCTCATCCTGGGCGAGGTCGGGCAGAACTTCGCCGCCGGCATGACGGGCGGCGTGGCTTACGTCTTTGACCAGTACGGCACGCTCGATGCCCGTGTGAACCACGAGAGCGTTGAGCTTAAAGCCCCGACGGCCGGTGAGCTTGCGCAGATTCGTGCGCTCATCCAGGAGCACGTGGACGCGACGCAGAGCCCGCGCGGTATTAAGCTGCTCTACAGCTTTGAGACGATGAGCAAGCACTTTGTGAAGGTCATTCCAACCGAGTACGAGCGCGTGCTGGCGATTGTCGCCGCCGCCGAGGCCGTGGGCAAGACGCATGCGCAGGCCGAGGAGCTGGCGTTTGACATTGTGACCGGCCGCGCGAGTGCCGCGGATGTCGCTCGCTTTGATGTGGCGGGTGGTGTCGCTGGCGCTGCGCCCGCCACCGCCAGCTCTGTTGCTTCGACCAAGAAGGAGGCGTAAGTGCCATGGGTAAGCCCGGTGCTTTTCTTGATATCGATCGCGTGACCCATGAGCTGCGCCCCGTGGAGGAGCGCAGCCGCGATTTCGATCCGCTGTACGTGGAGCTCGACGACGACGCGCGCCGTGCCCAGGCGAGTCGCTGCATGATGTGCGGTGTGGCGTTTTGTCAGATGGGCGCGAGCTTTGGCAAGGCACGTCCGAGCGGCTGTCCGCTGCACAACCTGATTCCCGAGTGGAACGAGCTGGTGTACCGCGGCCGTTGGGACGAGGCTGCCGAGCGCCTGTCACTCACCTCGCCCATGCCCGAGTTCACGAGTCGCGTGTGCCCGGCGCTGTGCGAGGCCGCATGCAACCTGGGCTCGGTCGATGGCCAGCCCACGACGATCCATGACAACGAGCGCGCGATTAGCGACCATGAGTGGGCAAATGGCGGTCCGCACCGCTTTGAGCCGGCAGGGGAGGGTGCACCCACGGTTGCCGTGGTGGGCTCCGGTCCCGCTGGTCTGGTGGCAGCATGGGAGCTTGCGCGTCGTGGGGCCCGCGTGACTGTGTTTGAGCGCGACGACCGCCCGGGCGGTCTGCTCATGTACGGCATTCCCAACATGAAGCTCGAGAAGTCCGTGGTCGAGCGTCGCGTGGCGCTCATGCGCGAGCTGGGCATTGTGTTCGAGCTGGGTGCTGACGTTACGAACCCTGCGGTGGCGGCCAAGCTCAATGGCTTTGACGCCGTCGTGGTGGCTGCCGGTGCTCGCGCCCCGCGTGGGCTGGCTGCTGAGAATATTGACGCACCCGGCGTGGTGTATGCCGTGGACTACCTGACGGCCTCGACCGTCTCGGTGCTCGATGGCGGCGAGCCTGTCGTCGATGCACACGGCCTGGACGTCGTGGTCATTGGCGGCGGCGATACCGGTAACGACTGCGTGGGCACCGCGGTACGTCAGGGTGCGCGCAGCGTGCGCCAGTTTGAGTTCTTGCCGGCGGCGCCTGATGCGCGCGCGGCGAGCAACCCCTGGCCGCAGTGGCCAAACGTTAAGAAGACCGACTACGGCCAGCAGGAGGCCATCGCTGTCATGGGCGGCGAGATGCGCGCTTGGGGCGTGGATACGCTCGAGGTGCTGCTGGACAAGAAGGGCGCGGCCGCGGGCCTGCGCGTGGTCGATCTGGATTGGTCGGCTGGCAAGCCCGAGCGCATCGCGGGCTCCGAGCACGAGGTGCCGGCCCAGCTGGTGCTCATCGCCTGCGGCTTTACGGGCCCAGAGCACGGTGTGTTCGACGCCGTTGGCGTGCCCGTTGCCACTGCTGGTCGTCCGCTGCCTGTGATGGCCGCCGAGGGCTCGCATCTTGCGGCGCGTGTTGGCGGCGTCGCTGTGGATGCCGCGCCGGTGTATGTTGCCGGTGACGCTCGTAACGGCAGCTCGCTCGTGGTGAACGCTATGGCCGACGCCCTGGCCTGCGCTGCCGAAGTCGCCGACGCGCTGGAGCTGTAAGGTAGTCGCCCACAATCGAATCAACAAGGGCTGTCCCCAACGGCCGGCACATAATGAACGTTCCCAAGTGCCGGCAGCTGGGGACGTTCCTTATGTGTCGGCACCTGGGGACACTCCTTGCGGGTTTGCGAGCGTTTTGCTCGTTTGCCGACGTCTGGCTGCTCGTCCGTTGACGTTTGGGCTCGCGGCGCTTTGCTGTTTTCGTGATGGCTGCGGCCGACCGGATCAAAATCTCTGTATATTTGTCTATGTTTACCTGGGGTTTTGTTTCAGCACGCATATTCGGTCAAGCATTCTGTCAAGTATTTGGTCAGCATTTGGTTTGCAGTCGAGGCCCCGTTTCGTTCGCGCTGGCCGTGAGCATATGACCTCCTCGTAAGCTCAAATCGAGGCCCATCGATTTGAGGAGGATGCCATGACTGACCAGGCTTGCAATCGAGCGCGTTTGGCCGAAGCCGTCGGCAACGATATTGTCGACATGGCTCATTTTTGGATGCTGCGGAAGTTCCAGTTTTTGGAGCCGGCGCGCGAGCAGTTCGAAATTATTGTCGACCCGTGGCTCAGCTATTGCGAGGAGCCTTCGCAAAGCGAAATCATGGCCTACAACATGGCGTTTACCGATTGGCTGCTGTTTGAGCGCCCCTATTATCATGGCGCGACGCTGCTTGAGCTGTATGTGGACGAGCCGCCGGCTTCGCTTTCGCCTGCGTCGCTCAAGCGGCTCGAGCAAGTGCGCGACACGCATTACTTTTCGCGTTTTGGCATTTTGGACAAGGATTCCGCGACTGGCGTGGTCGTGCTGAAGGATACGCGCACCGACCGTCGGTTTGATGTCTACGACCCACATATCGTGCAAAAGGAGCATTGGAACGACGGTGCCATTGCGGTGCGCATCGCGCGCGTCGACGACGTCTGGCTAACGGCGGGACAGCTCTATCTGTATGACATCGCGCGCCTGAGCGACACGACGGTCGACGGGCCGGGCGCGGTGCATCCCGAGGACCTAGAGGACGGTTTCGACACCTCGTGCATCAGCTTCTTCTTACGGCTGGTCCGCGACATCATGGGCGCCCAGGGGCGGTACGTGAAGTCGCTCAACATCTACGAGCAGGAGTGGGAGTAGGGGATGTGACTGGCGTCGCCCTGCTGCCCTGACTTTGTCTCAATCTGTAACGTTTGGCGGCTGTTTGGGCCCGTAACTGTTACAGATTGAGACGGAAGGTTGGCGGCTGCCGAAAGATCTTGTTCTGTAACAACTAGAGGCTCAAAGACTGTCTTCCTGTTACAGATCAAGACATTTGTCAGCGGAGGCAACGGTGACGATGGTCCATTTGTCTGACGTGGTGGTGATGAAAGTGCCTAATACCGTTCTCAAACACAAACATGCGACTCGCAACACGTTGGCGCGGAATAGGATGCTCGCGCGGCTCGCGGAGACGGCCAAGCAAGGTGCGCTGCTCGCAACGCATGACAATACCGAGCTCATGTGGCTGCGACGCCATGTTGGAACCGACGATATCGCGGAGCCCGAGCCGTACCTGTTCTGTTTTCAGCATGATTGGGATGCATTGACGCCGGCGGAGCGAGCGCTGAGGACTATCAAAGGGCTTGCGAAATTTCATCCCGATTGGGCGTTTTGGGGATATGACGCCGCGCTGATATGGGGTCTGGAGGTGCCGAATGATCTGCTCGGGCCGCGTTTCCTTGTTAAGACTTGCTGTTCGGTGACGTTGAGCGGCGGGTGCAGGTTGTTGCGTCCGCAGATGGCGGGCACACTCGAGCATGTTGATGGCGTGCGGGTGACGTCGTTTTGGCGCACGGTGGAGGATTGCCTACTGCGCGCGCCGTTCTCCTACGGGTTGGCGATTGCCGATTCTGCACTGCGGGCAAAAAGCGTATCACGTGGGGATTTGTGCGAGCGCCTCCGCGCCGATTGCGAGGGCAAGCGAGGGTATCGCAGGGCACAGGTGATTGCGTCGTATGCGGACGGGCTGTCTGAAAACGGCGGCGAGTCTCGGTTCCGAGCATTCTTTATTGCGTACGGTTTTCCGGTTCCGGAGCTGCAGGTGGAGTTTCGCGACCCGCTCGATCCGAGCCAGGTGTTTCGCGTCGACTATTTTTGGCGGCTCGAGGACGGGACGTGTGTCATCGGCGAGCTCGACGGAAAGGGGAAGTACACCTTGCAGAGCGGCGAGGGTCGGGAGTCGGTTGACCCATTCGTGGCAGAGCGTCAGCGGGAATCTCATCTGACAATGCTCGGGCACAAGGTGCTTCGGTTTACGTTTGATGAGCTCAAGAATCCGGGGAAGCTGGTTGAGAAGATGAGGTTAGCGGGTATTCCGCGACGGCCCGATTTGGCTGAGGAGTGGAGACGTCAGTGGTATGGGCGCTGAGAGGTTTTGTCTCGATCTGTAACATCAAGGGGCCTAATAACCCTGTACCTGTTACAGATCGAGACATTTCCCTGGTGTCGCTGGGGTGGGACTGCAACGTGTTCCGTCTCCCCACATCCCCTCTTCCTTCCGTTAACCGATGCGTCTGCAGCAATCCAGCGGGACTAGGTGATAATGGACAAATGTTCAAGTTAATCGTGAGGGAGGAGCTCGATATGGCATCTGCCGATCGTTCCACGTTGTTTATCAATGCGACCATTCTGGATGGTTCGGAGCATATGGAGCCGCAGCCCGATATGGCCGTTACTGTTGAGCGCGGCATCATCACCTGGATGGGGCCGAGTGCTGTGGCGCAGGCGCCCGCGGGCGCCGAGGTTATCGACCTGGGTGGTGCGTATCTCATGCCCGGTCTCATCAATATGCACGTGCACCTGTGCGGCTCGGGCAAGCCTGTCTCGGCCGGCGATGCGGGAGCGCTGATGAAGAAACTCGATAATCCCGTGGGCCGTGCCATCGTCCGCCGCATCCTCAAGGGCAGTGCCCAGCAGCAGCTGGCAAGCGGCGTGACCACGGTGCGCGGCGCGGGCGACCCGTTGTTTGCCGACATTGCCGTGCGCGACGCTATCGACGCCGGCAAGTATCAGGGTCCGCGCCTGGTAGCGCCGGGAACGGGCGTCACGGTGCCGGGCGGCCATGGCGCGGGCTTGTTCGCCCAGGTGGCCAACAGCCCCGTCGAGGCAGCCGAGCAGGTGAGAGACCTGTATGCGCGCGGCGCCGACGTCATTAAGCTGTTCGTAACGGGCGGTGTGTTCGATGCGACCGAGGTGGGTGAGCCGGGCGTGCTGCGTATGCCGGTGGAGGTTGCCGCGGCGGCGTGCAAGGCGGCGCACGAGATGGGCCTGCCGGTTATGGCTCATGTCGAGAGCACCGAGGGCGTGAAGGCCGCGCTTGAGGCCGGGGTCGACACGATCGAGCACGGCGCTCCGTTGACGCCCGAGATCCTGGAACTGTACCGCGGCGCCGCGGGCACGCAGCTTGAGGGGCGTGCGCCCAGCGTGACCTGCACCATCAGCCCGGCGCTGCCGTTTGTATTGCTCGATCCGGAGAAGACTCATTCGACTGACACGCAAAAGAAGAACGGCGACATCGTGTGCTTGGGCATCATCGAGAGCGCTCGTGCCGCACTGGAAGCCGGTATCAAGGTAGGTCTGGGCACGGACTCGAGCTGCCCGTTTGTGACGCAGTACGACATGTGGCGTGAGGTGGCCTATTTTGCCAAGTACGTGGGCGTGAGCAATGTGTTTGCGCTGCATACGGCCACGCAGGTCAATGCCGAGCTGCTGGGGCTGGGCGACGAGACCGGCACGATCGAGTGCGGTAAGGCCGCCGATATCCTGGTGACGCGCAAGAACCCGCTCGATGACCTGTGCGCCCTGCGTGAGCCGGCGTACGTGATGTGCCGTGGTGATCTGGTGCGCAAACTCAAGGTGAAGCGTATTCCCGAGGTGGACGCCGAGCTCGACACGATTATGGCCATGCCGTCCGAGGCACTGGCCGAGGAGCTCGCCCGCGACGGCGTGGCATAGGCGTGACAAAGGGGCAATCCCTTTGTCATAATCAAAAAAGCCGAGGTCTCAGTGCGAGGCCTCGGCTTTTATTTGTCCCATGGTATGGCGGCTAGGAGCGCGTCTCCATCTTGGCGTGGCACTTGGGGCAGGTGACGCGGATCTTGCCCTTGCCCTTGGGGACGGAGAGCATCTGGCCGCAGTTGGGGCACTTGAGATAGGCCGTGGTCTTGCGGCCCTTCCACATCTTCTTGGCTGTGCGCTTGGCACGTTCAAAGTCTTCCTTGCTAGTACCGGCTGCGCGCGAGGCGTTGGCCGCTGCAGCTCCGCCGCCCAAGCTGGCGACGAACTTGCCCAAGCCGGGAACATTGGCGGTCGTGGCGACAAAGGCCTCGTTCTCCTTGCGACGTGCGTCGATATTTTTGGACAGGCCGCGCAGCACGCCAATCACGATTACGGCGATGGCAATCCAGCTGAGCCACTGGATGCGGGCTATCGATCCGATCATCGCGATGACGATGCCGGCAAAACCCATCACGATGGTGAGTTCATCGGCACCATTGCGACCCTTCATAAAGTCATTCATGCAAATTGCCTTTCATTCGATATACCGCACGCCTTTATACCCGATTTAGAGCAAGGGGGACAGGTTAATCTGCACCAATGTGGTGCAAACATACCTGTCCCCGGAATACCAAGACGGTGCAAAGAAGTCTGTCCCCAATGCCCCAATTACTTGGAGAGCTTGTCGACGACGCGTTCGATTTCGGCGAGCTTGGCGGCTTTGAGGTCTTCGTCGCCCGATTCGATTGCCGAAGTCACGCAGCCCTCGATATGCGCCTTGAGCACGTCGGCGTTAATGCGCGCGAGGAGCGCCTGTGTGGCCATGAGCTGCGTGGAAATATCGACGCAATAGCGGTCCTCATCGACCATCCGCAAGATGCCGTCGATCTGGCCGCGTGCCGTCTTGAGCATGCGGGTCACCGATTTGTGGTCTGCCATCATGGCGGGTCCTCGTTTCTGGTCGATCTTCCGGATGCCCCCGTCAGTTGCGGTGAAATACGGACCGTTTAAAGGCCTAGGGCGGCTCAACAGTCCGTATTTCACCGCAACTTCTGAGGATTGAGTAGGCGGCGTCTGTTACGCGGCGGTCACGGACAGGGCGTGGAACTTCTCGCCGGCGGCCTCGACGGCGGCGGCGAGCTGCTCGGCGGTCACGGTGTCGGCGCACTCTACCTGGACGGTCTGGGTCTCATGGTCGGCGTCGGCGTCGGTCACGCCGGCCACGTTGAGCAACGCCGTCTCGACGGTGGCGTCGCAGTGGCCGCACATGAGGCCGGAAGTCTTGATTGTGTAACGCATGGGTGTACTCCTTATCGATTGAGAATATCTGACAGTTTAGTCGTGAACAGCGTCATCTTAAAGGTGTGCTGAGGTGCCCGAGATTGCCCCGAAAGAGGAGCGAAGCGTACTTGGGTACGCGAGCGACGGTTTGAGGGGCAAGGTCGGGTGCTTCAGCGCGCCGTCTTGGGCTTAAAGGATTTCAGGCGCAGTGCATTGGACACGACGCACACGCTCGACAGGCTCATGGCCGCGGCGCCGAACATCGGCGAGAGTTGCCAACCGGTGAGGGGGAAGAACAGGCCCGCCGCCAGCGGAATGCCGATGCCGTTGTAGAACAGTGCCCAGAACAGGTCCTGCTTGATGTTGCGGATTGTGGCACGTGACAGCTCGATGGCGCGGGCGACGTCCATGGGGTCGCTGCGCATGAGTACCACGTCGGCGCCCTCCTTGGCGATGTCGGCGCCGGTGCCGATGGCAAGGCCCACGTCGGCGCGCGCCAGGGCGGGGGAGTCGTTGATGCCGTCGCCCACCATGGCGACCTTGCTGCCCGCATCCTGCAGTTCGCGCACATGGCGCTCCTTGTCGGCGGGGAGGACGTCGGCGATGACCTGCTTGCTGTTCAGTCCCACGCGGTGGGCGATTGCTTCGGCTGTCACGCGGTTATCGCCGGTGAGCAAGCGCACGTCGACGCCAAGCGAGCGCAGCGCGGCGATGGCCTCGGCGCTCGTCTCCTTGACCTCGTCAGCCACGGCAATGGTGCCGGCAAGCTCGCCGTTCTTGGCAAAGAACAGCGGCGTCTTGCCCTCGGCGGCAAATTGCTCGGCAAGACCCGCGGGCACGGTAACGCCCAGCTCGTTCATCAGGCGTACGTTGCCGGCTGCAATGGCGTTTTGCCCCTCGCGCGCCGTAACGCCTCGCCCGGGCGCGGCGGCAAAGTCCTCGACCATGCGCGCGACAATTCCGCGTGTCTCGCACTCGGCCATAATCGCCTCGGCCAGCGGGTGTTCGCTCGAGCGCTCCAGCGCGGCAGCGAGCTTGAGCAGCGCCTTTTCGCTCATGGCGGGCGATCCGTCGGCGCGCGTGGCTACCACGATATCGGTCACGGCAGGCTTGCCGCGAGTGACCGTGCCCGTCTTATCGAGCACCACGGTGCCCACGCTGCGCAGGTTCTCCAGCGCCTCGGCGCTCTTAAACAGAATGCCCATCTCGGCGCCCTTGCCGGTGCCCACCATAATAGCGACGGGCGTGGCCAGGCCCAGCGCGCACGGGCAGCTGATCACCAACACGGCTACGGCGGAGGTGAGTGCCTCGTTCACGCTGCCGGTCAGCGCCATCCACGCCACAAAGGTCACGGCCGAGATCGCAAACACCGCGGGCACGAACACGCCGGCGACCTTGTCGGCCAGGCGGGCGATGGGCGCTTTGGTGGCATTGGCGTCCTCGACGAGCTGAATGATCTTGGCAAGCGACGTGTCGGCGCCCACGCGTGTGGCACGGAAGGTAAACGATCCGGTGCGGTTGACGGTGGCGGCGTTGACGGTGTCGCCGGCGGTCTTTTCCACGGGGATGGACTCGCCGGTGAGCGCGCTCTCGTCCACGGCCGAGCTGCCCTCGAGCACCACGCCATCGACGGGGATGGACTCGCCGGGGCGCACACGCAGCACCTGACCGGGCAGAATGGCATCGACGTCGACGGTGGCCTCGGTACCGTCCTCGGCCACGACGGTCGCGGTCTTGGGCGCCAGGTCAATGAGCGCCTCGATGGCGCCGCCGGTCTTGGATTTGCTGCGTGTCTCGAGGTATTTGCCCACGGTGACGAGCGACAGGATCGTGCCCGCACTCTCAAAATACAGGTTGTCCATGCCCGTCATCATGGCCTCGTGGACCTGGCCCGCGGCCAGCTGGTCGGCCATGATAAACATGGCGTAGAGTGACCAGGCAATGGACGCGGTGGCGCCGACGGCGATGAGGGCGTCCATGGTGGGCGCGCCGTGCGCGAGCGATTTAAACCCGTTGATAAAGTACGCGTCGTTGACGTAGACGATGGGGATGAGCAGGACGAGCTCGGTGAGCGCGAGCGTCATGCTGTGGGTATGGTCGGTGAAGACACCGGGCAGCGGCCAGCCAAGCATGTGCCCCATGCCTATGTAGAACAGCGGGATGAGGAAGATGATCGAGATGATGAGGCAGGTGCGCATGGCGGAGGCGGCGGCCTCCAGCTTTTTGGTCGGCGACTCCATATGGGCTGCGCCAGACCTGGTCTGCGAGCTGCCGCTTTGGACAGCGTCGGTGCCCGTGCTGATGGGCGAGGCCGAGTAGCCCGCGCGATCGACAGCGGTGCAGATATCGTCGGGGGTGACTTGCGCGGGGTCATAGTCGACCATCATGGAACCGGCGAGCAGGTTGACCGCGACGCTTTGGACGCCGTCGAGTTTGCTCACGGCGCGATCCACATGCGCTTGGCACGCGGCGCACGTCATACCGCCCACGTCGAACTTATCTTGAGCCATGGCTTCTCCTTTCTGTAGTTCGGTGTTGGAATTGTTAACCTGCCGATACTATACACCCATACCCCCTGGGGGTGTACAGTGGAGATTGAAATGTATGACATTCTGGTATTGGTCGAGGTGATAGCCAGGTCGGCGGGCCGTAGCCGGTCTAATGTCTCAATCTGTAACATTTAGACCGGTTTTTGGGTTCTAACTGTTACAGATCGAGACAATTGCCGGGGAGGGGTCCCGTTACGGCAAGACGCCCGCCGCCTAGATACAGAACCCGGGGATCACACAGGTTAGCTTGTTTGGCTTTTCCGCAGGCGTTGCGTACGTAAAGACGTCGCCGTCGTGCCCCACGCGGTTCATATAGAGCGTGCCTTCGCTCTCCGATGTGTCGGGGCTCACCGTGCGCTCCCACCAACAGGTGTCCTTGCCCTTCCACTGGCGGACCATCGTCTCGTTCGTGGAATACGGGCTCACCTTGAGCTCGCGGAAGAGCTGATACTCCTTGCCCTCGCCGTTGTAGATGTCTGCCAGGTAGTGATAGTCCTCGGTAAACGAATCGGGCGGTTGCGTACCGCACAGCTCGACCATGGCGGGCAGCCAAAGGGTTGCGGGCAACTCGCTCAGGCACGATGCGCTGTTGGCGGCGCCCACATTGTTCGAGACCTTCTTGACCCCTTTAATGAGTGCGCGCAACTCGTTGGGCAGCAGCTTAAGGCCGTCGCCGTTGAGCCATTCCCGCAGCTCGCAATCTGCCCAGCCGGCGCTCGGTGGTTCAGCTGCAGCGTTGCGCTCGGCAATACCCGCATCGAACATAAACGTCAGTCCGGCCTTGCCCGTCCCGTCCAGAAGTTCATCGTGGCGGATGCCCACAAGCTGCGCGCCAACCTGCAGCCCGTTGGTGAGCGTGACGCGCTTGGTGCATGGATAGGGGATATGCCCGTTGTCATCGAGCAGGTGGTAGCGCTTGGCAATCTCGCGTGCCTCGCTACGGGTCTCGGCAGCCTTGATCTTGAGCGAAATCTCCTGCAGCTGATCCCAGGTGTAGTCGTCAAGCGAACCGCGGATGCCGTCCAGGTAGTCGGGGATGCCAAAGCCATGGGTTGCCGCCCCGATAACGCCGAGCCCCGCAACGGCTGCGACAACGCCACCGATAATAAAGCGGCGGCGGGTCATGGCATCGTGCCGGGCCTGCTCCAGGATCTCTCGCGCTCGCTCGCCGGCGACGTCGACCTTAAGGTGCGTGCCAGAATCGATATCAATCGCGGCCTCGTCTCCTGCGCCTTCGCGGCCCTCGGATTCGGCATCGGTGAGGTATGCCGAGAGCACCTCGAGCATCTGCTGCTCGGTGGGACGATTGTCCTGTTCGACCGAGATGCCTTTCATGATGATCTGGACGAGCGCTTCGTCGTCATTGCATCGCGGCTCGAGCGGTGCCGGCTTGGTCTTGGTCTTTATGAGGTAGAACGAGCCGGTTGCCGCGGCACCCGTCGACTCGACATCGAACGGTTTACGACCGCTGTAGAGCTGGTACAGAATGCTCGATAGTGCGTAGACGTCGATGGCGGGCGAGCGGCGAAGGGCCGCGATGCCTTCGATATCCTGCGTGAGCATCTCGGGCGCGGCGTATGCGGGCGTGGCAAAGCGCCAGATGTCGGCGCGCCGGGTGATCGTGTCATCGCCGAGGGCTATGGTCGCGGAGCCCATGTCGATGAGGCAGGGGTCAAAGGAGCAATCGGCGATCTGCTGCTCAAGCGTTCGACTGGTGGTACGGAACATGATATTGGCGGGCGACAGGTCGCGATGGACGACCGGATTAACGAGCCCCTGGGTCATCAGGAGTGCGCGAAGCACGGCGTTTCCAACGGCGGCCACCATCTGGGTAGTTAGCCCGCCCGAGGCATCGTGCGGAAGTAAGGGCAGCACCTGCTTGAGCGAGGTACCCTCGACCCACTCCATGAGGATGAGCGGGTCGTCCTCGCACGATCCATAGCCATAGACGCGCGGAAATCCGCGCAGGTGCGAGACGGTGCACAGATGACGGTACTCCTCGAACAGCGCGGCGGTGTTGGCCAGGTGCGCAGCCGCTTGCTCGGCGGAGCGATCGGGGGCTTGGCCGGAAAGGATGGCGTTGTCCTTGAGCAGCTTGACGGCAAAGACCTCGCCGCTTGTGTTGGTCGCGCGAAGCACGTGTCCGATATTGCCGCCGTCGCGGTATGTCGTCTGAAGAATAAGCGTCATAAACCGTCGCTTGGCGTCGTCCTCGGCGCTGGGGTCGACCGCCACGGCGGTGTCGAACGTGTCAAGACGGATGAGTTTGTCGCCATAGGCGCTATCGGTAGTATCCATGGCGTTCCTTTGTCTAGCATGGGTTGCCGCGCGTATACGTGGGCAGTGTGGATATCGGTAAAGTACCATGATAGCCGCACTGCCCACGTATACCGCTGGGTATTGTCGTTTACGACGCAGAAGATAGAAGACGAAAGACGGACGGCGACCGTCTTCCGATCGCCGTCCGTGCTAGTCCACAATGACAAGGAATGTCGTGTAGAGACCCAGATGGAGCCTGTCGCTGTTGGCGATTTCCACGGGGGGATAGACTTTGCCGGGCTCGCGTTGGTCGCGCGGCGGCTCAATCACAATATCGCCGTCGCCCGCGCCCGATTCGAGCACTGTGCCGTTGGTCGATCCAAGGCCCTGGGCGTACCAGTGCTCACCCTCGAGCCAAATGCGAAGATGCTCGCGCGATGCGTCGGCGCCCACATCGGTGATGCTGGGCGAGGTTTTGGGCAAAGAACCAATCACGGTGCCGCGCGGATCGCGTGTGAGGGGATGGATTTGCATGTCGGCGCAGTTGTCGGCATGGGTTCTGAGCAGACCGAGATTGGGGGCGACGGTGCGCGGCTGTTCCAGGCTGCTCATAAAGCCACGTCCGACGGTAGTTTCGGTGGTGCCAAAGTGCCCGCCCGTCTTGCTGTCGCAAAAGCGCTCGACGGTGGCCACGCCCTGAACGGGATCGGCGAGCGCCCCCGTTGCCACAAAGAGCATAAGGTAAAGCGTGCTTTTCTCGCGCACGGCATTGCCGTCGAAGTTGTCGATGCGATTGAGGGCATTTGCATATAGGCGGCTGTCCAGCTTGTAGCTGGCGAGAGCCGACATCATTTCGTTGGCGGCCGGACCGCGATAGTGCTCGGCGATTGCCCGATAGGCGGACTCGCCGCCGCCGAGCTTGCTGCAGATTGCCGAGGAAAGGTTGAGTGTGGTGACGGTAAAGTCGCTGTAGATGGAGGGTGCGCACTGGTCAGGCTTGCGATGGACGATGTAACGGGTGAGATACGAGCGGTTGGAAGAACATTTCTCGAGCAGGGTGCTGCCGAGATAAGAGTTTCCATTGATGAGCATTCGGGCGATCTCGAGATGTTTAAGACCGCCGAACGAGCGAATATCGTTATAGAGGACCGAGCAAGGCGTCTCTGCTGCCACGGATACCTCCTTTGATTGCTTCCTAGCCAATATGGCGATAGGAATTAATGGCCCCGGTGGGCGACGTATTAAATGGCTGCACAATAAATAGTGTAACCAAAGCAACATTATAGGCCACATGTTCGAAATTGCAGGAAGACTGAGAGATTTGGTTTGGACTGGACGGAAATCCCCCTCTGTCTTGATCCGTAACATTTGGACCCGATTTTGCCCTGCATCTGTTACAGATTGAGATAATCGGCCGGGCCCACCTCGTCCGCCTCGTCATCTGTGGTTTACGTGGGGGCATACGGAGTGCGGGTATACTAACCGGCGGCGAATCTGCTCCATCGCTTAGAGCTGCTGCGTCTGGACGGCGCGTGATAGGGCTGCCAAAGCGATCGCCAGCGTGCTGAGCAACGTCCTCTCTGTGCGCACCCGTTTTTGTATGTATTAGCGCACTACCAAGCACGCCAGCGCGGCCGCATGCCGTGCCCATAGCGCGTGCAGATAAGGAACAACAACATATGCGTAATTCTGTATCCGACGTCACCGACGCCGAGATTCTGGACGAGACCCGCGAGGCCATGACCCAGGCTGCCTTCGATGCCGCCGACGAGGCAAATGCTGCCCAGGCCGTCGAGTCCGCTACCGAGAGCCTGCCCGCCTTTGACGAGCTGGGGCTTTCCGACGAGATGCTTCGTGCTATCGAGAGCCTGGGCTACACGGCGCCGACGCCCGTGCAGGCCGGCTCGATCCCCGTGGTGCTCGAGGGCCGCGACCTGCTTGCCGCCGCCCAGACCGGCACCGGCAAGACGGCCGCCTTTTTGCTGCCGACCATGAACAATCTGGAGCACATCGCTCCGCCCAAGCCCGTGCGTGAGCGCGGCGGCCGCAACCGTCGTCGCGGCGCCAAGAAGCCCGAGGGCAACGGCCGTGGCCCCGTGATGCTCGTCATCACCCCCACGCGCGAGCTCGCCCAGCAGATCGACGAGGTCGCGAGCAAGATTGCCGACGTCACCGGCCATGTCGCCGTGACCGTCGTGGGTGGCGTGAGCTACAAGCCGCAGACCGCGGCACTCAAGTACGGCTGCGATATCCTGGTCGCCACGCCGGGCCGTCTGGTCGACCTGATCGAGCAGGGCGCCTGCCACCTGAACGAGGTCAAGGTGCTGGTGCTCGACGAGGCCGATCGCATGCTCGACATGGGCTTTTTGCCCGCCGTCCGCCGTATTGTGCGCGAGACGCCGGCCGAGCGCCAGACGCTGCTGTTCTCGGCGACGCTCGACGAGGAGGCCGTGGGCGAGATCACCGACCTGGTGAGCGACCCGGCCCGCGTGGAGATCGCGCCCGCCACGTCGACCGCCGACACCGTCGACCAGTTTGTGTTCCCGGTGTCCATCGAGGCCAAGAATAACCTGTTGCCCGAGTTTCTCAAGAAGGAGGGCCCGGAGCGCACCATTGTCTTTATGCGCACCAAGCATCGCGCCGATAGCTGCTGCCGTCGTCTGGAGCGTAAGGGCATCAAGGTCGCCGCGATTCACGGCAACCGCAGCCAGGCCCAGCGCGAGCGCGCGCTTTCTGCCTTCCGCGACGGCACCGTCGACGTGCTGGTGGCAACCGATGTTCTCGCCCGCGGCATCGACATTAGCGACGTGCGCTACGTCGTGAACTTTGACGTGCCGGCCGAGCCGACCGACTATATCCACCGCATTGGCCGTACGGGCCGCGCCGGCGAGTTGGGCTGGGCCATCACGTTTGTGACCGAGCAGGACGTCGACGAGTTCTACGAGATCGAGAAGCTCATGGACAAGACCGCCGACATCTACGAGGCCGGCGACCTGCACGTGGGTCCCAACCCGCCTGCGGTTGATCCCGAGCGCGACCCTGCGGCCTTTAAGGTGAAGAAGAAGACTAAGCGCGGCAAGTCCAAGAGCAAGAAGAAGCTTGAGCAGGCGCGTCGCGACGGCAAACGCAACGGCGATGATTACGGCGACGTGGCCGGCCGTTCCAACCGCGGTCGCGACGAGCGCCGCAGTGACGGCGAGCGTCCGAGCCGTCCCAAGCGCAGCGGCAAGACCCGCGTGCGCGAGGGCGTTCAGGCTCGCGTGGACGAGGCTGTTGAGAGCGTGGCTCGCGAGGTGGCTGCCGAGGAGCGCGCTGGTGCCGGTGCCGCTGAGCAGCCTGCGCGCGGTAACCGTGCCGAGCGTCGTGCCAAGCAGTTCCAGGGTGAGGCACATCGTCGTCGTCGCGAGGATGAGGATCGCGGTGGCCGTCGTCGTGTCGAGCGCGAGGACGAGGGCCGCGGTTCGCGCGGTGGCAAGCGCGGTTCGGGCGACCGCTGTCGTTCCGGTCGTGATGGCGAGCGCGGTGGCCGTGATGAGCGTCGCGGCGGCGAGGGTCGTGGTGAGCGTGCTGCCCGTGGCGGTGAGTCCCGCGGCGGCAAGCGCTTTGAAGAGCGCGGTAGCCGCGGCGGCGACCGTCGCGAGGGTGCTCGCGGCAATGGCGGCCGCGGCGGCGCTGGTCGTTCTAACGAGTCGCGCGATCGTCGTGACCCGCGTGCCAGCCGCGATCGTCGCGATGACTGGCGCAACTACGACGATACCCGCGAGGAGCGTCGTGGCGGCTATCGTGGCGCTCGCGGCGGCAACCAGGCCGGCTCCCGTGGCGGCCGTGCCGGCGGTCGCGATAACCGTGGCAGCTATGGCAACAGCTGTGGCGGCAAGCGCGGCAGCAGCTCCCGTCGCCCCGGTGACGGTGGCGGCAAGCGCAAATAACACACGCATCGCCCGCTAGAGCGAGGTGAACCAAGGGCCCCGAGCAACTACGCTCGGGGCCCTTTTTGTTTGCCGTATCCGATCGCTAGTTCAAATGTGATTTCCTCGGGAATGCATCTAGAGGATGCCGTGGACCTGTTTCCTGCCATGCAGCAATGGGTCCCATGGGGTGCGCCGTGCATTTTTTGGAGTATTCTGCAGCTCTAGTTGGCTGCATACGATTTGGTATTGCCAACGGTGGCCTTCAGATACTCCCTATGAGCGTTTTGAGTTAGATTTCGCCGTTTTTCGAAGCAAAGGTACGTCATTCTCGCTATGTCGGAACCCAAAATGACGCAGCGCCCTAAAGGTTTGCCCGCTCGGGGTATTGCTGGCGCGAGCGCGCTGCAGAATACTCCGTTTTTTGCACGTGCTGGGATGGGGTACCTCAGGAGAACGCGGCGGTATCCAGTAAATATATGCAATCTGTACCGGGAATTATGCAAACCGAAAAGGCGGGCAGTATGGGTTGGTGTATCGGGCTGCCTGGCGCACCAAAACGGGGAGCTTCCCCCCCCCCATGCGCCGTATACTCTGGCTGGATGTGAAAACGGCTTGACGCGTTGCCAGGCGTAGGGGGAGGGTGTCTCGATGAGCGTATTCGAAATTGTGTTTAGTCCGACGGGTGGAACGCAGAAGGTGTCTGGCCTTATGGCCGGGGCACTGGGCAAGAATGCCGTTACCGTCGATCTGACCGATAGCGGGCTAGATTTCAGTGCTGTCTCGATGACTGAGGACGACGTGGCCGTAATCTCTGTGCCGGCGTATGCCGGTAGAATCCCGGCTGTGGTGGCTGACCGGTTGGGTATGGTGCGCGGCAACGGGGCTCGGGCTGTTTTGGTTTGTGTATACGGAAACCGCGCGTTTGAGGACACGCTCGTAGAGCTGGAGGACGTTGCGAAGCATGCGGGATTCCGGGTGATCGCGGCAGTTACAGCCATTGCAGAACATTCCATCGCGCGACAGTTTGCTGCCGGTCGTCCGGATGCGCAGGATGCGGCGCAGCTCGCAGAGTTTGCGCAGCAAATTCAGCAAAAGCTGTTGGCTGAGGACGCGTCCGAGCCCTCTATCCCCGGCAATCGTCCTTATAAACAAGCTGGAGGTCACCGCATGGCACCCGAGGCAACAGAGGATTGCGTCTCCTGCGGTGCATGCGCCGCGGCGTGCCCCGTTTGTGCTATCGACAAAGGTGACCCCAAACGAGCAGCTGGCGAGGCGTGCATCTCCTGCATGCGCTGCATTGCCGTATGTCCGCGAGGCGCTCGTAAGCTTGATCCCAACAAGCTATCCGCTGTTTCCCAGATGCTGAGCAAGGTTTGCGTCGTGCGGAAGGAATGCGAGCTCTTTATCTAGCGCATACGAAATTGGTGCAATGGGGCTAGGTTAATCTGCACCAACCTGGTGCAAACAAACCTGTCCCCAATGCACCAGAGCTAGGAGTGCCTCTGGGTGCCGGCGGGAAAGGAACGTCCCTAAGTGCCGCCAAAATACCGTTTATCGAAGAAAAAATACCGCTCACCGGTCATAATGATTGTTCTGGCTTTGGGCTTGTCTACAATAACCTCCGTAAAAAGAAATGCGGAAGGTTACCGAGTCCCTCGGACGTGGGCCTAACCAAAGTCTTTGAACGGGTGTGTCTCTATGGACGCATTCGCTTGATTTTGGTTGGGCTATATTTATGAAGGGACATGCCACCATGGGTTTCTTTTCTCGCCTTATGGGCGGCTCGGATAAGCAGGCGACTGCAGCTTCCGAGTTCGAAATCCTCGCCCCTGTTTCCGGCGAGCTTGTTAATCTAGAAAAAACCAATGACCCCGCTTTTAGCAGCCGTGCCGTGGGCGATGGCGTTGCCGTGGTTCCCCAAGAGGGAACGGTGTGCGCTCCTGTTTCCGGCACCGTCGCGGCGCTGTTTCCGACTGAGCACGCGCTGGGCATCATGTCCGACGACAGTTCTGCTCAGGTGATGCTGCACATCGGAATCGACACTGTTAAACTTGAGGGCAAGGGCTTCCATGCGCTTGTTGCCCAGGGTGATCACGTTGACGCGGGCCAGCCCCTCGTCGAGGTCGATTTCGACGTGGTCCGCGCCGCCGGCTTCGATCCCACGGTCTTCGTTATCGTGTGCGAGCGCTCGGAGAACTCGACTCTTCGTGAGCATGCTTCCGGCCCTGTTGCTGTTAAAGAGCCTGTCGTCTGGCTTTCCGAGTAAATTCTTGTGGTGGGTACCGTGGTTATCAAGCGAGTTTTTAACAACAACGTCGCAATGGTCACTTCGGACGATGGCTCCGAGCTCATCGTCATCGGTCGAGGCCTCTGCTTTGGCCGTCATGCCGGCGATGCCATCGACGAGGCGTCGATCGAAAAGACCTACGCGTTGCAGGAGGGAACTTCTCAGGATTCGCGTACGATTGACCGCTTGGCACATCTTTTGGAGTCCATCCCCACCGTCAACCTCGTGATTGCCGAGGACATTGTTCAGATGCTCCGTCGAGAGCTCAATGTTGATATCAACGACAAGATTCTCATTGCTCTCGCAGACCATATCAGCCTTGCTTTGGAGCGCGAGCGCAAGGGCGTCTCCTGTGAGAATCCGTTGCTGCTCGAGATCCAGCAGTTCTATCGCAAGGAGTATGCACTTGCGGGCCGTGCGCTGCAGATTATCAAGGAGTATATGGGCATTCAGATGAGCGAAGAAGAGCAGGGTTTCATTACGCTGCATATCGTCAACGCCACCATGCCGCAACGCTCCGATCGTTTGATTGTTTCGGTCCAGCTTGTTCGCGACGTGCTCGCGATTGTTTCCAAGCGCTATGCTACGACCCTCGATGACACCTCGCTGCCTTACGAACGTTTCGTTCGTCACCTGCAGTTTTTCGCACAGCGAGCGCTCGATCCTACGGCAGGGCAAATCAACGGAGACGCGCTGTTCCGAATCGATGAAACGGCGTATCCCTGCGCATTCTCGTGCGCGGACGCCATAGCCGCCCACTAATATGAGAAAGCCATTGTCAATAGGCGTGTTTGTTCGAGCCCGGTTTTAAACCGGGCTTTTTCGTTTCCCGTCGGGAGGGCCCGCGCACGCTGCACGTTTAGTCGACGCTTGCCTGGCAAGCTAATATCCGCGGGCTCTTGCGGGCGCGCTGCCGGCGGTCAGCCCGGTATGTCCGCACACCCCACCGCATTTCGATTCTCCGTCCGGCGCGCTCGTCCGAAACCAGTCTTGTTCACGGGCGCGGCCCTTGGGCTGCCCAAAAAGGGCTCGTGAACGCGCGCCGGCGATGCGTCGAGGCGCGGACCCTCCCGGCGGGAGGCTTGTTGTCCGACGGGGTCAGCTGAGGGTCCCCTCCGCCCGGCGCCCGATCTCCCAGACCCAGCAGGCGAGCTCGCGCGCGACGGCGGCGTTTGCCTTGCACGAGCTCTTGCCCGCCGCCGCCAGCGCCTCGCGGCGGCGGCAGAGCCTGGCGGTGCAGGCGTCGGCGCGCGCCCGGATCGCCGCGGGGACGTCCGCGCCGGGCGTCGGGGGCTTCGGGCGGGGCGTGCACGTCAGGTAGTGCCACGCCGACTCCACCAGTGCCGTCCTGGCGAGCCGGTTGCCCGTCTTGGTTATCCCGCCGCGCCGCTCGGTCTCGCCGCTCGAACGCTCCGACGGGACTAGCCCGCACCAGCTCGCGAAGGCCGGGGCCGTCCGGAACCTCGTGAAGGAGCCCGCCTCGGCTGCGAGCCTGAAGGCCGTCAGGGTGTCGATTCCCTTGATGCAGGAGAGCGCCTCGACGGCCGGGCGCCACCGGTCGGTCCGGGCGAGGGCGAGCACCTTCTTCTCGAGCTGCCGGCGGTCCGACTCCGCGCACCTCGCGGCCGTGACGTAGTACTCGAGCACGTCGCGCTGGGGCCCCTCGAGCCTGATCCCGGATATCCATCTCCAGTGGGCGCGCGTCCAGGATCCCTTCCTCGTCCCGCCGGCGTTGCGCTCGTCCCAGACGTGGCCCAGCCTGATCAGGAACATGTTGAGTCGCTGCCTGGCGCGGCGGTACTCCGCCGTGGCGTCGTCGAGGGCGCGGTCGAGGTCCCGGGCGGCCTCGACGGCCGCATCGGGCAGCGGGACCTCCACGATGTTGTGGGTGGCGAGCATGCGGGCGATGAACTCGGCGTCGCGCCGGTCGTTCTTGCGGCGCGCGTCCGCCGCCGGCCTCTGCATCTTGGAGACGGCGGCCACGGCGCAGTCGAGGCCGAGCGCGCGCAGCTCGCGCGCCATGTGGAAGCCGGTGGGGCCGCTCTCGTAGCAGGCCCTGGGCTCCTCGAACCCGAGGGCCCACTCCGCGATCTCGGCGGCGTCCGTCCCGAAGTCACGGTGCACCACCTCGCCGGTGAAGGGGTTGAACGCCGCGGCGGCGACCGATCGCGCGTGGACGTCCAGGCCGATGGAGGTAACATGGGGCATGGGAAGCCTCCTCCCCGCAGGTGCGGTAAGGGCTACCGCACGGGCCGATACTCAAAGCCCATTGTGGCATCCCGAGCCCGCGGAAAGAAGCTGCGCCGCGGGGGAGGCGACCCAAATGGCTTTCTCATATCGTCTTGTCGTCTACCTATAACGTTGTCGTTACCGATGCTGAGAAGAGTTATCTCGCATATCACATTGTTAACCTGCTTGGAGAACCTGGTCTCTAGGCATAACGTGCCCACACATCGATTGATATAAGGCAAGGCTCACGGTCTTGTCCAGGGCACATCTGTCTTAATTTGCGGAAAAGGAAGGGGAGTACCGCTATGACCGCAAAAAAGAAGTTCAATTTCAAAGCGCCGTTGGAGGTGTTCGCGAAGTCGATCGTTCAGCCGATGATGTATCTCTCGGTTGCCGGCATCCTGCTCATCGTGGGCATCATTCTGACCAACAAGACCATCTGCGCTTTGGTCCCCGTACTGGGCTCCGGTCCGTTCCAGCTTGTGGGCGCCGTTGTCTATCAGTCGCTGATGTTTATCATCAACAACCTCTCGATTCTGTTCTGCGTGGGCATCGCCGGCGCCATGGCAAAGAAGAACAAGGGCCATGCTTCGCTGATTGCCCTGATGTCGTTCTTCCTGTTCCTGCAGGCTAACAACATCGTGCTCAACGCCACCGGCTCTCTTGCCGATGCGAGCGGCATGCTCGGTCTTACCGGAACCGGCCAGGCCACCGTTATGGGCATTCAGGTGCTCGATACCGGCGTGTTCGGCGGCATTATTCTCGGTTGCATCACCGGTGCCGTGTTCAACAAGTACTCGAACAAGCAGTTCCCCATTGCCCTTTCGATGTTCTCGGGCGTTCGCTTCCCGTTCCTGATCATGATCATCATTTCCTGGATCATGGGCGCTGGGTTCTGCATCGTTTGGCCTCCGGTTCAGGGTGCCATCTCCTCCGTTGCCGGTATCATTAAGGAGTCGGGCAACATCGGCCTGTTTATCTACGGCATGCTCAACAAGCTGCTCGTTCCTACCGGTCTGCACCACCTCATCTACACCCCGTTCCAGTTCTCCGATGTGGGTGGCACCCTGACGCTGGGCGATCAGGTTATCGCCGGTGCCTATCCCATCCGTGTCGCCGAGATGGCAATGACGGGCCAGCCCTTCTCCGATAGCACCTACTTCAACAGCTACACCTTCAACAACCTGTGGCCCTACATCGGTATCGGTCTCGCCTTTATCGTCACCGCTTACAAGGGGAACAAGGATAAGACCAAGGCCGTTATCATCCCGCTGATCATCACCGCCGTGCTCTCCTGTGTCACCGAGCCCATGGACTTCCTCTTTGTCTTTGCCGCTCCCGTGCTCTTTGTCGTTCACTCGGTTCTTTCCGGCATCTTCCTGGTCCTGCTCAAGGTCCTCTCCGTGCCCGCTTCGACTGCAGGCGGCATCATCAACATCGTGGTTTCCAACCTGGTCCTGGGTGTCGACAAGACCAACTGGCCGGTTATGCTGGTGCTTGGAGTCGTCAACGCCGCTCTGTACTTCTTCCTCTTCACCTTCCTCATCAAGAAGCTCAACCTCCACACGCCTGGTCGCGAGGAGGAGTCCGAGCTCGCGGAGTCCGTTGCCGAGGGCGAGGCCGCCGCGTCTGTCGCGGTGAAGCAGGGCGCTGTTGCCGCAGCTCCCGCAGAGGGCGTCGATGCAGGTATTGCCGACCTGGTCGCAGGTCTTGGTGGCAAGGACAACATCGAGGAGCTCGAGAACTGCTTTACGCGTCTCCGCGTGAACGTTAAGAACCCGGACCTCATCAATGAGGACCTCATCAACCACGTGCCCAACAGCGGCATCAACCGCAACGGCAATAATATCCAGATCATCTTTGGCATGAAGGTCGCCGAGATGCGCGACAAGGTCGAAAACGCAATTGAGAAGGAGCAGTAAACAATGATCATTACTCTGTGTGGTGGCGGATCCACCTTTACCCCCGGCATCGTCAAGTCCATCGCTCTGCGCAAGGACGAGCTCGACGTTGACGAGATTCGTCTGTACGACATCAACGAGGAGCGCCAGCGCAAGATCGGCGTGCTCGTGGACTGGATTTTGCACGAGGACCTCGGCCTGGACATCAAGCTCACGGTGACCACCGACAAGAAGACGGCTTTTACCGACGCGAGCTTCGTGTTTGCCCAGATGCGCGTGGGCGGCTACGCCATGCGCGAGCAGGACGAGAAGATTCCGCTGCGTCACGGCTGCGTGGGTCAGGAGACTTGCGGTTGCGGCGGCCTTGCCTACGGCATGCGCACCATCTTCCCCATGGTCGAGCTGATCGATGACGTTGAGAAGTACGCCAAGAAGGACTACTGGATTCTCAACTACTCCAACCCTGCCGCCATCGTCTCCGAGGGCTGCCGCGTGCTGCGTCCCAACGCTCGTATCATCAACATCTGCGACATGCCGATCGCGATCATCGACGTGGTTTGCGCCGCGCTCGATATCGACAAGAAGGATGTCGAGTACGATTACTTTGGCCTCAACCACTTTGGTTGGTTCACCTCGATCCGCCACAAGGGCGAGGAGGTCCTGCCGCAGTTGCGCGAGTACATCAAGGAGCACGAGATTCTGCTGCCCGATTCCTACCTCAAGGGCATGGGCTCGCTTATGGCAAAGAAGCCCGAGGAGACCGCCGACGAGCACCCCGAGCAGAACCGCCACACCAAGGGCAGCTGGTACTACGTCTGGAAGGGCGAGTACGAGATCATGGAGTGCTTCCCGGAGTACCTGCCCAACACGTATCTGAACTACTACCTGCAGCAGAAGGAGTTCGTCGAGCACTCCAACCCCGAGCGCACCCGTGCTAACGAGGTTGAGGAGACGCGTGAGAAGAACCTCTTTGATGGTATCGACCATTACGAGAAGACGGGCGAGATCGACGAGAGCACGTTCTATGCGGGCAGCCACGGCGACTGGATTGCCGATCTGGCTATCGCTCTGAAGAACGACACCAAGCAGCGCTTCCTGGTCATTTGCGAGAACAAGGGCGCCATCCCCAACATGCCCTACGACGCTATGGTCGAGCTGCCTGCCTACATTGGCAAGAACGGCCCCGAGGTCATCAGCCGCGACAACATTCCGCTGTTCCAGCAGGGCCTCATGATGCAGCAGCTGAACTCCGAGAAGCTCATTGTCGAGGCTACGATCGAGGGTTCGTACGAGAAGGCGCTTAAGGCCTTTACGCTCAACAAGACCGTGCCGTCGATGAAGGTCGCCAAGGAGGTTCTCGACGACATGATCGAGGCCAACAAGGGTTACTGGCCCGAGCTTAAGTAAAAGCAACAGGGTCGCTGGCCGCATGCCTGAAGCAATGCCCCGCCCACGTGATTGCGTGGGCGGGGCATTGTCGTTTGGTAACGCGTTTTATCAAATATGGCATTTATCTGCGATAATGTTCATTTTCACCGCTGATGGTGACATTTCATACCGCCTGCCGAACTGCGTGGAGACCTAACAACTTTTTAGGTCAGTGTTGTGCGTGTAGCAATTTCGCCCGGCCTCGCCTCCGGGCTGCCATGTGAGAGGGGATCTTATGGCTCGACTGCACGTAATGGAACGCAGCCACGCTCAGGCCGTCATGGACGACCTGCACGATGCACTCGGACGTCGTCTGGCGGTGAGTTCGCTCGCCCCGTGCCCCGTCGAGTTTACGGCGGCGCTCGTCAACCTGTGCTCCACCCAGAGCTGCGGCAAGTGCACGCCCTGCCGCGTGGGCCTGAGCGCGCTGAGCGACCTGCTCGCCGATGTGCTCGAGGGCCGCGCCGACGAGTCCACGCTCAACTTGATTGAGCGCACTGCCCGCACCATCTATCTTTCGAGCGACTGCGCCATCGGTTACGAGGCCGGTGCCATGGCGCTTACGGCTATCCGCGGTTTTCGCGACGATTTTGAACACCACATCCGCGAGCACTCCTGTGGCTTTGACCGCGAGGCTCGCGTCCCGTGTGTCTCGGGCTGCCCGGCGCACGTCGACATTCCCGGTTACATTTCGCTCGTCGAGGCAGGCCGTTATGCCGACGCCGTCAAGGTCATCCGCAAGAACAACCCGCTACCGCTCGTCTGTGGCCTGGTGTGCGAGCATCCCTGCGAGATGCATTGCCGTCGTGGCATGGTCGACGACCCCATGAACATCCTCGCCCTCAAGCGTTTTGCCGTTGAGCACAGTGACCTCAACGACCACAAGCCGCATGTAGTGGACAACACCGGTAAGCGCGTCTCCGTGATCGGCGGCGGCCCGGCTGGCCTTTCCTGTGCCTACTACCTGGCCGTGATGGGCCACAAGGTGACCATTTTTGAGCAGCGCCACCACTTGGGCGGCATGCTGCGCTACGGCATCCCCAGCTATCGTCTGCCGCGCGAGCGCCTGCAGGCCGAGATCGACTGGATCTTGAGCGCCGGCATCGACGTTGAGCTCGATCACTCCGTCAACGGCGAGGAGCTTGCCCGCCTGCGCGACGAGTTCGATGCCGTCTACCTGGCCATCGGTGCCCACAGCGATAAGAAGCTCGGCCTTCCGGGCGAAGAGGCTCCCGGCGTGGAGTCGGCCGTCAAGATGCTGCGTGCCATCGGCGACGACGAGCTGCCCGACCTGAGCGGCCAGCGCGTGTGCGTCATCGGCGGCGGCAACGTGGCCATGGACGTGGTTCGCTCTGCCGTGCGCTGCGGTGCCGAAAAGGTGAGCATTGTCTACCGCCGCCGCATCTGCGATATGACGGCCCAGGACGCTGAGATTGCCGGTGCCCAGGCCGAGGGTTGCGAGGTTCTGGAGCTCACAGCCCCGCTCGGTATTGAGACGGGCGAGGACGGACGCGTGAACGGCCTGCGCGTACAGCCGCAGATTATCGGCGAGCCCCGCCGCGGGCGCCCGGCCCCGCGTGCCGCCGCCACGCCCGAGCAGGTCATTCCCTGCGAGCGCGTGTTCGTCGCCATTGGCCAGGACATCGACTCCAAGCCATTTGAGGACATGGGCATCGCCTGCAAGTGGGGTCGCGTCGTCACCGATTCGGACGGCGCCGTGCCCAGTTTCGATGGCCTCTTTAGCGGCGGCGACTGCCAGACCGGCCCCGCCACCGTCATCCGTGCCATCAACGCCGGCCGCGTAGCTTCGGCAAATATCGACCGCTACCTGGGCTTCGACCACAAGATTAAGCTCGACGTGGAGCTGCCGACCGTTCAGTTTAAGGGCAAGCATGAGTGCGGCCGCTGCGAGCTGGGCGAGCGCGAGGCTGGCGAGCGCATCCACGATTGGAATCTGGTCGAACAGGGCCTTACCGAGGAGGAGGCACGCCAAGAGGCGAGTCGCTGCCTGCGTTGCGACCACTTTGGCTTTGGTGCGTTCCGCGGAGGGAGGAACCTGGAATGGTAGAGCTCAACGAAACCACCGTCGGCGACAACAGCGAAAACGGAGCGCACAACATGGTCAGGCTCATTATCGATAACTGCGAAGTCGTGGTGTCCGAGCACACCACGATCCTGGATGCGGCCAAGTCCGTCGGCATTCAGATTCCCACCCTGTGCTACCTGCGCGATCTAAACGAGATCGGCGGCTGCCGCGTGTGCGTGGTCGAGGTTGAGGGCTGCGATCAGCTGGTTGCCGCCTGCAACAACTACGTGCTCGACGGCATGGTGGTCCACACCAACAGCCCCAAGGCCCGCGAGGCTCGTCGCACCAACGTGCAGCTGCTGCTGTCCCAGCACGATTCGCAGTGCACGAGCTGCGTGCGCAGCGGCAACTGTAACCTGCAGACCATCGCCAACGACCTGGGTATCTTCTATCTGCCGTATCAAAGGCATTTGACGGGCGAGGGCTGGGATTTCGATTTTTCCATCATCCGCGAAAACGACAAGTGCATTAAATGCATGCGCTGCATCAAGGTGTGCGAGAGCGTGCAGGGCCTAGGGATTTGGGATCTGACCAACCGCGCCACGCATACCGCCGTGGGTACCCGCGGGCGCGCGCCGATTGGCAAGACCGATTGCGTCGCGTGCGGCCAGTGCATCACGCATTGCCCGACGGGCGCGCTGCGCGAGCGCGACGACACCGAGACCGTGTTTGACGCGCTCGCTAATCCCGACAAGATCGTGCTGGTGCAAATCGCGCCTGCCGTGCGCAGCGCCTGGGGCGAGGAGCTCGGCATTTCGCGCGGGGAAGCCACCGTCGAGCGTCTGGCTTGTGCGCTGCGTCGTGTTGGCTTTGAGTACGTGTTCGACACCGATTTCTCGGCCGACCTCACCATCATGGAGGAGGGTTCCGAGCTGCTCGAGCGCTTGGGCGCCGCCGCCAAGGGCGAGGGTGACAGCCGCGGCTGGCCCATGTTTACGAGCTGCTGCCCGGGCTGGGTGCGCTTTGTGAAGGCGCGTTATCCGGAGTTTGTCGACAGCCTGTCCACGTCCAAGTCGCCGCAGCAGATGTTCGGCGCCATCGCCAAGACATACTACGCCAAGGTGCTGGGCGTGGAGCCTGAGCGCCTGTTCGTGGTGTCCGTTATGCCGTGCACGGCCAAAAAGGCAGAGTGTGCACTGCCGAGCATGTTGGGCGAGGGCGGTGCGCCCGACGTGGACGTTGCGCTGACGGTGCGCGAGATGGTGCGCATGATCCGCGCGAGCCACGTGAGCGTGGACACGTTGGTCGAGGAGCCGCTCGATACGCCGCTGGGCTTTGGCACGGGCGCGGGCGTGATCTTTGGCGCCACGGGCGGCGTGATGGAGGCCGCCGTGCGCTCGGCCTACTACCTGGTGACGGGCAAGAACCCGGATGCCGATTTCTTTACCGACGTGCGCGGACTCGACGGCTGGAAGGAAGCCGTCGCCGATATCGATGGCACCAAGGTGCGCGTCGCCGTGGCACACGGGCTGGGCAACGCCGCCCGCCTACTCGACGCGATTCGCGACGGCCGTGTGGGCTATGACTTCGTCGAGGTTATGGCATGCCCGGGCGGCTGCGTCGGTGGCGGCGGTCAGCCCATCCACGACGGCTGCGAGCTGGCAGCCGAGCGCGGCCAGGTGCTCTGGGGTCTCGATGCGAACGCCGAGATTCGCTTCTCGCACGAGAATCCCGATGTTCAGGCGTGCTATAGCGAGTTCTTGGGTGCGCCGCTCTCGCCGCTGGCCGAGGAATTGCTGCATACCGACCATCACGCATGGACGATGCCTAACGAGGGGACATGCTAGCGATGCGCGCGTTTGATTTCGAAATGTCGCGCCGGGGGTTTGCCTCGGCGCTTGCCGCGGGCGCGCTGTCGCTTGCGCTCGCGGGCTGTGGCGGCGGGGCCGCGGGGGCCGGGTCTGCTGCAGGCTCGGCTGCCGCGGACGGCGTCAGTGCCGCCGCAGAGCCGGTCGAGGTGCATGTCGCCTCGCTCAAGGGGCCGACGTCGATCGGTCTGGTGCGGTTTATGGATCAGGCGGCCGATGGCGAGACGGACAATGAGTTCGACTTTGCGATCAACACTGCCGCCGACGAGATCGTGCCCAAGGTCATTCAGGGAGATGTCGACATTGCCCTGGTGCCCGCCAACGTGGCGAGCGTTCTCTACAACAAAACCGAAGGCGCGGTGCAGGTCATCGACATCAACACGCTCGGCGTGTTGAGTGTGGTGACGGGCGACGCGGACGTGACCTCGTTTGGCGATCTGGCGGGTCGCACCGTCTACATGACGGGCAAGGGCACCACGCCGGAGTACGTCATGAACTACCTGCTGGAGCGCGCGGGCCTGACCGACCAGGTGGCGCTTGAGTTTAAGAGCGAGCCCACCGAGGTGCTGTCGGCTCTGCTTGCCGACCCGTCCGCCGTGGGCGTGCTGCCGGAGCCGTTCAAGACCGCTGCCATTGCAAAGAGCGAAGGCAAGCTGTCGGCGCCGGTGAGCCTGACCGATGTGTGGGATGAACTGGCGGGTGACACGGGCTCCCGTTTGCTGACGGGCGTAACCGTGGTGCGCCGTGCCTTTGCCGAGGAGCATCCCGAGGCCGTGGCGGAATTCTTGCGCTGCCATGAGGCGAGCGTGAAGGCCGTCAATGCGGCGCCGGCGGACTGGGCTCAGGCCGTGGTCGATGCGGGCATCGTGGATAACGCCACGATTGCCGAAAAGGCGATTCCCGGGTGCATGCTTGTCTGCCAGACAGGGAAGGATATGAAGGCCGCGCTCGGTGGGTACCTGAAGGTGCTGGCCGATGCGGACGCGAGCGCCGTGGGCAGCAAGCTCCCGGCTGATGATTTCTACTACATGGAGTAACCCGTGCGTGCGTTTGCTCGACAAATGATAGAGCGTATGAAGGCGGTGGCGGCAGCAGGTGCCGTTGCCGCCTTTTGGCTTGCCGTGTGGGTCTTCGTGGCGGCGCTGGTGGCACAGCCGCTGATTTTGCCGGGTCCGGGTGCTGTTGCCTTGGCGCTGCTGCGCCTGGTGTGCGATGGCGGTACCTGGGCGATTTTGGCGGGCTCGGGCGCGCGGATATTGGGCGGGCTGGCGCTTGCCGCGGTGTGTGGTGGCGTGCTGGCCGGGATTTCGTCACGTTCGCGTGCGTTTGCCCGCCTGGTGGCGCCGGCGCTGTCGTTTGTCAAGGCGACGCCGGTTGCCTGCGTGGTGGTCCTGCTGCTCATTTGGCTGGGATCGGCGCGCGTGAGCATCGCCGCGGTCTTTTTGATGGCGCTGCCGGGCGTGTATTTTTCGCTGGCCGAGGGCTTGGCACAGGTGAATAAACCGCTGGAGCAGATGTTTCGTCTGCATGGCGTGCGGGGTTGGCGACTGTTTTGTGCCCACATCTGGCGCGAAGTCCTGCCGTTTGTGCTTTCGTGCGCCCGCGCTGTGATCGGCATGAGCTGGAAGGCCGGCGTGGCGGCGGAGCTGATCGGCATGGCGGTGGGCACCGTGGGTGAGCGCATCTATCAGGCAAAGCTTTTGATTGAGACGGCTGATCTGCTGGCGTGGACCGTGCTGGTCGTTGCCGCCTCGTGGGCGTGTGAGCGCGTGCTGGTGTGGCTGCTGCGGGTTTCGGGACCCGTGGCGTGGCGCGCGGCCGTGCGGGCACATGGGCATGGACTGCGCGGGCGTGCGGGCGGCTCTGCTGGTGGCGGGGCTGCGGCGGAGCTTGCGCTCGCCGTGGGCGACCGGGCACCCTGGGCTCCGGCGCTGGATGGTCTGGTGCTCAACGTGCCCGCGGGCGGGCGTATCTGCGTGATGGGCGCTTCAGGCGTGGGCAAGTCGACGCTGCTTTCGTTGACAGCGGGGGAGTGCGCGCCGTGCTCGATGGTGTTTCAGGATACGCGCCTGGTTGAGGACGCTTCCGCTTTGGATAACGTGCTGGTGTGCGCCGATGCACGCGTGAATGCCTCGAGTGCCGCTGCCTTGTTGCGCCTGCTGGTACCGGGGATCGATGCGCATGCCCGCGTGGCCGAGCTCTCGGGCGGGCAGCGCCGTCGCGTCGAGATTGCCCGAGCCCTGCTGTGTCCGGGCGGCGCAGTGATTCTGGACGAGCCCTTTACCGGTCTAGACATCGCTGCGCGCGACGCATGCACCGAGGTCGTGCTCGACTTGCTCGACGGCCGTATGCTGTTGCTTGCCACGCACGATTCCGCTGACGCTCGGGCCCTCAATATCTCGGACATCATCACGCTCTAAAGACTTACTCAGCAATAAATTGATCCGTTTTTTCTCCGTCCCCATGGGGTCGGGTATGGTATTCTATCTGCGGGGTAATACTTAGGAATACAAAGTAATACCAACGTCGTAGAACTAACTCCAGATGCGGGCCAATCGGGTTGCCTTCACAGCCCGTCGCCCAGCCGCGTGGCCCGCATCCATCCGCACCACCGTCGTTTCAAAAAGGAAGCGCCATGGCAGAACACATGACCCCGGTTGTCGCGAAGGTCTTGCCCGAGGAAAAGGCGGCCTTCGCGGCGGCAACCCAGCTCGTGGGCACCACGCCGTCCAACGCCATCCGCATGTTCATCGCCGCCTTCAATCGCTGCGGCACCTTTCCGTTCGACATTTCGCCCAGCGGGGCCTTTGGCGCTGCGCCCGATTCTCATCAATAAGCGATCCGTTTTCCTCCGTCCCCATGGGATCAGCTTTCTGCCGAGTTGTGGTAGAACTAGGGAATGGTTTTGAGGAGGTTGGCATGCTCAATGCGATAGCGTGGGCGCTTGCCTGTTTTGGCGTTGTCGCTGCCGATATAGCCCTGAGCGTGGTTCTGTTTTCAGTTCTCGATGCCGTATCGGTGCTGACGGGCTATCCGATCGACAATCTCGATATCCAATGGTTCCAGGCTGCCGCTCAGACGGCGTCGTTTTTGATGGCGCTGCTGTGGTGGCGCTATCTGTGGCCGCGCTCGTTTATGGCGCGCTGGCAGGGCGAGCGCCCGCTTGGCGGGGGAGCGCGTGGGGCGTGGAAACGCATCGCCTGCGTTATCGTGATTGGCCTGGCCTTGCAGGTGGTCGTTGGCTACGTGACCGACACCGTGCTGTCGCTGTTGCCCGAGGCGGCGGCCGATTACAGCGAACTTGTCGAGGAAACGGGCATGGGCGACACGAGCTATCTGGCCGTCCTGACCACGGTGCTCGGCGCGCCGTTTTGCGAGGAACTGCTGGTGCGCGGTATCATTTTTGAGTTCTCACTGCGTGCGTTTAATCCACAGTGCCGTCCGCTCTGGAAGCGCCGGCGTCACGTGCGACCGCAAGATGGCGCCATGGTGTCCTGGGCGGCCACGAGTACCTGGGGCATCGCCGCGGCAATCGTGCTGCAGGCGGCGGTCTTCGGCTTTATGCATATGAACTGGGTCCAGGGCTGCTACGCCGGCGCCGCCGGTCTCATCTTTGGTTGGGTGCTCGTGACGACCGGAAAGCTCCGCTACACGATCCTGCTGCATTTTGCCTTTAACGCCGGGTCGTATCTCATGACGTTGCTCTGGTTTGTGAACACGCCGTTCGACATGGCAATTACGGTCGCTATCGCCGGCGTCATCCTCGTTGAGGCAATGCGCTCGCTGCGCCACGCGTGTGGGATGGACGCAGCGGGCGCACCGCTGCCCTAGTTGCGGCGACCGCCTCCGTTGGCACCCTGTCGTCCCTGCGCCGCACGGTTACGGCCGGCGGTGTTTTGCGCACGCGACATGCCTCCGTGGCCCTTGCTGCCCTTGGGTCCCTTGCCGGCGGCGCCAGCGCCACCGTGCGGCTTGCCGCCTTTCTTGCCGGTGCTATGCCCGCCGCTGGCCGATGTCTCGCCCGGGCGTGGCGGCACGGGGCGTATCAGGCAATGCTTGGTGTAGCCGATCAGATCGCGGCGGCCGGCCTTTTCCAACGCCTCACGTACCAGCTTGTAGTTCTCGGGCTTGCGATACTGGATGAGCGCGCGCTGCATGGCCTTCTCGTGCGGGTCGCGCGCCACATAGATTGGCTGCATGGTGCGCGGGTCCACGCCGGTGTAGTACATGCACGTCGACATGGTGGACGGCGTGGGGTAGAAGTCCTGCACCTGTTCGGGCATGTAACCCATGTCACGCACAGCTTCGGCAAGGTCCACGGCTTCCTTCATGGTTGAACCGGGGTGGCTCGAGATCAGATACGGCACAACGTACTGTTTAAGTCCGTATTCGCGGTTCAGGCGTTCAAATTTGCGGCAGAACGCGTCGTAGACGGCGCGGCTCGGCTTGCCCATCACGGACAGCACCGCGTCGCTCACGTGCTCGGGTGCCACGCGCAGCTGGCCCGAGACGTGGTACTCCAACAGCTCGCGCAAAAACTCGTCCGAGGCATCGGCCATGGTGTAGTCGAAGCGGATGCCGCTACGCACGAAGACCTTTTTGACGCCCGGCAGCTGGCGCAGGTCGCGCAGCAGCTGCGTGTAGCCGCTCTCGTCGACCACCATGTTCTTGCACACGCTCGGCCACAGGCAGCGCTTGTTCTTGCACACGCCGTGCTTGAGCTGCTTGTCGCAGGCAGGACGGCTAAAGTTGGCCGTCGGTCCTCCCACGTCGTTGATGTAGCCCTTAAACTCGGGATCGCGCGTGAGCAGCTCGGCCTCGCGCATGATCGAGTCGTGGCTGCGCATCTGCAACACGCGGCCCTGGTGGAAGGTGAGCGCGCAAAACGAGCACTCGCCAAAACAGCCGCGGTTGGAGCTAATGGAAAACTTGATCTCAGCAAAGGCCGGCACGCCGCCTGCCGCGTCGTAGTCGGGATGCCAATCGCGTGCGTAGGGGAGTTCGGCCACCTCGTCCATCTCGTCGGTGGTGAGTGTTGCCGACGGCGGGTTCTGCACCACGTACACGCTGTTGGGATATGGCTCTACCAGGCGATGCCCGGTGATGGGGTCCATATTCTGCTGCTGCACGTTAAAGCTGCGGGCGTAGTTGAGCTTGTCGGCGGCAAGGTCGTCCCAGCTGGGCAGCAGGTCGTAGTCGTAGACCTCGTCGAGCGAACCCGTGCGGTAAACGGTGCCGTTGATATAGGTGATCTGATCGACGGGCAGCCCCGCGTCGAGTGCGTCGGCGATCTCGACAATCGCGTGCTCGCCCATGCCGTAGATGAGGATGTCGGCGCCCGAGTCGAGCAGTACCGAGCGCTTAAGCTTGTCCTGCCAGTAGTCGTAGTGGGCCAGGCGGCGCAGGCTCGCCTCGATGCCGCCGATGATGATGGGAGCGTCCTTAAACGTCTGGCGGATGAGGTTGCCGTAGACCGTGACGGCGCGATTGGGACGGCGCCCCTCCTCGCCGCCGGGCGTGTAGGCGTCGGTGTGGCGGCGATGCTTGGTCACCGAATAGTGGTTGACCATGGAGTCCATGTTGCCAGCACTGACGAGAAAGCCCAAGCGCGGCTCGCCGAGCACGGTGATGCTGGCGGGGTCGGTCCAGTTGGGTTGGCAGATGATGCCCACCTTGTAGCCGTGCGCGTCGAGTACGCGGCTGATGATGGCCATGCCAAAGCTGGGATGGTCCACATAGGCGTCGCCGCAGATGTAGACAAAGTCGCACTGGTCCCAGCCGCGCGCATCCATGTCGGCTCGACTGACGGGGAGGAATTTATCGCGGCCCGGGCGCCAGGGGCGGGCGGGCGTCGCTTGGGAATGCTTGGCGCGGGCGACCGTGGCCTGCGCCTTGCCGCCGCGCTTTTGCTGCTGGCCCTGTTTGCCCTGCTGACTGCGCTGGTTGTTCTGAGCGTGCTGAGGCTTTTTTGCCACGATCCCTCCCGGTGTCTGTATGCTGCACGTAATTGTAACCAGTCTTTTTGGGACGGAGCTAAAAAGACTGGGGGAGTACATGGGCTAGTGAGTGGGAGCGTCGCCGCGCCCGCCGTTTGTTTCCAGACTGTGTATCCCTGCGTCGAAGGAGCCGTCTCGCGCGCACGCCATGTTGTCAATGGGTTACAGTATGAACGGCGGCTATGTTTCCGCCAACGCACGAGAGAGTCGTCAACAAGGAGGATGCACGACGATGCAGCGTGCCAAACAGATATCGGAGTCCATCGAGCTGGGCATTATCTTGGCGCTCGCCGGTGGCTTTATGGACGTCTATTCGTACATTGGGCGCGATCATGTTTTCGCCAACGCGCAGACAGGCAACATCCTGCTCGTGGGCGTGAGCATCTCGGAGGGCAACTGGGCACTTGCGGGACGCTATTTCTTCCCTGTGGTGTCGTTTGCCGTGGGCATTATGCTTGCCGACCTGGTGCATGAGCGGTTTGGCAGCGTGATTCACTGGCGCCAGGTAACGGTGTTCTTTGAAGCTGTCATCTTGCTGGGCGTGAGCTTTATCCCGGGCGGCAATTTCAATCTGCTCGCCAACTGCCTCACTTCGTTTGCCTGCGGTATGCAGGTAGAGAGCTTCCGCAAGATCCACGGTCACGGCATCGCTACGACCATGTGCATCGGCAACTTGCGCAACGCGCTGCAAAACGTGGACGATTACATCATCACCCACAGGCGCGGCTTTTTGGAAAACGGCCTGCTGTACTTTGGCGTGATCTTTACCTTTGTGTTTGGCGCCGTGTTGGGCAACTGGTGCATTGAGCGCATGGGCCTGCACGCCATCGTCGTGGCGAGCTTGCTGCTGTTTGTCGCGTTTGCCATCATGTTCATCGACCGCGAGCGCGACTTGCGCTTACGCTGGAAGGTTGCGGCCGAGGCTTGGAAAGAGGGCTGCCGAAAGTAACCGAATGCGGCAAAGGGGCTGTCCCTTTGCCGCATTATTTATCATCATCTGTTGAAACGCTTTAACAAGTTTGACGTTCTCACGCGTTTTTTGTTTCAAAAGCGTTAGGATGGGACTCATAGCGTGGGGCGTAATGGGTGCCCCGCACACGATGGGAGGCTATCAATGGCTAATCGTTTCGTTCTCAATACCATCTCTTATCATGGTTCCGGCGCCATCAAGGAGATCCCCGGCGAGCTCCAGCGTCGCGGCTACAAGAAGATCTTCGTCTGCTCCGACCCCGATCTGGTCAAGTTTGGCGTTACCGCTAAGGTGACCGACGAGCTCGACGCCGCCGGCATCGCTTGGAGCCTCTACTCCGAGATCAAGCCCAACCCCACTATCCAGAACGTCAAGGACGGCGTCGAGGCCTTCAAGGCCGCCGAGGCTGACGCTATCGTGACCATCGGTGGCGGCTCCTCCATGGACACCGCTAAGGCCATCGGCATCATCATCAACAATCCCGAGTTCGCCGATGTCCGCAGCCTCGAGGGCGTTGCTCCCACTAAGAACCACGCCGTGTTCACCATCGCCGTGCCGACGACCGCCGGTACCGCCGCCGAGGTGACCATCAACTACGTCATCACCGACCCCGAGAAGGTCCGCAAGTTCGTGTGCGTCGACACCAACGACGCCCCCGAGGTTGCCGTCGTCGATCCTGACATGATGGCTTCCATGCCCGCCGGCCTGACCGCCTCCACTGGTATGGACGCTCTGACCCACGCCATCGAGGGCTACACCACCAAGGGTGCTTGGGAGCTCTCTGACATGTTCCACTTTGAGGCTATTAAGCTGATCAGCGAGAACCTGCGTGACTCCGTCGCCGAGGCCAAGTCCGGCCAGCCCGGCTCCGGCCGCGAGGGCATGGCCCTTGGCCAGTATGTCGCCGGCATGGGCTTCTCCAACGTTGGCCTGGGCATCGACCACGCAATGGCTCACACCCTGTCTGCTCACTACGACACCCCGCACGGCGTCGCTTGCGCCATGCTGCTGCCGATCGCCATGGAGTTCAACAAGCCGGTTTGCGCCGAGCGCCTGGCCAAGGTCGCCGTTGCCATGGGCGTTGACACCACGGGCATGAGCACCGACGAGGCTGCTGACGCCGCTATCGCCGCCGTCAAGCAGCTTTCCGCCGACGTGAACATCCCGCACGTCTGCGAGGCCATGAAGGCTGACGAGATCGAGGTCCTGGCCAAGGACGCCATGGCCGACGCCTGCTTCCCGGGCAACCCGCGCGAGGCGACGCTCGACGACGTCATCGAGCTCTTCAAGAAGATCTGCCCGGCTGCCTAACATGGCTCGGCGGGCCCCTGCCCGTTAGCCCCAGAATCGTCCTCGGACATGTCGGAGGCCCCGCTGCGCACTACGTGCGGCGGGGCCTCCTTCTGTCCTGCGGAAAGATTCTGGGGCTAACGGGCAGGGGCCCGCCGGCTCGTTATCGTGGTGGGCTCTGTTCGGAAGAGCTCGATGGGTCATCTCGCTGGGTAAATATTTGTGCGTAGTGTTATCGTTGTTGAGGGTTTTGCTGATTACGGGATGTTGACTTTGGAGTTGTGGATGGTGTCCCAAATGGATTCTACGCTTGGTTTTATTACTGACCAGCTTAAGACGCTGACTTCTATCGCCTCGCCTACGGGCTATACCCGTGCGGCGACTGATTATCTAATGGAAACGTTGCGCGATATGGGCTTTGGCCCCGAGCGTTCCAATAAGGGCAACGTGCTGGTCGAGCTTGGCGGCGAGGGCGAGCCGCTTGTGTTGGCGAGCCATGTCGATACCCTGGGCGCCATGGTGCGCTCCATTAAGGACAATGGCCGCCTGCGTCCCACGACGCTTGGTGGGCACCAGTGGTCTACGGCCGATGGCGAGAACTGCACCGTCTACACGCGTGGCGGCAATGTGTACACGGGCGTGGTTCTCAATACCGAGCCTTCGGCGCATGTGGCCGATGAGCCGGTCAAGACCATCGAGAAGAACATGGAAATCCTGCTCGACGAGAACGTTGACAGCAAGGACGATGTGCTCGAGCTGGGTATTCAAACCGGCGACATCATCGCTATGGATCCGCGCACCACGGTAACGGAGAGCGGCTTCATCAAGAGTCGCTTCCTTGACGACAAGCTGTCCGCGTCGATTCTGCTGGGTTTGGCCTGCGCTGTCGCCGACGGCGAGGTGACCCTTTCGCGCAAGGTTTCGCTGCTCTTTACGGTGTACGAGGAGGTCGGCCACGGCGGTGCCTTTGTGCCGGCCGACACGCGCGAGATGATCAGCGTGGACATGGGCTGCGTGGGCGACGACCTGGGCTGCACCGAGCGCATGGTTTCGATTTGCGCTAAGGATTCGGGCGGTCCGTACAACTACGACCTGGTAACCACGCTGTCCAACATCGCGCGCGAGCTGGAGCTCGATTACGCCATCGATGTGTACCCGCACTATGGCTCCGACGTCGAGGCCACGCTCTCGGCCGGCTACGACATTCGCCATGGTCTGATCGGCCCCGGCGTGTACGCGAGCCACAACTACGAGCGCAGCCACATCGACGGCGTGCGCAATACCTACGAGCTGGTTCGCGCCTACGTTCAGCGCTAACGATGCAGCGGCCTCGGCTGATACAGTAGTACCGACTGAGGCCGTCCTCTCTAAGTTGCGGTGAAATAGGGACTGTTTGGCGGTTTTAAACGTTTAAACAGTCCCTATTTCACCGCAACTTATGAAGGGGATGGGACTACTTGATGGCGGCAGTCACGGTGCCGCCGCCGAGGACGACGTCGCCGCGGTAGACGACGACAGCCTGGCCGGGGGCGATGGCGCGCTGCGGCTCGTCAAAAGTTAGCAGCATTTGCCCGTCTTCGCCGCGCGTAAGGGTTGCTGCCTGGTCTTTCTGACGGTAGCGGTACTTGGCGCCCACGCGAATGCCGCCGGACGTGAGCTCTGCCTCCATGTGGTCGGCAGGGGCACTCCAGATCCAGTCATTGGCCGTGAGCGCTGTGGCCGTCAGGTCGTCGACCTCGCCCAGATGCACGGTGTTGTTGGCGGCGTCGACGCCCGTCACATACACGGGATGCGCCATCGCGACGCTCAGACCCTTGCGCTGGCCGATGGTGTAGCGCAGCGCGCCGTTGTGGCGCCCGACCACGCTGCCGTCGCGCCACACAATGTCGCCCGGTGCAGCGGGATGTCCGCAGCGACGCTCGATATAGCCCGCGTAGTCACCGTCTGGAATAAAGCAGATGTCCTCGCTTTCGGCCTTCTTGGCGTTTATGAAGCCCTGTTCGGCGGCTATGCGGCGCACGTCGCGCTCTTTATCCAGGCCTGCCAGCGGAAAGATCGTGTGCGCCAGACGCTCCTGCGTGAGCGAATACAAAAAGTAGCTTTGGTCCTTTTTGGGATCTTCGCCGCGATGTAGCTGCCAGGTGCCGTCTGCCGCCTGGCTTGTTTTGGCGTAATGTCCCGTGGCGATGTAGTCGCAGCCCATGTCCAGCGCCGCATCGAGCAGCGCGCCAAACTTTATGTGGCGGTTGCAGATAATGCACGGATTGGGCGTCAGCCCCTCCTGGTAGGCGTTCACAAAGCGCTCGATAACGCTATGGTCGAAGGTCTGCTGCAGGTCGAGTACGTGATGGGGGATCCCCAGGCGCTCGGCGACGGCCTTTGCATCGGCGATGTCGCGGTCGACTTTGCTCATGCCCGTGGCGGGGTCGGGCGCGGGGCAGGTGAGGCACATGGTGGCGCCGACGCATTCGTATCCTTGGCGCTTGAGCAGGTACGCGGTCACGCTGGAATCGACGCCGCCGCTCATGGCGACGAGCACGCGCTTGTTGTGCATGGGGAGGTTCTCCTTGGTGGCATGTGGCCAAAAAAGAAAAGCGGCGCGGGAGGCTGGTTCCGCGCCGCAGACATTGTAGCAAGTTCGGGCGTCATGTGGGACACCCTGATTGGATGGGCTCAGGCTGCCGGGAGAGAGGAGACCGGCTCGTCCGTGGGCTCAACCTATGGGCGACAGGCCCTTAGTCCTGGAACAGTGCCGTGGACAGGTAACGCTCGCCGGTGTCGGCAAGCAGGGCCACGATGGTCTTCCCCTCGTTCTCGGGGCGCTTGGCCAGCTGCAGTGCGGCCCACACGGCGGCACCGGACGAAATGCCCACGAGCACGCCCTCCTTGTGGCCCACGGCACGGCCGGTGGCAAAGGCGTCGTTGTTCTCGACGGGGATGATCTCGTCATAGACCTGGGTGTCGAGGACGTCGGGCACAAAGCCGGCGCCGATGCCCTGGATCTTGTGCGGGCCGGCCTGGCCCTTGGAGAGCACCGGGGAGGTGGCGGGCTCGACGGCGACGACCTTAATCTCGGGGTTCTGCTCCTTGAGGAACTCGCCCACGCCGGTCACGGTGCCGCCGGTTCCAACGCCGGCGACGAAGATGTCGACCTCGCCGTCGGTGTCATCCCAGATCTCGGGGCCGGTCGTGGCCTTGTGGATGGCGGGGTTGGCGGGGTTCACAAACTGGCCGGCGATAATGCTGTTGGGGGTCTCCTTCTGCAGCTCCTCGGCCTTGGCGATGGCGCCCTTCATGCCCTTGGAGCCGTCGGTGAGCACGAGCTGTGCGCCGTATGCCTGCATAAGCTTGCGGCGCTCGACGGACATGGTCTCGGGCATGGTGATGATCACCTTGTAGCCGCGGGCAGCCGCCACCGAGGCGATGCCGACGCCGGTGTTGCCGCTCGTGGGCTCGATGATGGTGTAGTCGCCGCCGCGTACGAGCTTGCCTGCCTTCTCGGCCTCGTCGATCATGTTCTTGGCGACGCGGTCTTTGACGGATCCGGCGGGGTTGAAGTATTCCAGCTTGACGAGCACGCGGGCCTTGAGGTCCTCATCGGCCTCAAAGTGAGTGAGCTCCAGAAGCGGAGTGTGGCCGATAAGCTGATCGATGGACGTGTAAACATTGCTCATGGTGAACCTCCAAAGTGTTCAAATGACTGGATACCGTGTGGTTTTACGGTGTGTATAGCAGCGAAACCCACAAACCTTATGGGTTGTTCGTTTTGCTGTTGGCAAGCATAGTAGACAGTAAAGCCTAGTAACGCAATAGGAAATAGAAGATTATTACGAGTCGATTAACCATCTTGACCGGAACGGGTATTTTCAAAACCAATTTTTCGGCTAGAATTTCTACGGACTAAATGACCGAAAGGCAGCACTATATATGTTGGTTTCTACTAAGGGCAGATATGCCCTGCGCGTTATGGTCGATCTGGCCGAGCACCAGGCGGCCGGTCGCATCCCGCTCAAAGAGATCGCGGCGCGACAGGGGATTTCCGAGAAATATCTCGAGAACATCTTGGCTACGCTCGTACGTGCCAACATGCTCTCGGGTATGCGTGGCAAGGGCGGCGGCTACGTGCTCACGCGCCCGCCCGAGCAGTACACGGTGGGCGAGATCTTGCGTCTGACCGAGGGCAGCCTAGCACCGGTCGCATGCCTGGACGGCGACTGCAAGGGCTGTTCGCGTTCGGACGAGTGCCCCACGCTCGACGTGTGGAAGAACCTGGACAAGCTCATCAACGACTACCTCGACGGTGTGACGCTCGACCAACTTGTCGCTCCCAACCATGGCTACGACTACGTCATCTAACCCACACCTGCATTTGGGGACGGGGTAGAAATGGTAGATCCTCTCGTCCTTTGAGACTTGGCAAATAAGAAGGCCGCCCATTTTTGCGATGGGCGGCCTTTGTCTTGGGTCGATATGACGGTTCGTATTGAACAGTTCTAGCCCTCGGCGATGCTGTCGAGAATGCTGCGCATGATGGATACCAGGATGCTGCCCATAAAGGCCGATCCAAAGCCGGCAATGGAGATACCCGCGCCCAGCAGATTGACCGACAGGTAGCTGGCCAGCTCGAGCATGAAGCTGTTGACTACGAGCTGAAAAATACCAAGCGTGATAATAGTGAGCGGCAGCGAGATGACCGTCAGGAACGGCTTGACGAGCGAGTCGACGATGTTGAGGAACAGTCCCACGAAGGCAAAGCAGACCCAAGCCTCGGCAAAGCCGAAGGGTTGGATACCGGGGACGAGGAACGTGGCGATCGCGATGGCGATCGAGGTGAAGAGCCAGTTAAGCATAAAGCGCATGGCGTGAATCCTTTCTTGCGCCGGGGTTGCTGGCGTCGCGTGAAGCGGCTTGCGGCGGCGACCTGGATGGTTGCGCGGGCGCGCCGCGGTGTTTGGGCGCCCATTGTCTCAAATATTCGTGGAGCTTACGTGCGCATATGGTTTCTAAACGGCGTTCGTCCTGAAAAACGCGCCGCTGGCAGAGAGTCTTGTCGCTTTAGTTTGGTGGTGTGCTACACTGCTACGGGCAAAAGCCACAGGCGTTGCCCTATTGCATAGAACGGGCGAACGATGCCCGATGTCAGTATCAACTTCGATGCCTTTTGGCGGGTTTGGCGGTGATCGATGAATATCGAGAACATGTTTGACAAGCCTGATGTCAAGCAGCTGGTCCACGCATTTAGCCTTTTGGACGACGAGAAGGATATCCAAGCGTTTTTGACCGATATCTGCACGCCGCGCGAGATTTGCGACCTTTCTCAGCGTTTGCAGGTTGCGCGCTATTTGGACGAGGGCGAGCCTTATGTTGAGGTTCAGGCCCGTACCGGCGCTTCGTCCACCACGGTGAGCCGCGTTTCAAAGGCGCTGAACGGCGAGTACGGTGGCTACCGCAAGATCCTCATTAAGTTGGAGGATGGCGAGTAGGCCGGCGACAACATTGAATTACGAAGAACCGTCCCTCCGGGGGCGGTTTTTTGATCCCTTGGGGACGGAGGAAAACGAATCACCGGGTTAGACTGACCCCCTCTGTGATCCATTTTCCTCCGTCCTCAAGGGATCAAATCTGTTGGCGTGGGGCAAATCTGTCCGCTTGGGCGGGTAGGATGGATGCATTGATTATTGCGAACAGTTTGAGCGGAGGACCATGCCTGTTCGAATCTATACCACCAATGCCGGCACGGATTTGAGCGATGCCGAGGCGGCGCTACTGGCCGACCTGGTTGCCCGCCACGGGCGCGCTGTTCTGTTGGCGCCAACATTTGCCGAGCTCGACCTGTGCCGCCATGATGCGGCAGAAGCCGGGGTTTCACTGGGTGTCGACTACAAGACGCCCACATCGTGGCTCAGCTCGCTGTGGGAGCTTATGGGCGATGGCCGCAGCTTTGTGGACAACCTTCAGCGCCAGATGCTGTTCTCGGACATGATCGACCGCCGCGACGACGCCGCTCTGCAGCCGCTTTCGCGCAGCCAGGGCACAGTGCGCATGCTCGCGCGCATGGCCCGCGACGTGTTGCCGGGCGTTGCGGGGACGGGTGCCGAACGATGCCGTGGCGACAACTGCCAGCCTGAGCCAAAAAGCGATGCCGAGGCTCGTGTGTTCGAGCTTTTGCGCGCCTACGCGGGCGGTTTGGACCGTCGAGATATGGTTGAGCCCTGCGAGGCAGCTGACATTATGACCAGTGTCCTGGCCGATAGCCTGCCGGCGTGCACTCGCGCCGTATGCGTGCGCGGTATCACGTCGTTTACGCACGGTCTGCTCGAGCTGCTGTCTGCCGTGGCGAACAATGGGGGAGAGGTCGTCGTGCTGCTTGCCCGCGAACAGGCGGCGATGCGCGAGGAGCTTGCCGCGGCATTTGATGCCCGCGATGTGTTGTTTGAGATCGCGCCGCTAGGGGAGGGTGTCGGCGCGTCTGATGCCGCTTGCGGGACCGCCGCTCAGCCTGCCTTTATTGAGGTCGCTGGCCCCCATGCCCGTGCTCATGCTTATGCGGACGCAATTGATGATCTGGTAAAAACGTGCCGGGGTTCCGAGGTCGACGGCGCCTCTGCCGACCCCGTGCGCGTGCTTGCCGTTTCTGCCCGGGCACCCCAGCTGTTCGGTGAGCTCGCCTCTCGTCTGGCTGCTCGTCATATCGCTGCCGAGACAACTGAGTTCACGGCGTTTTCCCAGTCCATCGCGGGCAGGCAGTTTGCGGCGCTTGCCGGCCTGATCGAGCGCATGAAGGCCGCCGATGAGGGCATGGCGTCAAAGACCGAGTGGTGGCCCGCGCCGGAGCTTACCGACTGGATCTACAGTCCGCTTTCGGGTGCCGACGCCGCGAGCGCCCGCGGCTTCGACAAGAACATGCGCCTGTCGCGCAGCAAGACCGCTGCGGGCGTCAAGAGCCTGCTGCAGAGCGTGCAGGGCCAGGTGAGGGGCGCCCGCAAGGCCGCCAGCGACGATAACTGGTTTAAGAATGTGCCGTGCGTGGTCTCGGACGTGTTTCAGGCGCTGTGGCGCGACAAACCCGTGACGGCGCTCAAGGCCATGCTCGCCGTTGCAGAGGCGCTGCCCGATCGCGCTCTAGGCGGTCTTGACGGCCAGGCCCGTCGTCAGGCAGAGACGGCTTTGCTGCACCATGCCATCGACATCCTTATGAACGATGCTCGCGCGCTCGACGTGTCGCAGGCTGCGACCGTGCCGGTTCTCGATGGCGTTCGAACTAAGGTGGACAAGCGCAGCACCGCTTACGATTACGAGACCTACGAGGTCGATCGCACACCACGGGCACAAGTGCGCTTCGTGTCGCTTGCCGATGCGTCGGTTTTGCGTCCTGGCGGCTACGATGCCGTGCTGTTTGCCGATGTCGACCTGGACAGCTATCCGCTTTCGCACGAAGAGGGCCCGCTTGCCACATTGACGGCCGAGCTGCGCCGCGACGGCGTGTCTTTGGAGCCCGCCGCCCTGCTGCGCGTGCGCTTTGGCCGTGCGATGCAGGCGGCGAGCGGTCCGGTCGCGCTCGCCCGCGTGACGCACGATCGCCAGGCGCGCGAGTGCTACCCGGCAGCCGTATGGACCGAGCTGCGGGCACATGCCGAGGCCGCTGGCGCTGCCAAGCCCACGTGCGTGGGCGAGGGCGATATCATCGCCGACTTTGATCCCGCGGCAGGTGAAGGCCTCAAGCGCGAGCGCGTGACCTGTGAAGCCCCTCAGCATCTGAGTGCCGAGGCCGTGCCGTATTTGGTCCTGCGCCGTCGCGATGGCGAGGGCGAGGATGCGCCGCTGGTGCCGCGCTTGACGTCTGCCTCGCAGATCGAGGCCTATTCGACCTGTCCGCTATGCTGGTTCGTCTCGTATCGCGTCAAGCCCCAGTCGATCGACGCTGGCTTTGGCAACATGGAGAAGGGCAACTTTGTCCACGACGTGCTGGAGCATCTGCATGCCCGTCTGCCCCAAGAAGGCATGGAGCGCGTGACGCCCGAGAATCTGCCGCGTGCTCAGGAGCTGCTGCACGAGGTCTTTGACGAGACGTTGGCCGAGCACGCCGGCAAGCGCGGCACGGAGGGCCCGCTGGTGCCGCTCTCTGCGGTGGAGGAGCGCCAGGCGGCCGAGATCTTGCCGCAGCTGGAGGGCGTGCTTGCCTACGAGTCCGAGGCACTTGCCCCCTTTGCCCCGCGCTACCTGGAGTTTGCGTTCAACGAGCTCCAGGTCGAGTATGCCGGTTGGCCGCTCGGCGGGCGCATCGACCGTGTGGACGTGGACGCCGAGAACCGCGCCGTGGTAATCGACTACAAGCATCGTTCGGGTGTCGAGGAGTTTAAGCTTGCCGACCCCACGGTGCGTGACGAGGAGACGGGCGAGGCTCCCATCGACGACCCGCGCTGGCTGCCGCCCCATACCCAAACGCTCATCTACGCGCAGGCCATGCGTCGGGCACTGGGCTTGGATACCCGTGCAGCGCTCTATTTTTCGACCAAGGGCGGCAAGCCCGCGCTGCGCGGTGCGGCGAGCGCCGAGTTGCTCGAGGAGGAGCGTGGTGACGGCCGCATCCCGGGGCTTAAGAAGGGCTTTCCCGGTGAGGGCGGCAACATGGACTTCGATGCACTGCTCGATCGCGTGGAGGCCGGCATCGCCGAGCGCTTGCGCGAACTCGAGGCGGGCAACGTTGCCGCCGTCGACCCGGCGTCGGCTCAGGCCGCGCATGCGCGCTGCTCGTATAACCACGAAGGAACGTTTGTAAGGAGGGACGTGTAGACCATGGATCTTTCGACTTTGATGCCGCAACAGCTGCAGATTGTCAAAACGCTCGACCGCCCGCTGTTTGTCTCGGCGGGCGCCGGTTCGGGTAAGACCTTTACCCTCACGCGCCGCATCGTCTATGCGCTCTCGCCCGAATCCGGTCCGTTCGTTGAGCATCTGGACCAGGTGCTCGCCATTACCTTTACCAAAGATGCAGCGGCCGAGATTCGCGACCGCGTGCGCCGTGCGCTTATCGACGAGGGCATGGACGAGGAAGCACTGACCGTCGACGACGCGTGGATTTCGACTATTCACGGCATGTGCTCGCGTATCCTGCGCGCGCACGCGCTGGAGCTGGGCATCGACCCCGAGTTCACGGTGCTCACCGATACCGACGAGCTCATGGACCAGGCTGTTGAGCATGTGCTGGGTCGCGCGACGGCACCCGATGCCGCCCCCGAGCTCGCGGCATCGCTCAAGGCCCTCTATGCCTGGTATCCCATGGCGGGCGAGGGCGGTTCCTTTGGCGGCGGTACGACCATCAAGGGTCTGGTGCGCGACCTGCTGGAGCTGTCGAGCCAGTTGCCGGGCGGTATGGACGACGTGCGCGTGGCGCGCGGCCAGGCCGATACCTCGGCACTCGCCGATGCCTATCGCGCGGCGCTGGGCGCAAGCAAGTCCTCGACCGAGAAGGCGCAGGCGGCGCTCGATGCCATCGACGCGTTCGAGGCGAGCGGCAAGACCATGGTCGATGCGGCGCGACTCATGATGTCGTGCACCATGCCGCGCGCGAGCAAGGCATTCCCCAAGGAGCAGGTCGAGCTGCTCAAGGCCGAGGCCGCCGATGCGTTTATCAATATCGTGCTTGCCTGCGGTGGCCCGGCGCTCGATGCGCTGGTGGGCCTGGCCCGTTCCGTCGAGGCCGAGTATCGCGCACTGAAGGCTGCCCAGTCCGCCCTCGATAATAACGACCTGCTGCGTATGGCCTACGAGGCCCTGCGCGATTACCCTGCCATCCGTGCTGCGTACGAGGGCCGCTTTAAGATGGTCATGATCGATGAGTTTCAGGATACCGACCAGATGCAGGTCGATCTGATTCGTTACCTGACGGGTGCGGGGGAGCGCGCGCTGTGCACCGTGGGCGATGCACAACAGTCCATCTATCGCTTCCGCGGCGCCGAGGTCGAGGTGTTCCGTCGCCAGGAGCGCAAGGTGGGCTCGTCTGCCGCGCCCGAGGCGACTGTAGTGGCCGACGCACCTGCTGGCGAACTCGTCAAACTTGTGCGCAACTTCCGCAGCCATGACGAGGTGCTGCGTTATGTGGCACGCGTTTTCGACGGCGATGACGGCGGCCTGATGCAGGGCTTTTTGGATCTTGAGGCGAGCGACGGCCGCAAGGATACGCTGGTGGCAGACGCCTCGCGTCGTCAGGCGCTCTTTGTTGCCGGCGGCAGTACGCAGGAGCGCACACAGGCCAAGGCCCGTGCGATCGCCGAGCGCTTCCGCGCGCTTGCCGATGCCGGCCAGCCTCAGGGCGGCATGGTGCTGCTACTGGGCCGCATGACCAACGCCGACGTCTACGCCCAGGCCTTCCGCGACCAGGGGCTCGACTGCGTCATCGCGGGCGGCTCGGTCTTTGCCCAAGCAGCCGAGGTGCAGACGGTGCGCGCCCTGGTATGTGCGCTCGCCAATCCGGCCGATACGGCGCAGGGCCTTATGCCGCTGCTCGCCTCGCCGATGTTTGCGCTCGGCGCTCAGGAGTTCCTGGCGCTGGTGACCAAGCTCGATAGCGAGACGGGGGAGACCTCGCGCCGGAATATCGACGCGGGCATCATGAGTGATTTCGACGTGCCGGGTCTGCAAGATCTGCCGCTCGTGACGCGCGCCCGCGAGGTGCTGCGGTATGCGCTTCGTCGCGTGGGCCGCGATTCGTTCGCCGCCATCGCGCGCGACGTGGTCAACGCCTCCGGCTGGTTTGTGCGTCTGGCACAGCGCGGTCCCGAGGGCAAGGCCATTGCCGCCAACGTGCTCAAGGCGCTCGACGCCGTGGCCGAGGCGGAGGCCGAGTTCGGCAATTCTCCGCGCTCCATCGCGCTGGCCTTCGACCGCTTCTTGGCGGGCAAGGAAGCCCCGGGTGCCCTCAACGAGGAGGGCGACGGCGCGGTGCGCATCATGACGGTTCACGCCTCTAAGGGTCTGGAATATCCGGTCGTGGCGGTCGCCGAGTGCTTTGGCGTGCGTAAGTCCTCGGGTGCGGCACAGATGGGTCGCGTCGAGGGAGGAGCGCAGGTCGTGGCGCTGCCGGCACGCTTCGACGGCGTTAAGCTCACCGACGGAACCTTTGTGAAGGGCGACGACGTCAAAAAGCAGTTTGAGCACGCGTTTAAGGGCAAGGGCACGTCGCTGTGGCTGCCGCCGGAGCTCATGGAGGACGTCTGTGCGACGGGTTCTCCCGCCGAGGCATTTGCTCACCTGCGCAACGACGACCTGCGGCTTTCGCTCGAGGAGCGGGCCCGCTTGCTCTACGTTGCCATGACGCGTGCGCGCGAGCTGGTGATCTTGGCGATGGATGCCGGCGTGAGCCGTGGCAAGGTGACGGCGCCGACCTTCGACGTCGAGACCGATCTGACCTACGACGTGCTGCGCCGTATTTTGCCGACCGACGCTCTGGACATGCCGCAGCTCGATGCCGACCGCCTGGTGTTCGACAACTCCCAGCCGGGCGACTACGAGCTCATTTCGCTTTCGGACTTTACCTTTGGCGAGCAGGCGTTTGAGGCCAATGCTTCGCTGGATGCCGAGGGCAGGCTCGTTCGTGGCGATACCGATGTCGCCGATAATGCTGCGCACTCAACTGTGCCTGGTCCTGCCGATCCCAAGCCCGATTCGTTTGAACTCGTATATCCCCAGGCGGCGGGCGTGCGCATGGGCATCTGTCCGTTCCCGGCGCGTGATTCGTACAGCTATTCGTCGATTGCCGCGGCGCTGCATGCCGAGGCCGAGGACCGTGCCGCCGAGACGCGCGTGCCCATGGACGAGGCTGGCGATGATGCGGAGTCGGATGGCTCGGAGATGACGGATGCGGACGTGGCTGCTGTCGAGCCCGCCGGTAATCCCATGGCGCTGGGCTCGGCCTTCCACGCTGCCTGCCAGTGGCTCATCGAGATGGGTGCCGATGCGCTGCCCGCTGAGCGTGCCGATGCACTGGCGCGCCTGTGGCGCCTGACGCCGGAACAGCGCGAGCGCTTCGATGTCGCTCTGGATCGTTGGCTCAAGTCGTCGGTTCGTGCCGAGCTGCTCGCGTGGCCGTGCATCCGTGCCGAGGTGCCGTTCTTCTCGCTGGGCTGCGAGGACGAGGACATCGCTCGTTACGGTGCCTATGCTGAGGGCGCTATCGATGCACTGGCCACCGATCCGGCCGATCCGTCGCGCGCACTGGTCATCGATTACAAGACGGGTGGCACGCCGGATGAGACGCCGGACCAGCTGCTCGAGAAGCACGCCCTGCAGGCGCGCGTCTACGCCGATGCGTTGCACAAGGCGGGATTTGAGGCCGTGACCGTCAAGTTCGTCCGCGTGGAACAGGCGAATCCAGCCATCTTCGTCGAACCCGCCGAACCTCAAGTGGTCACCTACAACCTCTAGCCACCTCAGGCTTTACGGTGCTATTTGGTTAGTTTTGCGGCTGTAAAGCCCTCAATCGTCCAAATGGCACCGCAACGCATGGGAGAGCCTGGGGCGTTACAATGACTCGAACGGTTCAAACGAATAAGGAGCCATCATGCAGCTCACCAAAACGCTTAAGGTGACACCGGAGGAGCTTTTTGACGCTCTGGCGGGGTCCATCATGCAGGATATCGAGAACGCCACGGGCAAGCGTCCCAGCCGCAACAAGCTCAACGGCTATAAGTACGAGAAGCGCGCCCAGTCCGCAAAAGGCAAGGCCAAGGGCACGGCGATCAAGGTTAAGATCAAGCACTTTGACTACCCGTGCCTCTATGAGGTCCGTTTTCAGTATGCGGCGGGCATCAATACCATGCGCTATGAGGCTGCACCTGCTGGCGATGGTGCCTGCGAGCTCACCTATACCGAGGATTTTCAGGGTGTGGGTGGCAACACGTCTGGCACGCGCGGCAAGCTTGGCCTCTTCTTCTATGAGCGCAAGCTCAAGAGCCACGCCAACCAGACGATTGATCAAATCGTCAAATACATCGAGGGTGAGCGCCGCGTAAAGGCTAATCCCGTCTTCGCCGATGATACTGCCGAAAACGCTTCGGATGTATTCCATTGATACCCTGTGCAAAAGCTTTACCGCTCTTCACATCAACTGTGAACACTTCAGGCTTCGAATCAGTAGCGAGCGGCCCGACAAAAATAGTTGTTGGTAGTGCCAAATGAATAAGAATGCCACTACGCAACTGCACGTCTATTCCGCCTTTTTCGTTCTCACGGGATTTGTTTTAAATCGGGGAGTGTTTCTACTTTTCCTTGCGGAGAAAGGAATGTCTGTTACGGAAATCGCGCTTTATCAAGCCCTGTTCAACATAGCAACGGTCGTCCTCGAGCTGCCAACAGGGCTGATAGGCGATTTCTTTGGAAAGAAGTTTTCGATTCAAGTGGGCGTGCTGCTGCTTTTCTTCCATACCGCCGGCATGCTGTTGCTCTCAGGCCCCTTTCTTGTCGTGCTTTCCCTTGTTGAGGCACTCGCCTACTCCCTTCAATCGGGATCCGAACAAGCACTTTTATATGAAATTGCCCGAAATGCCGGTCAAGGAGAGCGCTTCCTCACCATCAACGCTCGGCTGCTTGCCGCGCAATCAATCGCTACGGGAATGGCAATTGTGCTCGGATCTTTCATTGCCCAAGTATCTTGGAGTGCCCTCTACGTATGTGTCTCCGTTTTCTATCTCCTGCAGCTTTTCCTTCTGTATCCCATTGAGAGGACGGAAACGACCCGTTCTGAAAGATCAGAAAAGGGGAGGTTTGACGCAGCCAAGATGTTCAGGCGCGAGACCTGGCGCGTTGGAGAATCCGCTTTTGCGGTATTGCTTCTCCTCATCGGCACAAGCATGCTCGACGGATTCTACGGGAGTTATTACAACTTGAATCAGTTGGTATTCGACGCATTTGATGCTCCCGTCTCCATAATAGGAATCTTTTTCGGTGCATCCTATGCAGTAAATGCGACGGCCTACATTGCAGCAGATTTCTTCTCATCGCGTTTCGGGAAAAGAAATACCATGCGCGGCTCGATGCTAATTGAGGCTGGCCTTTTCATGATTCTTCCGTGGTTCGCTTCAAATCCGCTGTGTTTGTTTGGCCTTAGCATGGTGCTTTGTTTTCTCCCAGAAGTGGTGTACATCACTTCGGAAAACTTAATCCAAGACGCGATAGCGGACGATCTCCGCGCGACGATCCTTTCCATCGCATCTCTGGTAAGGGCTCTCTTTTCCGCAATGTTTTTCTCCATATTTGGACATGTGTTAGGGTTATATCCCATTCAGATAGCGCTCGGTATTATTGGCGCAATCGCGATAGCAATTACCGCCGTCGTTTCATTAAAAATGGTAGGAATGCAGGTCTCCAAGAATTGATATATCGATTGACGAGCCATCCGAAGCGTCGAGCCTTCTTGATGGACATGACTATTCGTCACAAATCATTCCGCGCATCGCCGGGGTTCCAGTAATACTCGATATATCTGGATGCCCTCATTCCCCTTTTTGAAGGTTCCAAAAAGACTACCCGTGTGGGTTTGGCTAGGTTCGGGTGCTGTCCGTGCCGTGGGGTAAAATCGTTCAGTCAGAACACGAACCCGCATCGGAGCTCATCACATGGCATTCGTCCATCTGCACAATCACACTGTTTTCTCCATGCTCGACGGCGCAACCCGTATCCAGGATATGGTCAACCGTGCCGTTGAGCTGGGCATGCCTGCCGTGGCCATCACCGACCACGGCTACATGTACGGCGTACCCGACTTGGCGCTGGCCTGCGACGCCGTCAATCACAACACGCCCGAGTACAAAACCTGGAGCCACGACAAGGCCTTCTTGGAAAAGGACCGCCGCGACGAGCTGGTGGAGCCCGATCCCGAGTCCAACCCGCGCGAGCATGCCCAGTACGTCAAAGACATGGCCATGTGGGACGAGAAAGGCAATATCGACGAGCTCAAGCCGCCCCTGGTCATCAAGCCCATCTTTGGCTGCGAGGTCTACTTTACGCCGGACGAGACCCTTGCCCGCGACCACAAGCCCGAGCTCTACCACATGATCCTTCTGGCCAAGGACCAGGAGGGCTACGTCAACCTGATGCAGACGGTCTCCGAGGCCGCCGTGCAGGGCTTTTACTACAAGCCGCGCGTGACGCTCGACAACCTGCGCCGCCATGCCAAGGGCATGATCTGCACGAGCGCCTGTATCGCGGGCATCATCCCCAAATACATCGACCACGGCGACATGGAAGGCGCCATCAAGTGGGCCGAGACTTTCCGTGATACCTTCGAGCCCGGCGACTTCTACATCGAGATCCAGGAACACGGCATCACCACCGACAACGGCCTGACTGACGAGCAGATGGACCGCACACTCATTGATATCGCCAAGCAGGTGGGCGTCAAGGTCATCGCCACCAACGACTTCCACTACCTGCGCCGCGAGGATGCGCCCGTGCAGGACGTCATCATGTGCATCGGCATGAACGCCAAGGTCGACGACCCCAACCGCATGCGCATGACCGGCTCGGAGTTTTACATGAAGACCGAGGAGGAGATGCGGGCGATGTTCCCGTATTGCCCCGAGGCCTGCGACAACACGCTCGAGATCGCCGACAAGTGCTACGTGGAGCTGGACTGGGACTCCATCATCCTGCCGCGCTTCCCGCTGCTCGACCCCGGCGAGACGCACGAGAGCCAGTTCCGCCGCGAGTGCGAGAAGGGCCTGCGCCAGCACTACGGTGACGACTGGGCCACGCGCGAGATCGGTGGCGTCAACATCAAAGAGCGCTTTGAGTACGAATACAAGGTCATCTGCGACAAGGGCTTTGCCGCCTACTTTTTGATCGTCGCTGAGTACGTGCAATGGGCCAAGGACAACGGCATTGGCGTCGGCCCCGGCCGTGGCTCGGCTGCCGGCGCTATCGTCGCCTACGCCATGAACATCACCGCGTTCGATCCGCTCGAGAACGGCCTGATGTTCGAGAGGTTCCTGTCCCCGCAGCGTACCGAGATGCCCGATATCGATATGGACTTCGACGATGAGCGGCGCCTCGAGGTCGTGGAGCACGTTCGCCAGCTCTACGGCCCCGAGAAGGTCACCCACGTCATCACCTACTCGACCATTAAGGCCAAGCAGGCCATCAACGACGCCGCGCGCGTCCTGGACTATCCTGTCTACATGGGCCAGCGCCTGTCCAAGATGGTCTCGAGCGACCCCAAGGTCAAGCTCAAGCAGGTGCTCGACAAACAACCCGGCAAAGAGGATTTGTTTAACCCCGATTTTGCCGAGGCCTATAAAAAGGACGACGACGCCCGCCGCATCATCGACACGGCGCTCTCGATCGAGGGTCTCACCCGTGGCGAGGGTGTGCACGCGTGCGCCGTTCTGATCTGCCGCGACCCCGTCAACGAGCACGTGCCCACCAAGCTCGACACCAAGGGCGGCGTCGAGATTACCCAGTACGAGGGCCATACCGTCGCCGACATGGGCCTGCTCAAGATGGACTTCCTGGGCCTGCGCACGCTGACGGTTATCTCCAAGGCCAAGGCAAACATCAAGAAGAACTTCGGCATCGACATCAAAGAGGAAGAGATTCCCTTTGACGATCCCGAGATCTTTAAGCTCATGGGCTCCGGTCACACCGCCGGCGTCTTCCAGGTCGAGTCCGCCGGCATGACGGCCACGATCAAGAACATGAAGCCCACCGAGTACAAGCACGTCGTGGCATTGATCGCTCTGTACCGCCCGGGCCCGTTGGGCGCCGGCATGGTTTCGTCCTACATCAACCGTATGAACGGCAAGGAGCCGGCCGTCTCCTACGATGACCGTCTGGACGACATCCTGGGCGAAACCTACGGCACCATGGTCTACCAGGAGCAGGTTATGCTCATCTCCGTCGAGATGTGCGGCTTCTCCAAGGGCGAATCGGACTCGCGTATCCGTAAGCCCGTGGCTAAGAAAAAGATTAAGCTGCTCACGTCGACGGTGCTCCACTGGGAGGATGGCTCGGACGAGACCACTTACGACCACTGGATGAATGGCGCTATCAAGAACAACTACACGCGCGAGGTCGCCCAGAAGATTTGGGACGATGTTCTCGAGTTCGCGTCCTACGCCTTCAACAAGTCGCACTCCGCCGGCTACGCCATTCTGGTTATGCAGACGGCATGGCTCAAGGCGCACTATCCGCACGAGTACATGGCGGCCGTTCTGACGTCCTATACGGGCAAGACCGATAAGATCGTGCACTACGTCTCGGCATGCCGTCACGACGGCATCCCCGTGCTTTCGCCAGATGTCAACGAGTCCGGTACCGAGTTCACGGCTACCAAGGAGGGCGTGCGCTTTGGTCTGGCCGGCATCCGCGGCGTGGGCACCGGCGTGGCGCAGGCGATTATCGCCGAGCGCGAGGCGGGCGGTCCGTTTAAGACGCTGCACGACTTTGTCGAGCGCGTGGACTCGAGCCAGGCCAACCGCCGCGTGATCGAATCGCTGATCAAGGCAGGCGCCTTCGACTCCACGGGGTATCCGCGTCGCCAGATGATGCACTTTGTGGACAAGAACAACCCCGAGAACATCATCGATGCCGCGGTAAAGCGCCAGAAAGATCGCGCGAGCGGCCAGACGTCGTTCTTCGATATGTTTGGCGACGTTGAGGGCTCGGGCTTTGAGGTGAGCGTGCCCGATCCGGATGGCCAGGAGTGGGACCGCCACCTTAAGCTGAGCCAGGAGAAGGAAGTTCTGGGCATCTATGTCTCGGACCACCCGCTGCGCCCGTTTGAGTATGCACTTAGCAAAGCGCGCGACTTCTCGTTCTCGCAGATCGACACCGGCTACGAAGTTCAGAATCCTACGGGCGGCACCATCAACCAGGAGATTCCCGAGGGCAAGGCGCTGTGGTGGGCCGGCATGGTCTCGAGCGTGTCCAAGCGCGTGACCAAAAACGGCGACCCCATGGGCATCGTGCAGCTCGAAGACATGGAAGGCGAGGCCACGGTCGTGGTGTTCCCCAAGACCTACAAGGAGGCCGAGGGGTACCTGTACGGCGAGGTCGATCCCGAGACCGGCGCGCAGCTGTCCGATGCGTTTGTGCGCATTAAGGGCAAGCTCGAGCGCTCGGACCGCGGCGACCAGATCATCGCGCAGGAGATCGTGCCGCTCGAGCTTAGCGAGGAGAACAACAAGCCCAAGGTCTTTGAGGTCATGGTGCCCAACAGTCGATTTAGCCAGGGCAATATGGCGCGCCTGGCCACGGTGCTCACCACCAACCCGGGCGGCGACCGCGTGGAGATCTTTATTGAGCAAGTCGACGGGCGCGTGCTGCGTGCTGAGGTGCCGGCCAAGGTCAATGCACGCTCGATTCCGCTGCTGGCAGAGGCAAAGGCCATCGTCGGCAACCAAGGCCGCGTGACGGTTATCTAAGCTACCCCGGGTGAGATTGGAGGAAGTGATGGCGCAGGGGACGTTTGTGCAGGCGCTTCGCAAAGAGGCGGCGTTGAGCGGCACCTTTATGAAGGGGCGTTCGCTCATGCTCAACGGCGCCGTGCTGTCGATCGAGGACAGCGGCTCGCGCTTCTCCAAAAACGTGACGGTTGAGGGCTCGGTGCGCGGTTCGCGCGGCGACCTGTACAAGACGCACGTGGCGCTCGACATGGACGAGCACGAGGTGATCGACTACGACTGCGATTGCCCCGCCGCCTATCGTTACCCCGGTATGTGCAAGCATGCCATCGCTACAGCGCTGGCGTATCTGGACGCCAGCGGCGTTGAACCTGTTGAGGGGCTGCGCACACCGGTCCGCACGTTTACGGCGCAGCCGAAACAGCCCGCGCGCACCGCGCTCAAAGCGCCGGCCGTCAATCCCAACTTTCCCTTTCCGGCGCCCGTCCCCACGAGTCCCAGCCTCATGGCGGCGCTCTCCGATCTTTCGGACGCACGCATGGATGAGCTGGCGAGCATGCGCCGCAAGCTCGCTGGCAGTGTGGATCCCGATGCCCCCAAGGCGGTGTTGGAGCCCTCGTTGGTGCCGTACTACAATCCACTGTTTGCCGACCGCTTTAGCTGGGCGCTCGAGCTTCGCATTCGTTGTGGATCGGTCTCCTACGTGGTCAAGGATATCGACGGCATGGCCGACGCCTATGTCCGAGGCGGCACCTTCTCGTACGGCAAGAAGCTCACGTTTGTCCATACGCCCGAAGCCTTCGAGGACGTGTCGACAAAGCTGCTCAACCTTGTTGTGACGACAGTTGCCTATCTCGATGACATCACAAGCTCGCGTTCGGCGTCGTACGACTTTGCCCGCAGCGGTTTTGTCGCCGAGCGTCAGTTGCCGCTGTCCGAGCATAGCATCGTATATGTGCTGGACCTGCTGCGTGGCCAGACCATCTCCTTTGAGCCCGCCTGGTCGCGGGGGACGACGACGCATCGCACCTATGACGTGGCGGTTGAAATGCCTCCGGAAGGGGAGGACGAGGCTCTGTCTAAGCGCCCACCGCTCCTTGCCGCCAAAATCGCGCCGGCGGCTGGCGGCAGCTACGATCTACGCCTGCCGGCCGATGCATACTGCTTTGCTTCGGGCGACGTTGCCTATCTGGTCGACACCCGCCGTGCGCGCCGCGCCGATGTAGCGTTTGCCCAGCATGCGGCGCCGTTCCTATCGCGCTTACTGCCCTGTCGCACGCCGATCCATATCGCTGTCGACCAGGTGGGGGAGTTCTGTCGTATGGCGCTGCCCATTTTGCGCGACTACACCGACCTTACCGCGCCCGCCGTGCTCGACACCGTGGCGCCCGAGCCGAGCTTTGCCATGGCAATCGGTGTCGACGACGGGCTCGTGACCTGCAAGATTACGGTTTCCTACGGCGACTGGTCGGCAGATCTCTTTAGCCTGGGTGCTCCGGGAAGCCCCTTCGAAGAACAGCGCCCGGGCGTGCCGCCGCGCGACGAGATAGCAGAGTTTCGCGTTATGGACACGGCGGCCCTGTATTTCGACTTTTACGAGGGCGGCCTGGCGTTTGAGGAGCGCGACGACGAGAGCCTGTTCTGCTTGCTGACCGAGGGCCTGTCTGCCCTGTCCGAGCTGGGCGAGGTCATGCTCAGCGACCACCTACGCCAGATCTCGGTGCGCCCTGCGCCCAAGCTTTCGGTGCGTGCCACCGTCAAGAGCAACCTGCTCGATGTTGAACTGGGCGCGAGCGGTCTTTCGGCGGCAGATCTTGCCATCTACCTCGACTCCTACAAGCGCCATCAAACGTTTGCGCGCCTTACGTCCGGCGACATCATTCGCCTGGACGAGGGCGCTCGAGCCGCGTTTGGCCTCGCCAAGGACCTGGGCGTCGATGCCGTCGACCTGCTCGACGGCGTGTCGCTTCCCGCGTCGAGTACCCTGTTCGTCGATGGCATGCTCGCACGCACGCCCGCGCTCGAGGCCGATCGCGACGCTGCGTTCCGCCGTACCGTCGAGCGCCTGGACACGCTCGGCAAGATGGACTTTACGGTACCCGCCTCGCTCAAGGCCACGCTGCGTGGCTACCAGGTCGACGGCTACCAGTGGCTCGGCTCGCTTGAGCATCTGGGCCTCGGCGGTATCTTGGCCGACGATATGGGCCTGGGCAAAACGCTCCAGATGATCGCGCATATCCTGGTGCGCGTGGAGGCGGGGGACAACAAGCCCACGCTCGTGGTATGCCCGGCCTCACTCGTGTACAACTGGACTGCCGAGCTGGAGCGCTTTGCGCCCTCGCTGGATGTGTGCGCCATCGTGGGCGCCAAGGCTCAACGCCGCGTGCAGATAGCAGGCGCCGACGAGCATAACGTGGTCGTGACGTCGTATGACCTCATGCGCCGCGATATCGACGAGTATGCCGAGCGGGACTTTGCCCGCGTGGTGCTCGATGAGGCCCAGTACATTAAAAACCCGCTCACCCAGGTGGCGCGCGCCGCAAAGCGCCTGCCTGCCGGCGTGCGCTTTGCCCTGACGGGCACGCCCATCGAAAACCGCCTATCCGAGCTCTGGAGCATCTTCGACTTTTTAATGCCGGGCCTGCTCGGCACGCGCGAGTCGTTTGCCAAGCGCTTCGAAAGCCCGGTCGAGCATGCCGAGGGCGACAGTGCCGCTCGTCTGCAGGCGCTCGTATCGCCGTTTGTGCTGCGTCGCGTCAAGGAAGATGTGGTGGCCGACCTGCCCGAGAAGATCGAGGATACGGTGATGGCGCAGCTTACCGGAGAGCAGCGCAAGCTTTACCTGGCCAACCAGGATCGCATTGCCCAGCAAGTGCAGCACCGCGAGGCGGGGGAGTTTAAGAAAGACAAGCTCAAGGTACTTGCTGAGCTCACCAAGCTGCGCCAGATCTGCTGCGACCCGCATCTGCACTATGCGGACTATAAGGCGGGAAGCGCCAAGCTCGATACGTGCATGGAGCTCGTCCACGGCGCGCTCGACGGCGGTCATCGCATTTTGCTGTTCAGCCAGTTTACGGGCATGCTCGATATCATCGGCAGGCGCTTGGCCAAGGAGGACATCGCCTTCCTTAAGCTCACAGGTGCATCGTCCAAGGAGGGCCGCGCCAAGATGGTTGCACAGTTCCAAGCGGGCGAGGTGCCGGTGTTCTTGATTTCGCTCAAGGCAGGCGGCGTGGGCCTTAATTTGACGGCTGCCGACGTGGTCATTCACTACGACCCGTGGTGGAACGTGGCCGCGCAGGACCAGGCGACCGATCGCGCCCACCGCATTGGCCAGCAGCACACCGTGACCGTGTACAAGCTCATCGCCAAGGACACGATCGAGGAGCGCATTATGCAGATGCAGGAGTCCAAACGCGATCTGGTCAACAGCGTGCTCGGCGGCGACGGCATCTCATCGGCGCTGTTCACGCGCGAGGATGTTCTGGCGCTGCTCGGCGGCGACGGGCGCTAACCCGCTCGGGTGGGGCCGCCAGGGCGGATAGTACGCGCCGCCTCACCGTTCCCGCCCGTTATGTGTTCATTTGCCATGCCGTGGATGGTTCGCCTGCCTTTGGGCATAAGAAGCATCAGGAATATTGGCACATCAGCAAAGGAGAACATCATGGCGAAATTCTTTAAGGACTCCGACGGCAAGCTTGTTGCCGCCCTTGGCGACGGCGTTGCGACCCCTGCCGGTTGCACGGAACTGACTTCAAGCACTGAGGACGCGGCTCACGAGAAGCACGTGCCTGTTGTCGAGAGCGAGCGCGACGGTCACGTGATCCGTGCGCGCGTGGGCTCGGTCGAGCATCCCAGCCTGCCCGAGCACTATATTGAGTGGATCGCCCTTGAGGCCGAGGGCCGCTTAGAGGTCCATTACCTTGAGCCCGGCATGAAACCCGCGACGTTTTTCGCGGGCGGCTCCAAGACCGGTACCGTCTATGCCTACTGCAACCTGCACGGGCTGTGGTCCGCGACATTCTAGGAGCGCGCCCCCGCTCGGGGTATCATAGCTAGCATATGCACATGCAAGCGCCGGCTGCATTATGCGGCCGGCGCTTTTACTACGATTTCGATGGTTTACGACGGAAAGGGCTGGGCCATGAAGCTCGCGCTTGCACAGATCGATATGCGCCTGGGTGATATTGAGGGCATTTGCGGCCGCATCGAGGACCAGGCTCGTCTGGCCCACGAGCGCGGGGCGCGCGTGCTGTGCGTTCCGGCTCCGCTCTTTATGGGCGCCATGCCCGGTGGCCTGGTGGGCGCTGCCGACTTTGAGCACGACGTGCTTGCCGGTTTGACTGGTGTCGCCGAGCGTATCCAGGAGCTTGACATGATCTGCATCGTGCCCGCGGCGGTTTCGTTTGAGGGTCAGCCGCTGCTCGACTACATGATGCTCAAGGACGGTCATGTGGTGCCGGCGCGTTCGAGCATTGCCTTGCAGCGTGGCGAGAACAACGACACGCGTTGGGCGCCGCCGGTGTTCGACGTGGACGGCGTGCGCATCGCCGTGATTTTTGACTTGGACCGCGAGCTCGAGATGTTGCCGACCGGCGTCGACCTCATCGCGTATTTCCAATTCAACGCGTTTGACATGACCGACCGCGAGACTGCCGCCATTGCCGCCGTTCGCAGCGGCGCCTACCGCAAGATCGCATCCAAGCGCAGCGTGTGGTTTGCCTGCATGGCGCCGGTCGGTGCCTATGACGAGTCGGTGTATACCGGCGGTTCGTTTGTGCTCGACGACTGCGGTCGCGTGGTGGCCCAGGCGCCGTGTTTTGAGGAGAGCCTGCTGGTTCAGGAGATTCAGCGTGGCGTGATGCTCGATGCCCTGGAAGATCACGAACTGCCCGAGTTCCGTTCCGAGGAGTGGCTGTGGCAGGCGCTGGTGCTCGCCGTGCGCGACAACGCCCGAGCCCACGGTGCGTCGCGTGCTGTGGTGGCACTCGAGGGTGACTTGCCGTCGTCCCTGCTGGCGGCGCTGGCCGTCGACGCTCTGGGTCCGCGCAATGTGATTGGCCTGGTGCTGGGGCGCAACCGTATCTTTACGCCGGCGCAGGAAGAGGCCGAGGCTGCCCGCTGTGCCGCCGTCCGCGCCATCGCCGAGCGTTTGCACATTCGCACCGTCGAGCGCGATGCACCGAATGCGGCGCGTGTGCTCGATCGCGACGTGTCGGCGGGCGATGCCGAGCGTCTGCGCTCGCGCACGCTGGGCCTCATGCTGGAGGACACGGCGCTCGAGCTGGGTGCGATGGCGCTGAGCCCGCTGTCCAAAACCGAGTATGCGCTGGCGGCGCCGGCGCTTTGCGGCGGTTACCAGGGCGACTTTGCGCCCTTTGGCGATGTGTACCTGTCGACGCTTGAGTTTGTGGCGCGTGTGCGCAACCGCACGTCTGCCGTGGTGCCCCAAGAGCTCGTGACGCTCAACGCGGTGGAAGATTGTATGGAGCGCGTGCTGGCGCAGGCGCTCTCGACGCTCGACGGTCCGGTCGATATGCTCGACCGCGCGGCACAGCTGCTCGGCGGGCTTGAGCCGGGTGAGGTCGATGGCGCGCTCGAGGCGCACGTGGACCGCAATCGATCTTTCGACGACATCCCGATGGCCGCCGGCAAGCCCGAGGCTTGCTCGCTGCTGCTGATGCTCGTGCGTCAGGGCGAGGCCGCCCGCCGCATGCTGCCGACGGCGCCGATCGTCTCGGCCCGTTCGTTTGTTGAGCGCGCCTGGCCGTACATGCTCGCGTGGTCCGACCTGGGGCTGAGCGGCAAGGAACGCATGACGGTCGATGCGCTGGCGCGCGCCGAGGTGAACCGCTTTGCCGACGAGGATACAAGCGAGCGCATGCGTGGCGAGATGATGGGCATATTGGGTGACCTGTTGGGCATTTCGCCCGAGCAGATGGAGGAGCTGCGCTCTGAGGACGGTCAGCGTCGTTTACACGAGGGAATGAAAAAGTTCGAGGGCGAGGTTCAGGACGCCATCGATAAGATGATGGGCGGTCAGGGCGGCTCGCAAGGTAGTCCCCAGGGTGGCCCGATGCCGCACCCGCCAGTAGATCCGAGGCAGTTCCCCTTTTTCTCGCAGAACTAACTATGGGATAGGATTCGCTTCCAACCCCGATACTTCAACTAAGCATCTTGGCCCCGTTGTGTTATTCTAGAACAGACGTTCGTGAATGATGCGCGGGGCCTTGTCTTGCGCTGTGCTTGTGGCGAGGGGAGGTCGGCTTGGTTATCTTGGGCATTGACCCCGGTTTGGCTCATACGGGTTGGGGGATTATCGAGGAGCGGCGTGGCGAGGTTCGCTGCCGTGCCTACGGTTGCATCGAGACCAGCGCGGGCAGCCCGCTTGCGGTGCGCCTGTCGCATATCGCCCGTGACCTTAAGGATGTCGTCGAGCGTTATCGACCCGACACAGCTGCTGTCGAGAGCATCTACTTTGGCGCCAACGTTCGTTCGGCCATCCCCACGGCGCATGCCCGCGGTGCTGCACTCGTAGCGCTTTCGGAATGCGCGCTCGAGATTGGCGAGTACACGCCCATGCAGATCAAACAGGCTGTGGTGGGCACCGGCGCCGCGGACAAGCGGCAGGTCGCCTATATGGTACGCACGCTAACACAGCTCGACCACGACCCGCATCCCGACCATGCCGCCGATGCCCTGGCCTGCGCCATCTGCCACGTAAACCTCAGCCGCACCCGCGCCCTCACCGGTGGCGAGTTCTATCAACAGAGAGGAACCGGATACTGATGATTTCCCAGCTCCACGGAACGCTTGTCGAGTCCACGATGAGCTCTGCTGTCGTCGATGTGTCGGGCGTTGGCTTTGAACTCGGCATCTCGGGCAGCACTGCGGCCACGTTGCCGACGCCCGGCGGCGAGGTCCGTCTCTACACGCGTATGCAGGTGCGCGAGGACGCCATGACACTTTTCGGTTTTTCCTCAAAGGATGAGCGCACGATGTTCGACCGGCTCGTGTCCGTTTCGGGCGTTGGCCCGCGCCTGGCGCTTGCCGTGCTTTCCACCTATACCGTGGGGCAGCTGTATTCGCTGGTGATGGCCGAGGACGACAAGGGCATGGCCAAGGTACCCGGTGTGGGCAAAAAGACAGCTCAGCGCCTGATCCTGGAACTCAAGAGCACCTTTGCCAAGGATAAGGGCTTTGTGCCGGTCGACGTGATTCCCGGACAGGTTGCGATGCCCGTGCCCGCTGCCGCTCCCTCGGCGATCGACGATGCCCGTGCGGCACTCCTTTCCATGGGCTTTAGCCCGCAGGAGACCGATGTTGCCCTGAGCGGGTATGATGGGCAGAATATGCGTGTCGAGGATCTGCTCGGCGCGGCGCTTAAGCGACTCGGAATGGATGCGTGATGTGGGAAGCCGATGACTCTCAGGACCTGTGGGCGACGCCCGGCAACTCGCCGGCGGCATCCATGGCGCACGGCGAGCGCATGGTGGGCTCGGAGCTGACGGCCGAGGACCTCGATGTCGACCGCACTTTGCGCCCCCAGCGCCTGGACGATTACTGTGGCCAGGAGCACATCAAGCAGAGCCTGCGCGTGTTGATCGAAGCGGCGCAGAGCCGTGGTGAGACGCTCGACCACGTGATTTTCTCGGGTCCTCCGGGCCTGGGCAAGACCACGCTGGCCACCGTTATCGCCAACGAGCTGGGCGCTCAGATCAAGACCACGAGTGGCCCTGCCATCGCGCGCACGGGCGACCTGGCGGCCATCCTTACTAACTTGCAGCCGGGTGATGTGCTGTTTATCGACGAGATCCACCGCCTCAACCGTTCGGTCGAGGAGGTCCTGTACCCCGCGATGGAGGATTTTGCCCTCGATATCGTGATTGGCAAGGGTCCGGCGGCGCGCTCGATTCGCCTGGATATTCCCAAATTTACGCTGGTAGCGGCAACGACCCGCTCAGGCATGTTGACAGGCCCGTTGCGCGACCGCTTTGGCATTTCATATCGCCTGGATTACTACACGGTCGAGGAGCTCGCGCAGATTGTGACGCGCTCGGCGACTATCCTGGGCGTGACGATCGATCATCCCAGTGCACTCGAGATCGGCTCGCGTTCGCGCGGTACGCCACGTCTTGCCAACCGCCTGCTCAAGCGCGTGCGCGACTATGCACAGGTGCGCGGCAACGGTCCCATTGAGCTCGATATCTGCCGTCAGGCGCTCGAGTTCTTCGAGATCGACGAGCTCGGTCTGGACTGGATGGATATTCGTATCTTGGAGACGCTTGCCAAGACGTTCTCCGGTCGTGCCGTGGGACTTACGACCCTTGCCAGCGCGGTGGGCGAGGACCCGGGCACGCTCGAGGATGTCTATGAGCCCTATTTGCTGCAGTGCGGGTTGATGATTCGTACGCCGCAGGGCCGTCAGGCAACCCTTCGCACCTTTGAGCACCTGGGGATTGAACCTACCGTTTAGGGCGCTTTGTTTTGGCGGGCTGTTGGACTATCGCTGGGCATCGGGTAAACATATCGCCGTTCATCGGTTATGGGCGTTTTACTATTGCGCGCCCGTGCTATGCTGAATTGGTCTTTTTCTCATTCGGTAACGAAAGGACCGCCCATGCCTACTGACATCGAAATCGCACGTTCTGTCACGCCACTGCCTATTACCGAGGTGGCCAAGAACGCCGGCGTCGACGTTAAGCACCTGATTCCGTACGGCTTCGACAAGGCTAAGGTCGACTATTCACTGCTCAACGAGCCGACTGATCACCAGGCCAAGCTTGTCCTCGTGACCGCCATCAACCCCACGCCTGCGGGCGAGGGCAAGACCACCACGACCATCGGTCTGGCCGATGGCCTGCGTCGTCGCGGCGTCAAGAGTGCCGTGGCCCTGCGCGAGCCTTCGCTCGGCCCCGTCTTTGGCGTTAAGGGCGGTGCTGCCGGCGGCGGCTGGGCTCAGGTCATCCCCATGGAGGATATCAACCTGCACTTTACCGGCGACTTCCACGCTATCGGTGCCGCCAATAACCTGCTGGCCGCCATGCTTGATAACCACATCCAGCAGGGCAATCAGCTCGGTATCGATGTTAAGCGCATTACCTGGAAGCGCGTTGTCGACATGAACGACCGCCAGCTGCGCCATGTTATCGACGGCATTGGCGGTAAGGCCCAGGGCGTGCCGCGCGAGGACGGCTTCGATATCACCGTTGCCTCCGAGGTCATGGCGATCCTGTGCCTGTCCACGAGCATCAGCGATCTTAAGGAGCGCTTGGGCGAGATCGTTGTCGGCTATAGCTATGCCGGCGAGCCCGTCCGCGCCCGCGACCTTAAGGCCCAGGGAGCTATGGCCGCACTGCTCAAGGATGCGCTCAAGCCCAATCTGGTGCAGACGCTCGAGGGCACGCCCGCGTTTGTCCACGGCGGTCCCTTCGCCAATATCGCCCACGGCTGCAACTCCATCATGGCCACGCGTATGGCTATGCGTTTTGGCGATGTCGCCATTACCGAGGCGGGCTTTGGTGCCGACCTGGGTGCCGAGAAATTCCTGGACATCAAGTGCCGCATGACGGGCGTTCGTCCCAACGCCGTCGTGGTCGTCGCCACCGCTCGCGCGCTTAAGTACAACGGTGGCGTCGCCAAGGCCGATCTCAACGAGGAGAACCTCGAGGCACTCAAGGCTGGCATGCCCAACCTGCTGCGTCACGTCGACAACATCCAGAACGTATATGGTCTGCCCTGCGTGGTTGCCATCAACCGCTTCCCGACGGACACCGAGGCCGAGCTCGCGCTCATTGAGTCCGAGTGCCAGAAGCTCGGCGTCAACGTTAAGCTTTCCGAGGTCTGGGCCAAGGGCGGCGAGGGCGCGCTCGAGCTTGCCGATGAGGTCATGCGTCTGATTGAGCAGCCGAGCGAGCTCAAGTTTGCCTATGAGGACGGCGCTGATGTCGCTGATGCCCTCGAGGCCGTTGCCACCAAGGTCTACCGCGCCGACGGCGTTGACTTTACGCCGGCCGCCAAGCGCCAGCTCGCCGAGCTGCGCGAGAATGGCTTTGGCAACCTGCCGGTGTGCGTCGCCAAGACGCAGTACAGCTTTAGCGACAACGCCAAGGCCCTGGGCGCTCCCGAGAACTTCCGCATCACGGTGCGTGAGCTCAAGGTTTCCGCCGGCGCCCACTTTGTGGTCGCACTGACTGGCAGTGTTCTGACCATGCCGGGCCTGCCCAAGGTCCCTGCGGCCGAGAACATCGACGTCGACAACGACGGCAACATCACCGGCCTGTTCTAAGCTCGCTGCTCATAGCCGCTTGCCCGCCCCGTCGAGCCTACCAAGGCCCGGCGGGGCTTTTTGATCCTTAGGCCCGCGCATGTCTTGTAGATACCGACGGACTCTGCCCATCATAGGCTTTTGCGCTGGTAGAATGCATGGATAACTTGATGCTTACAGGCGACGGAAAGGAATCGTTGCATGGATCAGGACAAGACAACCGTGATGGGCGGCTGCGGTTCCGCGCAGGCTGGCGATAGCGCCGATGCGACCCGCGTTGTTCCCAACCCCGGTTATGTCGACCCCGCCGCGACGCAGCCTTCTGCCGAGCCCACACGAGTTATGGGCTATGGCGACGCGGCGCAGGACCCTTACGCTGCATCTTTGCAAAGCCCCTATGGCAACGCGGCGGCAGACCCGTTTGATTACGCGCCGCAGGATTCTTATGCCGCCTCGACGCCGAATCCCTATGATGACCTGCCGCAGAATCCCATTCCGCAGCCTCAGCAGACGACGTATATGCCTCGCACGGCGCAGCCTCGCTACGAGTCGCGCGAGCCGTATCGCGAGTACCCCAAGTCGATTCCGCAATATGGCGAGGACGAGGAAGAGACGCCGTCGCGTTCGTCGAGCGTGATTAAGAAGATCCTCATCGTGCTGGCGATCTTCTTTGCGCTGTCGGTTGTGTTTGCCATCGTGTCGGGCATGCTCAACAAGCGAGGGAGTTCAACGGCCGATACCACTGCCGAGCAAACCGAGTCCGCCTCGTCTAGCACCGTCGATTTGAGTGATATCCCGGGGCAGTACTGGTCCAACGCCAAGAAGATCCTCAAGTCGCGCGGCGCCGATCTTTCGAATGCCGTGGTCCTGACTGATGATGGCTCAACGCCCGTCGTCGATGCCAACTGGGTCGTTACTTCTGCCTACTATAACGACAACGGCAACCTCGAAATTCAACTCACGCACAAGAACAGTTCGGGCAACTCGTCCGACGGCCAAAGCGGTACCGACAGCTCGAGCTCCAATACGCTGGAGGACTTGAGCAACAAGGCGCAGGAGCTGGGCGACACCGCTCAGAACCTGGGCGATACCGCGCAGAACTTGGGCGGCATGGCGACGGATGCCTGGAACGCCCTGCAAAACGGCATCTCGGGCGCGCAGGGAAACTAGCGGACGAGCGGAGCGGGGCTACAGCTGCTCGGCCGGACGCTCGGGCGAGCTGAAGCCCGAATCAAACGTGACGACGCATGAGACATCGGGCCGGCGCTCGTGCACGATGCGCGTGACGAGCTCCAGCAGCTCCTCGTCGGATATGTCAAAGCCGTCGGGACGCACCAGGTCAAACGAAACGAACCCGTCGTGCTCGTGCAGATCGTGGATGGAGAGCGCGGGATCGATCTGCATGACGCCGCGCTTGACCCAGCCGCGCAAGTCATCGCCGGTTGTCGCGATGGGGTCGCAGTGCAGCGTGATACCAATGCCCATCTGGCGCTTGATGTCGTGCTCGATGGTGTCCAGAATCTCGTGGTGCTCAAACGCGTCGCCCTCGCCGGGCATCTCCACGTGGGCGCTGGCAAACTGACGACCGGGGCCGTAGTCGTGCACCATGAGGTCGTGTGTGCCCAAGACCTGCGGATAGGACATGATCTTGTCGCGGATTGCCTGGACGAGCTTGGGGTCGGGCGCTTGCCCCAGCAACGGGCTGATGGCGTCGCGCACCAGGCCCAGACCGCTGATGCAGATGAAGACGCCCACACCCAGGCCTGCCCAGCCATCGAGATCAAAGCCGGTCGTCTGCGAAATAAGCGCCGCCACCAAGACCGAGCCCGAGGTGATGACGTCGTTTTTGGAGTCCTGCGCCGTGGCGATGAGCGTCTCGGAATCGATGCGGTTGCCCAGCGTGCGGTTGAACGCTGCCATCCAGAGCTTAACGAGCATGGACAAGACGAGGGCGGCTAAGGAGAGCACCGAATATGCAGTGGGGGAAGGCTTGATGATCTTAGCGACCGACTCGAGGATCAGGTTGATGCCGACGGCGCAAACCAGGACGGCGACGAATAGGCCGGCTAGGTATTCATAGCGGCCGTGGCCATAGGGGTGGCCTTCGTCTGCCGGGCGGCTGGCAAGGCGGAACCCGAGCAGGCTCACGATGTTGCTCGAGGCATCGGAGAGGTTGTTGAAAGCGTCGGCGATGAGGGAGACGGAACCGGCGAGCAGGCCCGCGATGCCCTTGGCTAGGCACAGGGTGATGTTGAGGCCAATGCAGACGAGGCTTGCGGAAAAGCCCGCGTTGGTGCGGCAAGATGCATCGACCGGCTCGCTCTCACTGCCGGGAACAAGCGTATGTACCAGCCGATTTACAAATAGCATAGCGGTCGTCCTCACAATCATGTTTAAGGGGATAGTGTAGCTCGCGCGGGGGCGCCGTGCACCGATGCTCAGAAAATGCAGCAATAGTCTGCCGGTGCTAACGAGCGAGCCTTCTCGTCTGCCTGGGTGGTCCATTTTGGGCCACATGGGTATGGGCATGTGCCTGCTTGCTCGACATACTTAATGTCGACAGCCCCTGTGCAAAGGAGGACGTTTCCATGGACGAGATGTTTGCCATTAAATGTCAAAACTGCGGCGGCCCTATGTACTCGCACCAGGCTAAGCGCAGCTTTGAGTGCGCCTATTGCGGCACGGTCGTTCCGTGGCAGGCTGATGCGGGGGAGCCCAAGAGCGCCCTGGGCATTCGCCATACGCCGCTGACGGTGGTGAATGGACTGCTCAAGCTCACGCATGTGTCGCAACTCGAGCGCCCGGAGGACCCGGACTGGTATTTCTTCAATTCGCACTGGCGCAATCAGTCGGTCCTGGAACATCTGCTGTGGGAGGATCGCGGCACGGCGCAGGAGTTCCAAGAGGCCACGCATGTGAGCATTCCTTGCCCCTTCTGTGGTGCGTCCTTTGAGGGCGAGTCGACCCAGCGCGTGTTTGAGTGCCCGTCCTGCGGCAATAAGATCGGCATTGCGGACCTGCTCAAGCCAGGGACGTTTAGCAAGCGTCTGACCATGGGCGTGGGTGCGGAGTATGTGCCGGATCAGGGTATTCCCTGCGAAATCTCGCCGCAGCAGGCACGTGCCAACGCGCTGCAGCTGGTGCGCCAGTATCCGGATGCCTTTGCCGGGCACGACGTGGAAGATGCGATCCAAAACGACATGATGCTCTTCTATTTCCCCATGGCGCTGGCGGACCTGCGCATGATGGCGAGCTTCCCGGGCAAGGGCCTGAGCAAGGAAACCCTGGTGTACTACGAGGTGCTCGACTGGGCATACCCCAGAGCAAACTACCTGGACGTTCGCCTCATGGGCATTTTGGAGCCGTGGGACTTTGCCAAGGTCGGTCCGTTCGATCCCGCCATGCAGGAAGGCGACTTCCGCGTTGTCTCCGTCGATGCATCTACCAAGGACCAGGTGGTCATTGATAAGTTGGCGCTCGACGTTGCGGGCAACGATGCCGAGGCCGTACTGGGGCTCAATAAAAAGAGCATCCGAACCTGGGCGCGCAAGGCCCGCAAGCATAAGGATGGCCTGGTGATGGTGCCGGTCTACTTTGTCGATCGTCCGGCGACGGATGGCCGCGATGGCGAGCAGGTGCGCATTGCCGTAAACGGCCAGACGGGTCGTGCGGCCGCGGTGGTGTTTAGCGACAAGCGCGAAACGCATATCGTGGCGCCGCTCAGCCCGAGCCTGCATCTGTCCGGTGAGAGCACCGTACACGCCACGCCCGTCGAGGTCAAATATGTTAAATCTCCGTTCCTATACCAGATCGTGCGCCGTGGAGGCGGCGAGCAACCGCGCCAGGTTGCAGCGGTTGCCGAGGGTTCCTGCCGAGAGGAGAAGCCCAAACGCAAGGGCTTGCTCGCTGCGATCTTTGGGAAGTAGGGAAGCGCAGCACGGGACGGCTCGCAGGCATGGGGGCTGCCATCCGGTAGTTTGGCAGGGGGTAGATGTAAATAAACGGTGGACCGGCTGCAAAAGGGCCGCCTCGCTGGGCAAGATCAGGTTGTGCCACGGAACCCGCTCCTCAGTTAGTCACACTTCGGAAGCGCGGGCAACGCAGGTGCTATCGTCTAAAGGGCCGGCTGCAACCGGCCCTTTTCTGTGGCAGCCAATGGACCAACATCAGACGAAGGCCGCGTCTTTGCCTGTCAGGTCACGCTCGCCAGCCACGGCTAGAATGTCGTTGCCGGCGTCCATGACCGGTATTGTTTCGTAGCGTGCGTCGCAACCGCGAGTGCGCCTGCGACGGCTGCGGTGGTTTCGGTCGCAACGTGCTGCTACCCTTGCGTTTCGCCATTGGTCGCTTCGTTGATGGCGCGGTACTCGGCACTCAGCTCGCGCGCCAGCTCTTCCTTGCTTGGAAGATATGGCAGGTATTTGGCGGCAAACACTTGGTCGTTGTCTTCGGGCAGCGTGTACTCGACGATCGAATCGCTTTTGTCCGCGCAGAGCACGATGCCTATGGGCGGATTGTCGCCTTCGTTCATGAGTTCGCGCGTGTAGTAGTTCACATACATTTGCATCTGGCTCAGGTCCTGATGCGTAAGGTCATCGGTCTTAAGGTCGATGAGCACGAAGCAGCGCATCAGATAGTTGTAAAAAACAAGGTCAATATAGAAATGGCGCCCATCAAAGGTGATGCGCTTTTGGCGCGCCTCGAAAGCGAAGCCACGGCCAAGCTCCAGCAGGAACTTCTGAAGATGCGTGATGAGCGCCTGCTCTAGATCGCTCTCACGAAACGTAGCATCGTCCGAGAAACCTAAAAACTCCAGTACATATGGGTCGCGGATGATATCCTCGGGGCGACGAGCCGGGGCGCTCTTTTGGATTTCCTGGGTGACGGCCTCTTTGTCCTTGCTGGCAAGTAGGCGCTCGCGGAACATGGTGTTGATCTGGCGCTCGAGCTGACGCGTGCTCCAACGAGAATCGGCGCATTCGTTCATGTACCAGGCGCGAGCATCAGGGTCGGGGATGCGCATCAACCTGCGGTAATGAGTCCAGCTCAATTCGCTACGCAGTGCGTCGCGAATTGGAAACGCAAGAAAGAACTGACGCATATTGCGAAGGTTTGCGATGCCAAAGCCTCTTCCGAAATCCGCGGTAAGCCTTCTGGAGAGGCCTGCAATCAATGCCTCCCCATATGCTGCGCGCTCCTCTCCGCCCTGCTCGTCAACAATGCTCTTGCCGATCTCCCAATACGCCTCAACCATCGCAAAGTTAACGGCGGTATAGGCCTTGTCGCGAGCGGCGTTGAGAATTGAGGAGACCTGCTTGTAAAAACCTTCGGGCACGATTGCCGATTCTCCACGGTTTACCAGTTCGCCCATCACTGTCGCCTCACTTTCCTCTTGTGGAATGCATCTTGATTGCATTTAGTTTAAAGCCTCGCGCGGACACGAATTGCTTTGCTGTCTGGCACCTTCGCATGGGAGCCTTGCGGTGACTAAAATGTGGCAATAGAGACAGTTTTAGCGAACCCCACGGGAGTGACGCGTATGGACAACAACACGCTGCTATTCCAGGACAAAGGTTCGGGTAGGTTTAAAGACGTTAAGATCTACCCCAATCGTATCGAGGTGCTCAAGAAGGGCACTTTTGGTGGCAAGCACACCGAGATTGTCTATCTTAAGGACATTACGGGGGTCAACAGGATCAAGGGCCGCGATGTTTTTCTGCGTAACAGGCTGTTGACTGCTTGTGTTTTTAGCCTGAGCAGCCGTGCGAAGGCCCAGGAGTTTGTTAACGCGCTGAACATGGTGATGTAGCCTATGGCGGCGTTTGGGCCAAGGTAAAAATCGGGGGCACAGAACGGTGTCCTGCGCCCCCCATTGAGTCGATGTGTCTAAAAGGCCGGCTTGCCTATTCGCTACCGTCCCCAGCGTTTTCGCGGTCGTTGGCAAGCATTGCCGCGCCGGCGACCGTTGTCGCTACGGCGGCGGCAGCGAGCCCGGCGGCAATGCCGGAGCCGTCGCCCGTGTCGGCGAGTTTTCCGCCCGAGTTCTTGCCCTTGTTGCCCTTACCGTTCTTATCAGCGCTGCCTGCGTTGGAACCCGTGCCACCGTCGGTGCCGGTGCCGCCTGCACTGCTCGAGGCCGCTACGGTAAAGCTCGCGGCTCCGTCATTAGCAAGCTTGTAGTTTTGCGCCGCGTCGCCCAAAAGACCGTTCGCGCGCACCCAGTACGTTCCCGCGGTAAATGCCTCGCCCTCGACCATTGCCGTGCCCGGAGCGCCGTCCGCGTCGTGCACAAACTCGAGCTGAGCCGTGCAAGCATCGTTTTCGAGTTTGCCCTCGAGCAGCGCCTCGACCTTTGTGCGCACATCCTCGCCGGCCTTAAGGCCTTCGAGCCCCTCAAAGTGGGGTGTCAGTGCGCGCGGATCGATATCGATGGGTACGGATCCCTGCAGCCCCGTAACGGTCTCGTTGCCCAAGGCGTCGACATCCACGTATTCGATGGTAAACGCATGGCCCGAAGCCGCCACGTTGAGTACGTTGCTGCTGTCGACAAGGCGGAAATGGCCCTCGCCAACGGTCTTGCCATCCTGGAGCGAGGCATCGCTCAGCGAGTCGCCGTACGTCATGCGCATGCGGGTCGGGAGGCAGCACGAAGCCGACTGCGTGTGCTTCGTATCGTAATTGTAATTGCGCTGGTAGATGCTCCGGGCCAGCGCCGCATCAACAAAGTCGGATGCGATGATGCCAATGTGCTTGAGGTAATCTGACTTTGTATCCTCGGTGCCGCTGGGATTGATGTACGGGCTCTTGTACAGATGCTCGTTGACTACTCGTGCCGAGGTAAAAGGATTGCCTCCGTGCGACAAGCCCGTGCAGCTGGTGTAGTTGATAGACCAGCAACGCTCCTGGACTTGCACCTCGGCCCCGGCATCGTCCACGACGTCCACCTTGTTGCACGTGCGCCCGGTCGTTTCCTTCAGCGCATTATCGACCCAGCTGAGCTTGTCGGTTCCCGTGAGTTTGTACTTGTCCTGGGCATATACCTTGGTGCAATAGGGCTCTTCATTGCCCGTTTCCCCTATGGCTTCAAATCCCCGCGCGTCTTGGACGAGACACATCGACTGCCCGGAATGCGCCTTGATCTTGTCATCCCATTGGGTGAGGTCGAGGCCCCACGTGTGGCCGCTTACGCTGTTGCCGGCGAGCCCAAATCGACGCAGCAGGACGATCTTTCCGCGCACCTCGCCCAGCGTGGGGACGTGGCTCGACGTGTAGAACAGGTTGGGGTTATCGGCCATAACCTTGGCGAAGGCCGTCGTTATGCTTTCGTCGGTAGCCTCATCGTTGCCGCGCGATGCGAGCATGATGAGCGCTTCTGACGGGTTTTCGTTCAAAAACGTTTTGAAGTACCCGATGACATCGGAGAGATGCAGATAGTTCCCGTCTTTTTTGAGTAGGTAGAAAATCCCGTGGTCGATGCCGGGGTCATCGCCCTTTCCGAGCCGGATATCAAAATAGCGAATGCCTTCGAGCAACTGCGTGGGAATGTAATCCTGCTGGCATTTTACTTGCGAGGATTGGGGCTCAGTGTCGTTGTCCACGCTGCAGGTGCCCGAATCGTGCGTACCCGGGATGCTCAGCTCGTCGAGGAACTTGTTGTCGTCGACGTATTTCATCCAACATGGTCCGTCGACGTAGCTGCTGTACGTGATCCAGTCGAGGCTGCTAACCGTGGCATCGTTCTTTTTCATGTCGTAACCGATAAGTTCGAGCTCCCACGGAATGCTCTTACTCTTATGGCAGATCTTATTGTTGTCCTGGTCTTCGCCGTTCGATTCTATTGCCAGGTACTTAATGTCTTTTTTCTCGGTTTCTTTCTCGACCGTGCGGTCTCGGATGATATAGGTTCCGTTTGATTGACGCTCGAACGCAAAAGCGCGGCTGGGCTTGTTGTCATACTCGCCGCTCCATACGTGGATGACCTTTCCATCTTTGTCAGAGTCGTCGTCGACCGACCAAATGCTGTAGCCCGTCTTTTTATGCTCTTCGAAATTGAGCAAGGTGCGGATAGCATACCAGTTTGTATCGTCATTCTTGGTCGTTACGTTCTCAAGGATGAGCTTGCTGGACGTGCCGTCGTTAAACAGGTGGCAGACGTTGCCGCGAACGTTGCCGTCTTGGTTGACGCTCGCGGTGCGAAAATAGCCCGCGGGGCGAAGGCGAATGACGAAATTGTGGAGGCTGTCCGACGCTGTGGCAGCGTCGTCTGCAAATGCCGCGCGCACGGGAAGGCCCAATCCCGCGGTTTCGGGCAGGCTTACAAAAGGCGACAATGCTGCGAGTCCTAGGCCCAACGTGAATGCTCGACGGCTGATGGCGTGGTGTTCGGTCATAACTCCTCCGTTCGCAGGGTGCGGTTATGCGCTCGTTTTGGATACTATACTGCCCAGATGTTTAAAGGCGTCGGCTTAAATTGTCTGCATGGCGCTATTGATCGGCGGGCGGACGTGCTGAGGCGCTTGTCTATTGGTGCTACTGGCGCGCTTGGGATAGTTTTGGAGTCCGGCATCCTCGCGTTCGCCAGCTACCGGCATAAGAAAGGGAGGGCCGGTGAGCCGACCCTCCCTTGGTGCGAAGCGCTGGGTTACTGTCGCTTGCTTCGCTGCGCTCGTGTTTCCCGTTGCGCTCGCCAGTCGCTTAGCGCTTAATCTCGATATCGTCGAGCTTAACATCCATAGCCTCGGTCTTGGCCTTGGCGATATCATCGGCAAATTCCAGGGACTTCATCATGGTCTCGACGGCGTCCTTGTGCTCTTCGACGTTGTCGATGCTCACGTAGACGCTGCCGCCGCCGGCTTCGGTGAAGTACTCAGTCGTCACGCCGCCCGAGTGTGTATAGGAAGCGTTGCGCCAAGTCTTGCCGTTGTACTTGACGGGGTCATTCTCGGTCCACTCAAAGCTGGCCTTCCACTTTGCCTCGTAGTCGAACAGCTCATCGGCGTTCTTGTCAGAGTCGAAGACGGGGATGAAGCGATCGCTGGCGTGCTCGCTCTCGGTGAACTTAAACTGGGTCCTATCGGCCGTGTCGCCGGCAACGTCGGTGATCTCGACGCCCTCGGGAACCTCGACCTTAAACCAAATGAAGTCGGTCCTCATATCCACGGCTGGCTTTTCTGCCCCGCCGCCACCGCCACTTCCGGTAGCGTCGCCGCTGCCACCGCAGCCCACCAGGGCAACTGCGGCAAAGAGACTGATGCAGAGGGTGAGAATCGCAAAGGCCTTCTTTTTCATGGTCGTGTCCTCCTCGATCTGTAACCGCCCATGGATTACCTGTCTTTACTGTACGCGTGGACGGCTCGCTAGGGTGGGCCATGTGTCCCATTCTGAGGGCCGGATTTGCGCCGTTAAGTGGCAATATGTTCGGGCGCAAAAGAGGGGAGGGCTGGTGCTGTCGGCCCTCCCCGGGTTGGGCGCCCGTTGTTTTAATGGGGCGCATGTGCGCGGGTGCGCGTAGGCGCGTGCGGGTGTCCCGTTACTTGATCTCGATGCTCGAAATCTCGACTTCGCGTGCCTCGGAAACTGCCTCTTCCATGTCATCGGGGAACTCGATGGAGTTGAGGAGTGTCTCGGCTTCTTTCTTGTGCTGGTCGAAGTTCGAGATGAGGACGTAGACGCTTCCCGGCTCAACATCGGTAAAAAGCATGGTTGAGATGCCGCTGTTGTCCTCGTATGTTCCGACGAGCCACGTCCTGCCGTTATACTCGACGGACCCGCCATCCTTCCACTGGAACGTATCCCCCTTCTTTTCCGCCGGGTCGGCGTGGGATTCCTCGGCCGTCAGCGCTTTTTTCCAAACGGGGATAAAGCGATCGGCCGAGGCGTTCTCGTCTTCGGGGAAGGTGAGCTGGACTCTGTCGGCATTCTTGCCGGCAGAGTCGCTTACGCCGACGCCCTCGGGCATCTCGACCTTAAACCAGATGTAGTCGGTCTTCTTGGCGACGGGGCCTTTTCCTTGCTCTCGCTCTTGGGGGCGCTGCCGCCGCCCGATGCGCTCCCGCCGCAGCCCACAAGGGCGAGCGCGGCAAAGAGGGCGATGCAAAGGGAAAGGATTGATAGGGTCTTTTTCATCATGGTGGCGTCCTCCTTGTCTGCTGATGACATCACGGCGCCGCATGCTGTTGGGGTACTGATTGCGCTGGCGGCGGATGTCTCTGTGTACTGTGCGACTTATGCCTCCGTTCATCGCTTGTGGCCGTTGTGCGGCCGTTCCCCAACGGGTTCCTTACTTATAGATATGCCCCAGCTTGTGCTGCTCGGGAGTCTCGAAAGATGGGCCATGTGTCCCATGCTTGCGTTGTCGACGCCTATCGCGTGCCATAGAAATCCGCGATGGCCAGATGCGCTGACGCTCGCGTACTTATGGGCTAGACTTAGCACCATTACGTGATCGATGCGGTCGGCCGGCGTCGGCCGCCCGACCGATATATATGACTTGAAGGTGCGTGTGCGTATGAGCCAAGAGATGATGGATAAAACCTGTCGCGGTTTTGCCGAGGCGCTGGCCGCGCGCGAGCCGGTTCCCGGTGGTGGCAGCGCGAGCGCCTTTGTAGGTGCGCTGGGCGCCTCGCTTTGCGGAATGGTTGCCCGCTATGGGGCGACAAACCCCGCGCTTGCCGATCGCGCAGACGATCTGACGCGCGCGTTTGCCCAGGCGGATGAGTTGGCGCAGGAACTTGTGGGTCTGGTTGCCGAGGACGTTCGTGCCTACGGGCAGGTGTCCGCGGCGTACGGTATTCCGCGTGACGATCCGGCTCGAGCGACCGCGATTCAGGATGCGCTGCATGTGGCCGCCATGCCACCGTATCGCATTATGGATGCCTGCGGGCGCGCGCTGGCGCTGCTCGAGGACATGGCGGACAAGGGCTCCCGACAGCTGCTGTCCGACGTGGCGTGCGGCGCCGTATTCTGCCGCGCCGCCATGCAGGGCGCGAGCCTGACGCTCTTTGCCAACACTACGTCTATGAAAGATCGGGCACGCGCTGAGGAGCTTGAGGCGGCGTGCGATGAGCTGCTGGATACGTGGCTGCCGCGCGCCGATGCGCTGGCGCGCCGTGCCGCCGATGCCGCCAGGAAGAGGGGATAGCCATGGCCGAGCTGCTGAAGGGTGCTCCCGTTGCTCGCGCTTTGACTGAGGAACTTGCTGCTCGCTGCGCAGCCCTGCGCGAGCGGGGCGTTGTTCCGACGTTGGCTATCGTGCGTGTGGGTGAGCGCGAGGACGACCTATCCTACGAGCGCGGCGCTCTCAAGCGCTGCGAGAAGGTTGGCATTGAGGCGCGCCGCGTTTTGCTTCCTGCCGATGTTTCGCAGGACGAGCTGCTGGCGGCCATCGAGGACATCAATACTGATTCGGCTGTTCATGGCTGTCTGATGTTCCGCCCGCTGCCCGCCGGCCTTGACGAGAACGCCGTCGCCGCAGCGCTCGATCCCGCCAAGGACGTTGACTCCATGACGCCGTCTTCGCTGCTTACCACGCTTTCGGGGCGCGGCGAGGGTTTTGCTCCCTGCACGGCCGAGGCCGTGCTGGCGTTGCTGGGCCATTACGGCGTTGAGCTGGATGGGGCCAAGGTCGCGGTCGTCGGTCGATCGCTGGTGATTGGCCGTCCCGTTGCCGCCATGCTTACGGCTCGCAATGCCACGGTGACGACGTGCCATACGCATACGCGCGACTTGGCTGCCGAATGTCGTGCGGCTGATATTGTGGTCGCAGCCGTTGGACGCGCGCGCACGATTGGCGTGGATGCCGTTCGCGAGGACCAGACGATCATTGATGTGGGCATTAACTGGGATGAGGACGCTGGCAAGCTGGTGGGTGACGTCGATTTTGTTGCCGCGGAGCCGGTTGTTGGTGCCATCACCCCTGTGCCGGGCGGCGTGGGCGCCGTGACAACGGCGATTCTCGCCAAACACGTGATTGAGGCGGCGGAGCGCGCATCGAAATAGGCGTTTTGGGCTGTTTGAGGGGGTTAGCTATATACCACGTGGTCAAACAATGCCAAATATGAGTACTGTTGCCAAGATAGTCACATATGTCTTACGTCTTTTTGGCTTCCTAACGGTATCCATTATCGTTAGGAAGCCTATTTTATTGAACTTATGGGGAATAACGTTGTCTTGCTTTTGGGCAAATGGGGATTTTCGGCACTCGTTACAGGGAAATTTGCTGCCACTAAATTGGTGACAGTACTCATATTTGGCATTTTTTGACCACGGGGCTGCCGAGGCCGTGGTTTCGCCCTTTCTGCGCCGAAGCGATACACTGTTATCGTTTGATTTCTTCGCTCAAGGAGGATGCGCATGCCGTGCACAACGATTTTGGTTGGTAAGAACGCGAGCTACGACGGGTCGACCCTGGTCGCGCGTAACGAGGACTCGTCCAACGGGGTGTTTGAGCCCAAGCGTATGCGCGTGGTGCATCCCGACGAGCAGCCGCGCGTCTACACGAGCGTCCTGAGTCACCTGACCGTTGAGCTGCCCGATAACCCCATGCGCTACACGAGTGTCCCCGATGTTGTCCCGGGCCACGGCATCTGGGCCGAGGCCGGTTTCAACGAGCTCAATGTGGGCATGTCCGCAACCGAGACGCTCACCACCAACGAGCGCGTCCGCGGCGCCGATCCGCTCGTCGACTACGTACCCGCCAAGGGCAACGAGGGCGAGGACGGATACGTTCCGGCACAGCCCGGCGGCCTGGGCGAGGAGGACATGGTGACCCTGGTCCTGCCGTACGCTAAGTCCGCCCGCGACGGCGTTCGTATCCTGGGCGACCTGCTCGAGCGCTACGGCACCTACGAGAACAACGGCATCGCCTTTAGTGATGTGGACGAGATCTGGTGGCTCGAGACCATCGGTGGTCACCACTGGATTGCCAAGCGCGTGCCTGACGACGCCTATGTGACCATGCCCAACCAGTTGGGTATCGACAGTTTTGACCTGGATGACGCCGAGGGCGCCCAGGCCGACCACATGTGCTCCGCCGACTTGCGCGCCTGGATGGCCGAGTGGCATCTGGACCTGACGCTGGGCGTCGAGGGCGACGGCCCGGCTGCGGTCTTTAACCCGCGCGAGGCCTTTGGCTCGCACAGCGACAGCGACCACGTCTACAACACGCCGCGCGCGTGGTACATGCAGCGCTGTCTCAACCCCAGCGACGTGTGGGATGGCCCCGACGCCGACTACACGCCCGAGAGCGACGATATCCCCTGGAGCCGCGTGCCCGAGCGCAAGGTGACCATCGAGGACATCAAGTACGTACTCTCGAGCCACTACCAGGGCACGGAGTACGATTGCTACGGTAGCAAGGGCACGCCCGCTACACGTGGCGCATATCGCCCCATCGGCATCAACCGCAACAGCCAGCTCGCCGTGTTGCAGCTGCGCCCCTATGCGCAGCCGGCCTATCGCGCCGTGCAGTGGATGGCGTTTGGCTCCAACTCGTTTAACGCGCTGGTTCCGCTGTACGCCAACGTCGAGACCATGCCCGAGTACTATGCCGACACGCAGGCTCGCGTGACGTCCGAAAACTTCTACTGGGCCAACCGCCTGATCGGCGCGCTGGCTGACGTCCGCTTCCATGAGTGCGGTCGCGCGGTCGAGGATTATCAGGAGAAGGTCGGTGGCATGGGCCACAAGCAGATCCATGACGTCGACGCTGCCGTAGCCGCTCTGCCCGAGGCCGAGGTGCCTGCCGAGCTTGCACGCGCCAACGAGGCCTTTGCCGAGCGTGTCCGCGTGGAGACCGATGCCCTGCTGGGCAAGGTGCTCTACACCACGAGCTGCGCCATGAAGAACTCTTTCGCGATGAACGACAACGTGAGGTAGGGATTTCCCGTCGATTGAATAGCGCTAAAACGCTTTGTCGCTTTCGCTCAATCTTGGGTACAAGAACGCCAATGCAGTTGTTTGTGATTGGAGACAACCATGGTTATGAAACTCGATCAGCTTGTTAACGGCGCCATTAACGTGGGCTTTGGCGCTGCCGCCGTTGCTGTCGAAGGCGGCAAGAAGGTCCTCGACGACCTTAACACCAAGGGCGAGCAGGTCCGCAAGGACACCGCCACCCCCGATATCGCCCGCAGTGTGTCCGACATGTTCGAGCAGGCCGGTGGTACCATCTCCGATCTGACCGAGCGCTTGGGCATGCAGGGCGAGACCGCGGCCCAGCGCGTGCTCGACGAACTCATCCTTGCCCGCGTCCGCGTTATGACCGCGCCCGAGCGCACGGCCTTCCTGGCCCATGTGCGCGACATCGTCGATTCGGTCGAGGACAACGTGACCTCGGTGCCCTTCGAGTCCGTTGAGCCCGACGATGCGAAGGATACCGAAGAGGCCGAGTAGCAGCGCAGATGGCAGATTCCACCACCGATTACAACAATCTAGATCCCTTGGGTGACGAGGCGGCGGTTGTCGATGAGGTCGATGCCGCCGTCTCGGGCGCTCGCAAGAAGCCGCGCGCTGTCGATATGGTGCCCGAGGAGCCCGACGCGATGGCGCCGGACGAGGAATACCAGCTCACGCCGGCGGGTCGTCGCGAACGCATTGGGCAGATTGTTCGCCTGGTCAAAAAGTACCGCGTGTGGGATAACCTCACGCCGGTTCGTTTGCGCCGCCTGCTCGAGGAACTCGGCCCCATGTTCGTCAAGATGGGGCAGATTTTGGCCAACCGGTCCGAGATTCTGCCGCAACGCTTTTGCGACGAGCTGCGTCGTCTGCGCTCCGACGTGGAACCGGTGCCGTACGAGGTCGTACTCAGTTGTCTGGAAGAAGAATACGGCCTGCGCCTGGGGGAGATGTTCGATGCGATCGACCCCAACCCGCTCGGTAGTGCGTCGCTCGCGCAGGTACACCGCGCTCGTCTGGTGACGGGCGAGGACGTGGCCGTCAAGGTGCAGCGCCCCGGTGCGCAGCAGGTTATGGCACAGGACATCGATATCATCCGCTCGGTGGTGCGTATCGTTTCCAAGTTCGTCAACACCGATCAATTCGTTGACCTGCACGGCGTAGTCGAGGAGTTGTGGACCTCGTTTCGCGAGGAGACCAACTTTTTGGCCGAGGCCAAAAACCTCAACGACTTCTACGAGTTCCATAAGAGCGTTCATGGCGTGACGTGCCCTAAATCCTATCTGGACCTGTGCACCGAGCACGTGGTGGTTATGGACTACGTCGACGGCATTTCGATTGCCGATCCTGAACGCTTGGTGGCCGAGGGCTATGACTTGGAAAAGATCGGTGCCGCGATTGTCGAGGACTACTCGACGCAGGTGCTCGACGACGGCTTTTTCCATGCCGACCCGCATGCGGGAAACATCATTCTCAAGGACGGCATCGTTTACTTTATCGACTTGGGCATGGTCGGACGCATGTCGAGCCACGATCGTGGCATCGTTAAGGACATGATTTTCGCCGTGGCCGAGGGTGACGTGCCCAAGCTCAAGGATTCGCTCATGCGCTTCGCCGTGACGCGTGGCGACTCGGCCGAGCTCGATCATTCGGCCTTTTTGTCCGACTTGGACTTTATCGTCGCCGACTTTGCGGGTCTTGACCTTAAAGATCTGGATATCGGCGAGTTTTTGACCTCGCTGCTAAACCTGGCGCGCAAAAACGATGTTGAGCTGCCGAGCGTGGTGACGATGTTCGCCCGCGGCATGGTGACGCTCGAGGGTTTGCTGACCGAGTATATGCCCAACGTCAACATGATCCAGATCATCCAGACGCACATCAAAAACGAAAAAAGCACCTATGCGCGCGTGCGTGATATGGGACGCGATCTTGCCGCGAGCAGCTATCGCGCGGCAAAAGGCTCGCTCGAGGCGGCCGAGTATTTGGGCTTGGCTTCGCGCATGCTCACGCGCGGCCAGCTTAAGGTGAACACGCAGATCATGAGCAGCGATAAGGCACTGCGACAGCTGGGCGGAATTATCGACCGTATGTCGATGGCTATCGTTATCGCTGGCCTGTTTATCGGTTCGTCGGTGGTGTACTACGCGCGCATCGAGCCGGTTGTCCTCGGCATTCCGGTCATCGGCTTCTTTGGCTACGTGAGCGCGCTGGTGCTGGCGCTTATGCTGGGCCGCAATATCTGGCTCAACAGTCACGGCGGCAAGCACTAGAGGCTGCGACCGTCACCGCATTTTCCTATCGCAAACAATAGCTTTTACCTTGGGCTTCGCCTGTGTGCGGGGCCCTTTTGCGTGATACCATTTTGACGGTAATAATCGATGGCCTAGATGGTGGTGCGGAGACGCACGAACGCGCGGTTTTCCTGCGCGTTTGGGAGAATCGGGGTGCAAGTCCCCGGCTGTACCAGTAACCGTAATTCCTCTTGGCTCGGGATGTTTGCGTCGCAGATCGGACGACGCGCCTGAGCCGTTAAGGTTAAGTCGGATCGCCTCCCATCTTGCATGCGGCTGCGGCATATGCCGCCGGTGTGCATAGGGCTCTGGAGGGAAGGGGGACCCCGATGGGGGAACTCGAGCGCAACATGCGCGATGACGTGGGGCAGCTTCAAGGCAACGCTCCAAGTACAGACAGTAGGAGACAAATGGATATGTTTGAGGACGAGTGCCAGCGTGCCTCGCTTCGTCGCCGTGGCGTAATCGCGCGCGGCGTGGCAAAGCGCTGCCTGGTGGCATTCCTGGCCTTCGCGATGGCCTTTGGCACCACGCCGGCTCAGCTGTGGGCCGAGGGTGCCGAGGGCATTACCGACGCTGTGGCTCAGGCTACGACGCCAGGCGAGGACGCAGCGCTTGCGGGCGGTACCGCTGAGCAGAGCGGCGCCGAGGTTTCGGATTCCGGGAGCGCGCCTGCAGCTAGTGCCGCCACTACAGAGGCAGCAACTGGCGACGAAGGCTCGGCGACGGGGGAGAGCCCTGCCACGAGCGAGCAGTCTTCGACGGCATCCGCTGGCCAAGCAGGATCTGCCGCCGCGGCTGCCGTCCAGACAGAGAACCCGACAGAAACTGGCGATGTCGTCAAGAAGCAAATCGAGGTCTCGTTCTCGATTATCGGAACCGATGCCGACGGCAAGGCTCAGACCTGGGTGGCGCCTACGCAGCTCAAGCTCGACGAGGGCGCGACGGCTGCGGATGCCTTCATTAAGCTGCAGGAGAAGACGGGCTTCAAGGCGAAGTACGATCCGAACACGGCATACGGTTTCTACCTCGAAAGCATCACCTCCCCGAGCGATGGCCGCACGCTTGCCTACGATTCGACGACTCATGCCTACTGGCAGCTGTTCGTCGACGGCGCGTCTTCCTCGGTTGGCGCGAGCAGCGTCAAACTCACCCAGGGGCAGAAGATTGAGTTTGCCTATACGGCTGGTAGCGCGTCCCCTGTCGTTAAGGACCAGCTTGCTGCGAATGTGACCGTCATTGGTCGCGATGCCCAGGGCAAGACTCAGACCTGGGTCGACAACGCGCAGTATGTGGTGACGTCCGGTTCGAGCGCGCTTGATCTTACGAAGGTCGCGCTTGAGGCGAATGATATTGACGCCGTTGCTGCGGGCTCCTTCATTCTGAGCCTTAAGTACAACGGTGTTGAGCTGGGTACGCCCCAAGATTATTCGACCTATTGGCAGCTGTTTATCAACGGCAAGTCGAGTGACTATACGGCGGACAATGTCACCATCCATGCCGGCGATACCGTCACGTGGTTCTACGGTGGCTGGGGCGACCAGTTGCCGTCCGATTCTGTCCATGCTTCCGTTCAGGTGCTTGGCAAGGACAAGGACGGCAAGCAGCAGGTTTGGGCTTCGACGGGCCAGACGAGTCTCAAGGCAGGCTCTACTGCCAAGGATCTCCTTGAGCAGACCGGCCTTACTCTCGATGCTGGCGAATCGTCTTGGGGCTGGTTCCTCAACGGCATTACTTCGCCGTTTGATGGTAAGTCCTATGGCTGGGATGCTGCGACCAAGAGCTATTGGCGCTTCTACGTAAATGGCAAGTTCGCCGACGTTGGCGCCGGTGCCTACAAGCTCCAGGAGGGTGACGCCGTCACCTTTATGTATGGTGCTGACGCCGATGCCCTCCCCGGTCAGGTGCTTGGATCCGCCGATGTTATCGGTCCCGATGTCAACGGGAACAATACGCGTTGGGGCACGGCAAGCAATGTTTCTCTGCCCGAAGGCTCCACGGCCCAGAACCTTATTGAGGCAGTTCTGAAGGCCAAGGGCGTTGCGTACAACGGCTCCCAGAGTGGTGAGTACTGGTTCCTGAATTCCATTACTTCGCCGTTCGATCACAAGCCGTATGGTTGGGATGCTGCGACCAATAAATATTGGCATCTGTATATCAACGGAGAGCCCTCCTTACTCTGCGCCAATCAGATTACGCTCAAGAGCGGCGATAAGGTCACGCTTGCCTATACCACCGATAATTCGCCCATGCCCGATCCCGACAAGATTGTCGTGGATCCGAGCGCGACGACTCCTGATTGGGATGCCGAGTGGGCCGGCTACGGCAACAGTGGCAACGGTTCGACCGTAACGGATGCCAAGACGCCTGCGCAGGCCGCCGGTCTTAAGTGGGCCTTCGATTGGAAGGCCGAGTCTGGTCAGCAGTATGCCAACTGCAGCGAGCCTGTCATCGCTAACGGCTTTGTGTACATCGCGACCGAGAACGAGCTCATTAAGATTGATTCGTCCACGGGCAAAAAGGTTGCCTCTGCGCCGCTTGCCTCCAAGGTGAGCTATACCTCTCGTCCGATCTATACCAATGGCCTTATCATCGTTCCGCTCAACGGCGGCGCGGTCCAGGCGATTACTGCAGACAAGCTGATCTGCAAGTGGCTGACGCCTGGTTTGACGGACTTGACGCAGAGCTCCTGCACCGTCGTTTCGGACGGCGAGTACGTCTATGTAGGCACGGCTGATGGGAAGAAATACGTCAACGGTTCCTTTACGCGCATCAAGATCGCCACAGGCGAAGTCTCTTGGCAGAACATCGACGCAGCTGAGGGCTATTATTGGACTGGCGCTGCCCTGACGGATAAGTACGCCATCGTCCCCACGAGCGCGGGTACGCTTAAGTGCATTGATAAGGCAACGGGTGATGTCGTTTCGACCATGAAGCTCGGCGCCCTTGCGAACGCTGACTGCGTCGCCGATCCGTCCAATGGCTCGACCTTCTATCAGATGACGCACGACGGAAAGCTCCATGTGATTTCGCTTTCGGCGAAGGGCGTGCTGAGCGAGCAGAAGACGGTCGACCTGGGTCTTACGAATAACATGAGCGCCCCGGCGGTGTCTGGCGACAACTTGATTGTCGGTGGGCAGACGGCTACTGGATCTGCTCTGGTTCTCTATAATCTGAAGACCGGTAAGACCACGATGGTCACCGCTGCTGACGGTAAAGAACTACCGGCCGGATTTAACGGTATTGCTGCTACTCCGCTGGTGAGTGTTCAGGGCGGCAAGACCTATGTGTACTTCACCGTTAACAGTGTGGATAACAAGGACCACGTCAACTACTCTGCCGGTGGTGGCGTGTACCGCTACACGCTCGGCGATGCAGAGGCGACGCAGATTTATGATGCGGCTGGCCATTACCAGTACTGTGACTCTCCGGTCATTGCCGATGCATCTGGCAACCTGTACTACATCAATGACTCGGGCACGCTGTTCAAGCTTGGGGCCGTTGAGTCTTGGACGGTTGCCTTTAATTCCAACGGCGGGTCTGCTTGCGACACTAAGTTTGTTGCTACGTCCGATGGCAAGCTGGTCAAGCCGGCCGATCCGATGCGCGATGGCTACACTTTCGGCGGTTGGTATACCGATGAGCCTTGCACGCAGGCGTACGACTTCAGTACGCCGGTGACGGCCGACCTGACGTTGTATGCCAAGTGGACCAAGAATGCCGTTAACCCTGGCGGTAATGGCGGCGCTGGTTCCAATAGCGGCAGCGGTTCTGGTACCGGTACTGGTTCCGGCGCTGGCGCTGGCGCGGGTTCTGGTTCCGGCTCGAAGGGCGGCGCTATCGCCCCGGGTCAGAAGCCGGTGACCAAGACGACGGTGTCGACCAAGGCCGAGACCAAGGAAAACAAGTCCGACAAGAAGTCCGATTCCAAGTCCGATACGGGTGCTGCTTCCACGGCCACTGCTAAGAAGTCCTCTAGTGCTTCCGAGCAGGAGACTGGCACCAACCCGCTCGCCATTGTTGGCGTTGCCGCCGGCGTCATCGGTCTCGCCATCGTCGGCGTGTTCGTGTTCACCAAACGTCGGTAGGTGAGGGCTGTGTCCAATAAATCCAAGGACGCTGACTCCAAGCAACCGGATTCCTCGTTCATTCAGTTCGACGATGCAAAGCAACAGGGCGCCGCTTCGGCGGCGTCCGCCTCTCGTCGCAAGGCGCTCCTTGGCGTTCTGACTGCCGCGTGCACCATTCTGATCGTCGTCTCGCTGGGTTTCGTCCATCCTTCCACAAGCGGTGCCTGGTCCATCGACTGGATCATTCAGACCGTGACGGGGGAGAGCGTCGTCACCAAGGACACCAAGGCATCTGGCTCGACTACGACTTCGGGCGAGGCCAGTTCCAAGGATTCCAAGTCATCGAATGACGCAAAAGACGAGTCCAAGGGTTCGAACGACGGCAAGGACGATTCCGAGTCTTCGGACAAGGAATCGGACAAAAACTCGGATAGCAAGAAGTCCGAGGACCAGGCCGGCAAGAAGTCTGGCGATAAATCCGCTGCCCAGAATACGGGCGCCGGCGATACTTCCGAGGTGTCTGGTGGTGCTTCTTCGGGCGGTGGCCAGTCGTCTAATGGAGCCTCATCCTCTAATGGTGGAAACGCCTCCTCGGGCGGCCAGAGCGGCTCACAGGAGTCCAACTACGTTACGGTGACGGTTTCGGTCACATCGAGCGCTGTGGGCAATCCTGTGTCCTCTGGTGGCACCTTTACCTTTAACGAAGGCGCTACCGTCTACGATGCCCTGTGCGCGCTGGGCCTTTCTGTTAATGCCGAAAACTCGCCTCTTTATCACGGCGTATACGTGAAGGCAATTGGTGGGCTTGCCGAGTATGAACACGGCGGCACTAGTGGCTGGTGTTATTCCGTTAATGGCTCACAACCCATGACGGCCTGCAGTAACTACGTTCTCTCCAATGGCGACAACGTGGTCTGGTATTACGTTACAGGCTAGGGACCTCGACATATCGCACCAAACGGGCGGTTCGGACAAACATCCGGGCCGCCCGTTTTTCGTGCGAATGGGACTGGGTCGCCGGGTCTCTCGGCAAACAAAAAACCGGTTGGAATGGGAATTCCAACCGGTTATACATTCAAGCAAATAGTGAATCGACTATGACCGTGCGCCCTCGAGGAAGAAGCGGCGGCTGAAGTAGTTGTACCAGGTGACGAGGAACGTGGCGATGGCCTTCATGGCTTGGTAGCCGATGCTCAAAAACGTGACGCCCACAAACATATACAGGTCGTTGAGGCCCAGGCCGATCACCGACAGGATGGTGAAGATCGTGAACTCGCGCTTGCGGCTCATGCCTTCGCGGTGGTCGAACACGTACTTCATGCTGAGCCAGTAGTTGACCACGACGGACGTGATAAACGAAACCGTGGTGCTCATCAAAAAGTCGAGGTGGAACAGCTCGACGAGCGCAATGAGCATGCCCCAGTCGATGCCAAAGGAGATAAGACCCACGACAGCAAACTTGAGGAACTGCTTGGTATGAGGTTGTGCCAGCGCCTTGCGCACGTAATCACATCCAATGCGTTGATGAATCGAGCAGAGGATACTTTAGAGCTTTTACAAGGGAAACGTAAGGTCTTTGCCAATAACTATATGAACTCGCCAAATTTTCAAGAGCTAATCCGCAAACGTTAAAAATTTGCCCGTAAACGAGCGACACCCACGGACGATACTGCGCTGAGTGCGCGTCGTCCGTGGGCGCCGTAATGCTGCAGGGGTTTCGAGCTATTTTGTCTCGTCGCCCTCCAGGAAGATTTTTCGGGTCACAAAGTTGTAGACCATGACAAGCGCGGTGGCACAAATCTTGGCGATATTGGCCTCGAGCCCCAGACCGGCGTTGAGCGCCAGCACGATGCCGTCGTTGAGCACCAAACCGATCACGGACAGCACGACAAAGATGATGAACTCGCGGCGGCGGCTCATGCCTTCCTTGTGCGCAAACACGTACTTCATGCTTGCGAGGTAGTTAAAGATGAGTGAGATGATAAAGCCGCTGGTGTTGGCGATTAGGATGTTGAGGCCGAGACCGTAGTGGAGCAGATTCATAATGCCAAAGTCGATAACCGTGGCAATGACACCGACGACGCCAAATTTCATGATCTGCGCAAGGAGCTTTTGCATGGTACCTGCCTTAAGCTGGCGCCGAAGCGCCGCGGGGATGACAAACTCAGCATGTTTAGCCAATCCCCGCGGGTGGTGCTAGGCGCGCTCCTCGATAGCACCGTTTCTATATGCATCGAGCAGCTGACGCAGGTCTTGGATTTGGCTGCGGATCTTGGCGCCAGTATCGGTGTCGCTCACCATGCGGCGACGGTCCGCTTGGTCAAAACGGTTGGTCTCGCTTTCGATGTCCACGTTGCGCGTGAGTGCCTCGGCAACCGTCGTAAAGGCCCGGTGCGACTTGAGGCGGCAGCCGCGCGAGCTCGAGATGAGCGTATAGCCGGCGATGCCCGTCTTGGGATGGTAAGCGCGGCAGAAGCCGCCATCGATGACCAGTAGCTTGCCCTCGGCGCGGATGGGTTGCTCGCCCTTGGTGGTTTTAACGGGCGTGTGGCCGTTGATGATGTGGCCGGTCGGCGAGCATGCCATGGGCGCGACGCCAAACTCGCGCATGATATCATCGCAGACCGAGGGCGACTTGGTAAGCGTAAAGTACGGGTCCATCGGCTCGACCCAGGTGCTCTTATCGGCGATATAGGCGCGCTCAAAGGTGCGCACCAGGCGTCCGCTGGCGGGCGAGTTAAAGCCAATCCACAGGTACCACATCCAGTCGAGAGCGTCGCGGTCGCCCACGCGCCAGGCGCGGCGGGCGATGTGGTCGCAAAAATCGAGATAATCGCGCCCGGCGTGCCAGGTGCCCAGACAGTTCATGCTGCTAAAGGTGCCGTCTTCGTTGAGCGGAACGCAGCCGTGGAAGAGCAGGTTGCCGTTGGCGACCTTGTACATCGAGCCGTGGGAATAGAGGAAATCGATATGGCGATGCAGGTGATCGGCGGTGACAAACTCGGACACGAGCTTGTCGATGATGTGCTGCTCCTGGGGCGTGAGCGTATAGGGGTCCGCCGGGTCGACGGTGGGGAAGTCGTTGGTCGTGAGCGGCCACACGCTGCCGTCGGCGAGCGTGACCGTGCCGGTGTCGTGTTCGATCTTGTCGAGTAACAGGCGGTTGGTCATATCGAACTCGGGGTGGCGCTGGATAATCTGGCCCTCGAGCTTAAAGAGCAGCACGTTGATGGCCTTGATCAGCGGAGTGATGGACTCGCCGGCGGTGTAGGTGGCATCGGCAAAGGCAACAAGCTCACGCAGCGAGATGCCGTAATCGTTCTCTAGAATCTCGTAGTTGTCGTAGCGTAGGTTGTTGCGCAATACCGTGGCGATGCAGGCAGGCTCACCGGCCGCAGCGCCCATCCACAGCAGGTCGTGGTTGCCCCACTGGATGTCGAGTGAATGGTAGGTGAGCAGGCGGTCCATAATCTTGGCCGCGCCGCCGCCGCGGTCGAAGATATCGCCCACCAGGTGCAGGTGGTCGACGGCCAGGCGCTTGATGAGCGAAGCGAGCGACTCGATAAAGTCGTCGGCGCTTGCGGTCTCCAGGATGGACTCCACGATGCGCTCGTGATAGCGCACGCGATAGTTGTTCTCGTCCGGGTGCGTGTGCAACAACTCGTCGATGATATAGGCGTAGTCGCGCGGGATGGCCTTGCGCACCTTGGAGCGCGTGTAGCGGCTTGAAAGCGAGCGAGCGACCATGATGAGCTGGTCAAGCATCGTCTTGTACCAGGTTGGCGAGTCCTCGCGCTGGCTGCGGACCAGCTCGATTTTCTCGCGCGGGTAGTAGATGAGCGTGCACAGCTCGCCCTTTTCGTCAAAGGAGAGCGTGTCGCCAAAGATCTCGTCGACATGTTCGCGCACGACGCCCGAGCAGTTATTGAGGATGTGCATAAAGGCTTCGTACTCGCCGTGCACGTCGCTCATAAAATGCTCGGTGCCCTTGGGTAGGTTGAGGATGGCCGAGAGGTTGATAATTTCGGTAAACGCGGATTGTTCGGTGGGGAACTGTCTCGACAGCAGGCGCAGATACTTGAAGTCTTGCGGGTTGCGATCGAATGCGACCATGAAACACCTTCCGATGGGGCTGGTAAAACTGATGAAACAGCGTCAAACGTTTATCAGTATGCGCCGCTTTTGTTTCGATTTTGCGCCAGCGGCTGAATTGTCGGCTGAACGGTTTGGTAAATCGATTTAGTTGAGGTAGATATGGCGGTTGAGTGGAGACGACAGAGGGTGTTTTCTCAGATATTTATGCGTGGGGTCGGTGGAGACGATGGTGGTAAAGATGTTCGCTATTTTTGGTTCGATTTGGTAAATAGTGGACATATGTACCGTATGTAGGCTCACTGTGCGATAATTTGCGCAGCAATACGTAAGGAGCCTCATATGAGTGATTTTGTCCTGACCTGTGAATCCGCCGCCGACCGAACCCGTGAGTTCTTTGCGTCGCGCAATATCCCTGTCGTGTGTTTTCATTACGAGATCGACGATGTTGTCCATACGGACGATCTGTATCAGTCGATTACGCCGGACAAGTTTTTTGCCCAGATTGCCGCGGGCGCCATGCCCAAGACGTCTCAGGTGAGCGTGGGTGAGTACGAGGAGTTTTGGGAGCCGTTTGTTGCCGAGGGTAAAGACGTGCTGCACCTGACGTTGTCGTCGGGTATTTCGGGCACGTATGGATCGGCCTGCGTTGCGGCGCAGATGCTCGCGGATCGCTATCCCCAGGGCGGCAAGGTGCGCGTCATCGATTCGCTGGCGGCGTCTTCGGGCTTTGGCCTGTTGCTGGAATATGCCGCCGACGTGCGCGATAGCGGGGCCTCACTCGACGAGACGGCTGCCTGGATCGAGGAGCACAAACTCAACCTGCACCACTGGTTCTTCTCGACCGATCTGTCGAGCTACCTACGAGGCGGTCGCATTTCGGCTGCGAGTGCGATCATCGGCACGGCGCTTAAGATTTGCCCGCTTATGACGGTCGATTGCGATGGCAAGCTGTCGCCACGTGAGAAGATTCGCACTAAGAAGCGCGCGATTTCCGAGATGGCCAAGACCATGATGGCACACGTGCAGGACGGTGTGGATTATTCGGGTAAGTGCATCATGTCGCACTCGGCGTGCCGTGAGGATGCCGAGGCAGTTGCGGCGCTGATTGAGGAACAGGTTCCGCAGCTTAAAGGCAAGATTGAGATCAATGACATCGGTACTCTGATTGGCTCGCATACCGGACCTGGTACGGTGGCGCTCTTCTTTATGGGCGACAAGCGCGTGGATTAACTTGGCTCATCACGTCGCTGCGTGATTGCTCAAACGAAAACGGCCCGCCTCACGTTTGTGGGGCGGGCCTTGCTGTTGCGGCTAGCGTTTCTTTCCGCGGAAGAAGAAGCCGTGCAGTGACGGCTTGAGGCCGCGGTTGGCGCGATGCTCCTCGACGCGCTCGTGGATCGAAGCGACACGCTCGATGACTTCGTCGGGAATCGGCACGTCGGGATTCATGTTCTCGACCTGGCTGACCTCGGCGGCGGCGACCTGGTCGATAATGGGCACATCGTCGCGCGAGATGACAGGTGTGGCGTCTTCCTTCATCTTGCGATAACGCTGCATCATGTCGGTCTGTAGCTGCTGGGCCGAAGGCGGCGTCCAGATGATGGCGTTGGCGCCGGCGGCGATGGTCTCACGGATGCTCTCGGGTGTCTTGCCGCCCGGCGCGATGAGCGGCAGGTTGGGATAGTGCTCGCGCAGTTCACGCAGGACCTGGGGTGTGTTTTTGCCGGCGGCGATGTTGAGAATCTTAGCACCGGCGCGCACTTTGGCATGCGCATCATCGTCGCAACGTACGACTGTGGCGATGACGGGGATGTCGGCGATGTTGGTGATGTGCTCGACCATCTCGGCAGTGGCGGGGGAGTTGACCACGCAGCCCGCCGCGCCCTGCATCTCGGAGACGGCTGCCATCTGTACGGAGCGCTTACCGGTCGTAGTTCCGCCGCCCACGCCTACAAAGACCGGGCACTCGGCGACGGTCAACAGCGCCTGCGTAATGGCCGGCTGCGGCGTGAAGGGGTAAACGGCAAAGACGGCATCGGCGTTGGAGTTGCGGATGACGGCCACGTCGGTGGTGTAGATGAGCGATTTGATACGACGTCCGAAGAGCGTGAAGCCGCTGGCCTCCTCGATCTCGTCGGGCATGCGAAGAGCAGCCTTGCGCAGACGTCCGTCGATGGGCAGGGGCTCCATGGGGAGCAGTCCGTTGGGGGTCACGGCTACCTGGGGCTCGGTGAACTCGTCTGCGAGCTCGACCTCGGAGAAATCGACCGAGGCGACGATGTCCTCGTGAACCTCGGCGGGTACATCGATGGGAGCTTGGTCGTTTGCCGCGGCAGGCGTGTCGAAGGAGCTGGTGCCGACAAAGGCGTCGACGCGTTCGTTTAGGTCGTTGAGGGTATCCATGGAGGCTCGATTCTATGCGATGGTGGCCGGCGCGATGCAGCCGGAATTGCGAATGCTAAATCGTTTGACGAGTTGATTTTTCCCCGCCGCACCATCCGTTAGACCGAAGGGCGGGAGAACGTGAAGGAGCTGTGGTGGCGAGGATCGAGGTGCTATCTTGAAAGTCCCGTTTAAAAGAGAGGTGACGCGGTATGGAATTGACAGCAATGTTTGGCTCGATTGGCCTGTGCGTGGGCGCAATCGTTGCCGCCGCGGTTATCTACTTTGTGGTCACGGCCATTAAGGGCAAAAGGGCCGAACGCAAGGAGCGCGCGATGCTTAAACAGCATCGCGACCAGCAGGGCAAACGCGCACAGAGATAGCTTGTTGAGTTTTTGATCCGTGCGCTAGCTGCGTTTTCGGATCAGGGCAATGTAGAAGCCCTCAAAATCGCGGCTAGGCGGAATGGTCAGCGTGCCGGGCATACCGTTGGCGATGGCCGAGACATGGCCGGCGGCGATGGCCTCGGTGAGGGCGTTGCACTCGATATGCGGCTCCTCGCCGGCATCCTGGGCGCGACGCGCTTCACTTTCGCTCGGTGTGCCGTCGAGGGGGATAAGCTCGCAATCCATGTGCTTGTCGAGGGCCTCTTGCAGGGCGTCCTCGTTTTCCTGCGGCATGATCGAACAAGTCGAATAGACGAGCGTGCCGCCCGGTTTGAGGGCCCCCATGGCGCGGTCCAGAAGTGCTCGCTGCGAGCGGGCGCACTTGCTCAGCAACTGCTCGGTGAGGCCGCGCAGGCTTTTCTCGTTGCCACTGATGACGGTGCCCGTGCCGGTGCAGGGAGCGTCGAGCAGGATGCGGTCAAAGCGGAAGAACTCGTCGAGCTCGCGTGCGTCGATGCGCATGACGGGCACGTTTTTGGCACCCTGGCGATGGAGGTTCGACTCGAGCTTTTCGGCGCGGGGAATGCTCATCTCACAGGCGGTGAGGTGCGCCTGTCCCTGGGTGAGGGCGGCGATCTGCGTCGTCTTGCCGCCGGGGGCTGCGCACATGTCCAGGATGTCCTCGCCTGCCTGGGCGCCCAGGACCAACGGCGGCATCATGGATGACAGGCTCTGCAGGTAGATTTTGCCGTCGCGGTAGATGTCGAGATCCCACAGATCTGAAACCTGGGCCTCGGGCAGGATAAAGGCGTCCGGATACCAGGTAACGGTTTGGTGGGCGATGCAGGCGGCATCGAGCGCCGCAGCGATGTCCTCGGCGGTCGCCTTGAGCGTGTTGGCGCGCAGCGTGACCGGGCGTGTGGCCGCGGCGCCGAAGCCCTCGATCATGAGCTTGGCATCGGCGGGCGCATAGGCGCCGGCGACCGTGTCGACCATAAAGCGCGGCAGGTCGGCGGCGCAGGGAAGGGCGGCAAGCTGGTCGGAAAGCTCGGTAGCAGCAAACTGCCTGAGCTTGAGCTCGGCCTTGACCTGCTTTTTCTGCTTACGACGACGCGGCTTGGACATCCGTCTTTCCTTCCCATTCCATTAAAAGTAGTCAATTTGGGACGGGGCTATTTTAGCTGCCCGTCCGTTTCGGCAGGCGTTGCAGTTAAATTTGGGACGGGGTAGCTAAAATAGCCCCGTCCCAAATTGACTACTCTGCCTTGGTGTTGGCTTAGTACTGACTCTCGTGCTTGCTGAAGAAGTCGAAGCGCGGGGGCAGCGGCTTCACGCGGTGCTCGCCGGGCTTCTCGCCCAGGATCTCCACGAACTCGTCCGTGGAGGCAAAGATGTTGTCCCAGCTAAAGAAGGCGACCGGGTCGACGTCGAAGTACTCGCAGATGAGCTCGCAGCCGGCCGGCACGATGCCGTGCATCAGGACGGTCGCCACGCGAAGCTCGGTAAAGGCGTCGACCAGGGCCTGCTTCATGGCAGCGTTGGCTGGCTCGCCCTCGAGCTTGTTGGCGGCCTTGGAGGCATCGCTCCAGCGCTTGTTTGCGGCGCGCAGGTAGTCGTCGCACACGGCGAGCGCGCGGTGCGTCTCGAACTTGTACATGGCCTGCTCAAAGGCAAGGGCGGCCTGCTCGGCAGCTTCGACCACGGCAGCAGAGGCGGCACCGGCGGGAATGCAGCCGTTGCGATAGGGACTCTCGTCGCCTTCCTTGACGGCGACGCCGTAGAAGCAGCTGCGGGCCAGGCGGTTGAACACGCCGGTCAGCAGCGCGCTCTCCTTAAGGGCGGGGTCGATAACGCGCTTGTCGTCGCAGGCGCGCACCTCGTTGCCGTCCTTGTCCTTGCCGGTCACGCGCGTGTCGTATGCCTTGGGGCTAAAGCTCACCGGTTTCTCGGACAGGCCGAGCGACAGCCAATGCGCGCGCATCTGCTCACAGGTGTAGTGGTTGAGCAGGTCGTCTGCCGGCGGGGGAGGAGTCTGCGAGGATGAGCTGGCCTTTTTGCCCATGTAGAGCAGGTGGTAGCAGGCGCTGACGGTGCTCTGCGTGAGGTTCCAGCCTAGGGCCTCCCACATGGCGGTCTGCGCGATGCAGTAGAAGTAGATGTTGTCCTGACCGATAAACTGGTAGATCTGTGCGTCGTCCGAGCACCACCAGTCGCGCCAGTCGAGCGAGCTGTGCTGGTAGGTGGGCGCGGGCACCTGTGTGGAGTCGGCAGCGGGCTCGCCCATGAGGGCGGCATCCTGGGCGGCGACGCCCTCGGTCACGCCGGCGGCCTTGGCATCGCGCGCGAGCACGGTACGCGTATAGCTGATGGGCGCCCACAGGCTCTCGGGCCAGCACCAGCAGGTGACGTCGGAAACGCCGTCGACCTGGGGCACCGGAACGCCCCAGTCGATGTTGCCGGTGATGCGGAAAGGCACGAGCGCCTTGCCGCTGCGGAAGCGCACGCCGCCGTTGGCGAGCACCGCATGGGCGTCGTCGCGCTCCTTCCAGCTGGGGAAGGTGACGGTAAAGCTGCTCTTGTTTCCCTCGGGCTCCAGCACGGTGTGCTCGGGAAGCTGATCCTCGACGGCATCGAAGGCCTCGCGGAACTTGTTCTGGATGTAGAGCTGAGCCGGCAGCAGCCACTCCTCCATGGTCTTGGAGACCACGGAGCGAACCTGCGGGTTCTGGGCGAGCTTGTCGGTATAGGTCTTCATAAAGTCGAGGTAGGCCGGCAGGTCGAAGTAGAGGTTGTCTACCGGGCGCAGCTCGGGCACCTCGCCGGTGAGCTGGCTCTTAGGCGCGATGAGCTCCTCGGGCTCAAACTGGTGGCCCAGGTCGCACTCGTCGGCATAGGCCTTCTCGGACTTGCAGCCCTGGATGGGGCAGCGGCCGATCACCTGACGGCCGTTGAGGAACGTGCCGGCCTTGGCATCGTAGAACTGCAGCGTGGAGCGCTTGGAGATGGTGCCCTGCTCGTGCAGGCGCTCGATAATCTCAGCGGTCACCTCGTTGTGGATCTGGGCCGCCGGCTCAAGGCCCGAGCCGCCGTAGATGTCACAGCTGATGTTGTAGTTGTTGAGGGTCGCGGCCTGGCGGGAGTGATTGGACTCGACATACTCGCTAATGGACTTGTCGTAGCCCTCGTTCTCCTTGAGCTTGCGGTAGCTCTCCATGATGGGCGAGCCATAGCAGTCGGTGCCCGAGGTGAAGATGACGTTCTCGCGGCCCAGACGGTCGCGCAGGAAGCGGGCGAAGAAGTCGGCCGGGACAAAGACGCCACCGACGTGGCCAAAGTGAAGGCCCTTGTTGCCGTAGGGCTCGCCGGCGGTAACGATGGCGCGGCGAGGCCAGCTGGGACGGTCGTTCATGGAGTATTTGGATGCCATGGGACTCCTTCGCATATGGTGAGAGCGCGGCCGGGCACAAGGCCTGGCGACGCGGTGGTCAATTCGTGCATATCGTTCGACATTATCGCACATGCGGACGGGTACGTGGCAGGGGCGCTATCCTAAGATGCTATGAATGAGATTTCCAACATACATGCGTTTGAGGACGAGGATTTTCTGCACGCTTGCTTCGTGTGGGGGATGGTCGTAGTCGGCGTGTTTGCCGTGTGCCTGGTGCCGGTGTTTATGCTGCTGGGCGGACCCGCGGACCTGGATGCGGCTGACGCGGGCGGCTGGATGGCCGTCTTGGGCTGGATAGTCGGCTTGACTGCGGTTTCGGCGGCTTCATTTGCCGTGCACGAGCTGGTGCACGGTGTGTTTTTTAGGCTGCTGGCGCCTGCGGGCGCGAAGGTGACCTTTGGGGCGAATCGCGAGACGGCGATGATCTATGCCTGCGCCGAAGGCGTTGTGTATTCGCGCCGGCGGTACATGGCGGTTTGCCTGGCGCCGACGGTTGTTGTGACGACAACGCTTGCCCTGGGGTTTGCGTTTTCGGGCTATCCGCTGCTGTGCTATCTGGCTGCCGGCTTGCATTTGTCGGGCTGTGTAGGCGACTGGTATTACGTGCGGACCATTTTGCGCGACCGCCGCATTGTCGCCTGCGAGGATACGTCCTTTGGCGTGCGCTTTTTTGGGTGAGGAGATGTCGATGAAGTCGTTGTTGCTGCATGCGTGCTGTGCACCATGCTCGCTTGAGCCGGTTCGCCTGCTGCGCGAGGAGGGGTTTGAGCCCACAATCTGCTGGACCAACCCCAATATTCAACCGCGCGATGAATGGCAGCGCCGCTTGGACGAGCTGCGCCGGTGGTGTGTCGATGGCGACATCGAGCTCATTGAGGCAGGGGAGGACCGCGATCACTGGGAGACCGGCGTGGCACCGCTGGGTGCCGATCGGCCTCGTCGCTGTCGCGCGTGCTATGCCCTGCGCTTGGCCGAGGCGTGCCGCGTGGCCCAGGAGCGCGGGTTTGAGTTTGTGGGCACGACGCTCGCCGTCTCGCCGTATCAGCTGTTCGATACCTGCAATGACGTGCTCAAGCGCCTGGCGGCGGCACGTGGGCTCACTCCGGTGATCCGCGATTTTCGCCCGTATTATCCCGAGGCTACGCGCCGTTCGCGCGAGCTGGGCATGTATCGGCAGAACTACTGTGGTTGCCGCTTCTCGGCTGTCGAGGCGGCCATGGACCGCGCCCGTATCCGCGACGAGCGCAAAGCCGCCAAAAAGTAGTTCATTTGGGACGTCAGCCTGCTAGGATGTAGAGCGGACTTTAGCTATATAAGGAGTATCCGACGTGTCTATGCGTACCGATGATTTTGACTATAACCTTCCCGAGGAACTGATTGCCCAGGCTCCTGCCGAGCCGCGCGACTCCTGCCGCCTGCTGGTGGTGGATCGCAAGGGCTCACAGGCGGGAACGCCGTTGGAGCACGGCGGTACCGTTGAGCACCGCATCTTCCGCGACATCATCGACTATATCGAGCCGGGCGACGTACTCGTCATCAACAAGACGCGCGTGATGCCGGCCCGCCTGATCGGTCGCAAGGCCGGCTCGGGCGGCGTGGTCGAGACGCTGCTGCTCAAGCGCCGCGAGGACGTTGACCCGCTGGGTCACGTTTGGGAGTGCCTGGTCAAGCCGGGTAAGCGCCTGAAGCCCGGTGCTCAGATTGAGTATCGTGCGGGCGGTGCCCATGCGCCCGAGGGCGCGCCCGTGGTGCTGACGGCCGAGGTCATCGACTTTGTCACCGATAGCCGCGGCGGCCGCCTGGTGCGCTTTGAGCCGGCCGGTTGCAATGCCGCCGGCGATCCGCGCACGCTCGACGAGGCCATCCATGCTGCCGGCCACGTGCCGCTGCCGCCCTACATTACCGATTACGAGGGCGATCCTGAGAAGTACCAGACCGTCTACGCCATGAAGGAGGAGCATTCGGCCGCTGCTCCCACGGCTGGCTTGCACTTCACGCCCGAGCTCATGGCTGCCATCGAGGCCAAGGGTGCGAAGTTTGCCGCCGTCGAGCTCGAGGTGGGCATCGATACCTTTCGCTTGGTGGAGGAGGACGACCCTACGCAGCACGTCATGCACACCGAGCGCTACCACGTATCGCAGGAGGTGGTCGACGCCGTGCACAAGGCCAAGGCCGAGGGACATCGCGTGATCGCCGTCGGCACCACCGCGGTGCGCTCGCTCGAAAGCGCGTTTGACGCGGAGGCGTCGGTGTCCGATCCAGCCGTGACGGCGCGCTATTTTGAGGGCCGCGAGGACGGGGCTGATACGCTCGGCCGTGGCGACATCGTGGTACGCGAGAACGCCACGACGCAGCTCTACCTCATGCCCGGCTCGACCTATCACGTGGTCGACGCGCTGATCACGAACTTCCACGTGCCGCGCTCCACGCTCATGATGCTCGTAAGCGCGCTTGCCACCCGCGACCAGATCATGGATGCCTACGCCGCTGCCATCGAGGAGCGCTACCGCTTCTTCAGCTTTGGCGACGCGATGCTCATTTGTTAGTTACGCGGTTCTACGAACCGCGTAACTACTCGACGCTGCGCGGGCCGCATTTGGACAATCTGACGTTCAACTTCAAGGGCGCGACCAGAAGGTCAGCGCCCTTTCGTTTCACGTCACCTTGCCTCAAATGCGACCCGCTCGCTGTCGTTGCTAAAACATCGGCGTTGCCGTGGTTGTCGCTGTAGTCATTGGGCACTTGGCACTTGGGGACGTTCCTTTTGTGCCGGCACCTGGGGACACTCCTTATGTCAAGAGATTGGTGCAAGAGGGATGGATTGCCTTGCATCAATCTAATAAGTTGCGGTGAGATAGTTCTTGAATTGGCTTTTTGAGGGCTAGGCAGGAACTATCTCACCGCAACTGCGTTGAGCGTTTTTTGGCGGCTGGTTTACTTGCTCGCGAACAGCCAGATCAGGATGATCACCAGGATTGCGGCGACGATGCAGACGATGGCGCCGGTGAATTTGATGCGTGAGTCGCGGGTACGCTCGCGCACCGCGTCCTCGGTGGCTTCGAGCTGGGTAACCTCTCGCTCGGTCTCGGCGTGTTCGGCTTTGTCTCGGGCCAAGGATCCTGCAAGCGACTCAGTGATCTCTGGGTGGTCGTGCACCTCGGTCGCCTGTTCGATGATCGACTGCGCGTGTGCGGCATCTGCTTGGGCGTTGGCGATGGTCTGCTCTTGGTCGTGGCGTGCCTTGTCCTCGGCGGCGATTTTCTCGCGCAGTTCGCGCTGGCGCGTCGCGGCGGCAGTCTTTGCCGTCTGCAACTCGTCGCGCGCGGCATCGGCTTCGGTCGTCACGGCCTGATGGGCTCGCTTAGCGTCGGCGATGGGGGCTTGCGCCTGTTCGACGGCCTGCTCGGCTGCGGCAAGCGAGTGCTCAAGATCGGCGGTGATGCGCGGGACATCTTCTTCGGCTTTACGCAGGGCATCTGCCGTGTCGGAGATCTGCATCGAGAGTTCGCTGGTGCGCACCGTATAGTTGGCGGGATTTGCCGAGGGATTGCGTTGCAGCTCGGCGTACTCATGACGCAGCGTCTCGAGCTGGGCGCGCGTGGCGTCGACGGTTTGTTGTGCGGCGGCAATGCCGGCGTCTCGCTCTGTCTTCACCTTGTCGCGGATGCGCTTGGAATCCTCAAGACGTCGAACGAGGCGGTTGCCAGTCTCGCGTGAGCTTGCCTCGCGGGCCTCCACGGCGTCGAGTGCGGCCTTCAGGCGGAGCTCAGTCGCGTCATCCTCTGTCTTCATTTGTTCGAGCTGACCCTTGAGCTCTGTCGCTTTGGCGGCGTGGGCATCACGGTCAATCTCGGCGGCCGCTGCAGTCTTTTGGGCCGTGGCAATCGCCTGACGCTGGTCGGCGACGATCTGGTCGTAGCGGCCAGCGATATCCTGGCGCGTCTCGAGCTCCTCGGCCTGATCGGCAATGCGCTGCTCAAGTTCGGCCAGGTGGGCGCGGGCATCGGCAAGTGCCTTTTTCGCGGCGTTCATCTCGCGCATGGCCGAGGCGCCCTGGGCGATAAAGGTGCCCACGGCGTTCGCGGTGTTCGAGACAGCGGTCCCCAGATCGCGACTCGCGGCGGGGGAGTGGGGGACGGTCGGGCGAGCGGTGCCGGCAGCGTCCGCATCGGCAGCCTGCGGCACGGCGATATTGCCGGTACCGCCCTCGATCACAGAAAAGCCTGCTGCGTGCGGATCGACCGCATCGGCGCCAATCGTGGGATGTTCGAGCTGCAGAAACGAGGGCATGGTACTGCCTTGGTCGGCAACCGGAGTCTCGCCGGGCACAAAGGTCGAGGCCGCCTCGGCGGCCTCCTCTTCTTCGGCATCAATATCGGCATCGGCCACGGCGTCTTTCATCGCTTTGACAGCATCCATCATGGAGTCCATGACGGCATCGAGCTCTTCTTCCGAAGAGACCTCGATGGGGCCCGCTGCTTGCGGGACGTCGTCCTGTACAGGGGCGTCGTCCTGAGCGGGCGCATCGTCGTTTTGCTCATCGGCGTTTTCTGCGGCAGGGGTTTCCGCCGTAGTGCTTTCGTCCAAGATGGGGTCGTCGATGTCGATACCATCGCAGGTTACAACGTCAGTATCTGCGATGACGTCTGCGGAATCATCAATATGCTGTTGAGTCTGGGGGTCCAGCTCGTCTGTCATAGGCATGTGCTCCTCATCGTTGTTTGTCACCCTATGATAAAGTTTCGCGCCGACATCCCACGCGCCGCAGCAAAGTTTCAAAACGTGTTCGATGGCTCGATTTGATAACAATAACTCGGCCGTTTTATCCAGTTTGTACTTGACAATCCCTTCGCCGAACGACGTGGTGCCGTTCGCCTACCGCGGTCTTTTATTTTCGCTTGAACACGCTAAAGTTGCATCTCAGCTTTTGGCGCGTGAAGTTGGATACGCGCAGTCGGCGGGCGTGCCCGTCGCGATTTGAAAGGACTTTGTATGGGACTTTTCACTGGTAAGACCGTGATCGTCACCGGCGGCGGCAAGGCCACGCTTAAGGACGGCTCCGCTGGTTCCATCGGCTACGGCATCGATATCGCATTTGCCAAGGAGGGCGCGAACCTCGTCATCACCGGCCGCAACGTCGCCAAGCTCGAGGCTGCCAAGGAATCCCTCGAGGCCGAGTACGGCGTCAAGGTTCTGCCTGTTCAGGCCGATGTCTCGGCTGGCCAGGACAACGAGGCCGTCGTCCAGAACGTCATCGACAAGGCCATTGAGGAGTTCGGCCGCATCGACGCCGTCGTCAACAATGCTCAGGCCAGCGCCTCGGGCGTGACCATCGCCGATCACACCATGGACCAGTTTAACCTGGCCATTTACTCCGGTCTGTATGCTACCTATCTGTACATGCAGAAGGCCTATCCGCACCTGAAGGAGACCAAGGGCTCCGTGGTCAACTTTGCCTCGGGCGCCGGCCTGTTTGGCAACTATGGCCAGTGCAGCTATGCTGCCGCCAAGGAGGGCATCCGCGGCCTGACCCGCGTTGCCGCCAACGAGTGGGGCAAGGACGGCATCAACGTCAATATCGTTTGCCCGCTTGCTTGGACCGCTGCGCTCGAGAACTTCCAAGATGCCTATCCCGAGGCGTTCAAGGCCAACGTCCACATGCCGCCGGCGGGTCACTACGGCGACGTCGAGAAGGAAATCGGCCGCGTTGTCGTTCAGCTCTGCGGTCCCGACTTTAAGTACATGAACGGTGAGACCGTCACCCTCGAGGGTGGCATGGGCCAGCGTCCTTAGGGGTTACGCGGTTTTACCAAACCGCGTAACGGCTCGACGCTGCGCGGGCCGCATTTGGACAATCTGACGTTCAACTTCAAGGGCGCGACCAGAAGGTCAGCGCCCTTTCGTTTCACGTCACCTTGTCTCAAATGCGGCCCGCTCGCTGACTTATGCTCAACCTGCGGCGCCATTTTGCTTGAAGGCACCTTGCTCGATCTGGCGGGTTTTCGCCGTCGGAAATGATCCGTTGGGGACGGAGGAAAACGGATCATTTTTATCCTGGTGCATTGGTGCAGGGGGGCAGGTTTCCTTTGCACTAGTTTCTGTCGAGTCGGTGCTTCTTGCGGGTTGCCCGTATAATGGTTTGCGTATGAACCGCAACCAAGGAGTTCCAGTTTATGGACCAGAGCCTTTTTAAATTCGACCTGATCGCAGAGGACCCGACGACGCATGCGCGTGCCGGCGTGCTGCACACCCCGCACGGCGACATCGAGACGCCAATCTTCATGCCCGTGGGCACCAAGGCAAACGTCAAGGGCATTCCTACCGAGACCGTCAAACAGCTCGGCGCCCAGATCGTGCTTGCCAATACCTATCATCTGTCCATGCGTCCCGGCGAGGACACTATCGCCGAGCTGGGCGGCCTGCACAAGTTTATGAACTGGCACGGTCCTATCCTCACCGACTCGGGCGGTTTCCAGGTGTTCAGCCACAACGACGCCGTCAAGCTCACCGACGAGGGCGTGCGCTTTATCGTCAACGATTACGACGGTCGCCACGTGTTCTGGACGCCCGAGGACAACATGGAAATCGCCATGAAGCTCGGCTCCGACATCTGCATGCAGCTCGATCAGTGCCCGGGCTATCCCGCCACGCGCGCCTACGTTGAGCGCGCCGTTGAGCTGTCGAGTATGTGGGCCGAGCGCTGCTATAAGGCGCATAACCGCGACGACCAGGCGCTCTTTGGCATTGTTCAGGGCGGCATGCACCTAGATCTGCGCCTGCGCTCGCTGCGCCATCTGGAGGAGTGCGGCGACTTCCCCGGTTACGGCATTGGCGGCTACTCGGTGGGCGAGGACCACGAGACCATGTTCGAGACCCTGGCACCGCTCGTAAGCGAGTACATGCCCAAGCACAAGCCGCGCTACCTGATGGGCGTCGGCAACCCCACCACCCTCGTGCGCGGTGTGGGCGTGGGTATCGACATGTTCGACTGCGTGCTGCCGACGCGTACGGGCCGCATGGGTACGGCGTTCTCCAGCGAGGGTCGCCTTAACTTCCGCAACGCGCGCTTTGCGCATGACGACGGCCCCATCGACCCCACCTGCACCTGCCCGGTGTGCACGGGCGGCTACAGCCGCGCGCTCATCCGCCACATGGTCACGCAGAAGGAGATGCTCGGCGGCATTCTGCTGTCGATGCACAACATCTACTACCTGCTCAACCTTATGCAGCGTGCCCGCCAGGCCATTATCGAGGGCCGTTACGGTGCATTCGTGAGCGACTGGATGAACAGTCCTGCTGCGGTGGATTACTAAGGGCGACAGGCACGCTTGCAGAGCGTGGGCAACGGCAAAGGTTGAGCGGCAGCCGCTCGTCACATTCGCTGACGCCGGCTGCGCGACCGCTGACCGATGCCTTGCAAGCGCTTGATGCAACGTGGGTACCATACCGAATAGTTGATGTTCGGGCGGGTGTTTGGCGCATGGCGTCGACCCCGCCCGCTTTTCTTTTTCTCGATAGGAGTACCCATGATTAAGAATGAGAACGTCGAGGGCGAGCCGGCCTACGACGAGACGTACCGACGCGGTCCTGTGGTCATGCGCGGTCCCATGATTCCCAAGGACAACACCTACGCCAACCTGCTGGCGCCCGAGGAGTCGACCGACTGGTTGCATGCCGATCCGTGGCGCGTACTGCGCATTCAGGCTGAGTTTGTCGACGGCTTTGGCGCGCTTGCCGAGCTCGGGCCCGCGGTGACCATCTTCGGTAGCGCCCGCACGCCCAAGACCGATCCGCTCTACAAGGCGGCGCGCGCGGTCGGTCGCAAGATCGCGCAGCGCGGCGTGGCGGTTATCACCGGCGGCGGTCCCGGCGTCATGGAGGCGGCCAATAGGGGAGCGGCGAGTGCCAACGGCAAGTCGGTCGGCTTGGGTATCGAGCTTCCGCACGAGCATGGGCTCAACAAATACGTAAACCTCGGTATGGACTTCCGCTACTTCTTTGTGCGCAAAACCATGTTCGTTAAGTACAGCTCGGGCGCCATCGTGTTTCCCGGCGGCTTTGGCACGCTCGACGAGATGTTCGAGGTGCTCACGCTGGTGCAGACGCACAAGGTCAAGCGCATGCCGCTCGTGCTGGTGGGCAGTGAGTACTGGCAGGGCCTGTTCGACTGGCTCAACGGCCCGGTGATGAGCGCCGGTATGATCAGCCCGCTCGATCCGGATCTGGTACACATTACCGATGACCTCAACGAGTCCGTCGACATTGCGCTCAGCGGGTTGATATAGGGCGAGCGTGCCTGTCGTTGTAGTATTGTGAATGGCAGACTGATGCTATTTAACATCAGTCTGCCATCTAAATTGGGTATACTGATGCAAAAGACGAGGCGAGGAGGTCGCGTATGTCCACTGCAACGGTTAAGCCTACGACGGTTCGCATCGAAGAGGGGCTCAAGGAGCAGGCGACTGAGTTCTTGGATACGGTTGGTCTAAGTCTCAATTCGTATCTCAACCTTGCTGTTCGGCAGCTGGTAAATCAGCGAAAGATTCCTTTTGAGATCGTAGGAAGGGCAGAGGTGCCCAACGAGGCGACGAGACGCGCCATGGTGATCGCCGAGGCTCATGAGTTGGGGATTTTGACGGACGACAGCCCGTCATTCAATAACGCTGATGAGCTTATATCGTTCCTCGATGAGGACTAGCGATGTTTGAGATTAAAGTCGAGGCTCAGTTTAAGGCGGATTACAAACGGACGATGCGCATCCATCCGCAGCTAAAAACCGAGTTTAGGGCGGCGGTCGCAGAGCTTGCAGCTCACGGCTCGCTTCCCGCGGAATATGGCGCCCATGAGCTTTCAAACCCGGGCGGCAACTACAACGGCCACATCGATTTCCATCTATCCGATGGCTTGGTCGACGTGGTCGTTCTCTACTTGCCGCATAAGACTAATCCTGTGATCCGGCTGGTCAGAATGGGCTCTCATGAGGAGCTGTTCCAGGGTCCGCAGGGCTGATTGCCGATTTCTAAGTTGCGGTGGAATAGGGATTGATTGGCGGCTAATAAGCCAAAAACAGTCCCTATTCCACCGCAACTGATGTGGGCGTCCCTAGCGAGTTGGCTGGTAGCGGGGGCAGTAGCTGATGGCGATGGCGTCGACGCCTACATGGGTGGCGATGGTGCAGCCGATGGGGCCGGTGCCGGCGTCTACGTAATCCTGGCCCGCGAGTGCCTCGTTGACAAGCTCCTGCTCCTCGGCGGCGCCGGTCGTGAGCACGCGCACGCTTGAGCCCGGGTGCTCGTCCAAAAACGCGAGGCAATCTGCCATAGTGTTGGCGACGATGCGCTTGGCGCCGCGACCCTTTTTGATTGCCTTGATCTCGCCCGACTGCCACTCCGGCGAAACGGCCAGGCGAATATTGAGCATCTGCGTGAGCTGGCCGGCGAGCTTGGGCGCGCGGCCGTTCTTAACGAGGTTCTCGAGCGTGCGGGGAATCAGCAGCAGGTGCGCGTCGGGCAGGGTCGCGCGGATCTGCGCCTCGGTCTCGTCCAGGCTGCGGCCATCTTCGCGCATGGCGAGCGCGTACTCCACCAGCAGGCCCTCGGCACCCGAGCCGGTGCGCGAATCGATGCAGCGCACGTCGAGCTCGTGGGTCTCGGCGACCAGGCATGCATTGGAATAGCAGGCGGACCACTCGCTGCACAGCGAGATAAAGATCGCGCTGTCGTGGCCATCGGCGCGCACGCGGTCAAACAGCGCCTTGAACTCGCCGGCACTCGGCTGCGAGGTATGCGGCAGCTGCTCGGAGCCGGCCATGCGGGCGACGTACTCCTGGGCGGTGATCTGTACCTGGTCGAGCAGGTCCTCGCCTTCGATAATCACATGCAGCGGAATGACGTAAATGCCGAGCTCTTGGGCGCGGGCGGGGGAGATGTCCGACGTGGAGTCGGTTATGATGGCAAAAGACATAATTGCACCTTTCGTTGGGGCGCGGCAGCGCCGCCTTCTGAGAGCAAAGTGCGACAAGTATAGTGGAGTCGTTCCACATTTATAGGTTCAATTGTTGAATAGTCAACAGTTTGAAGTGTCGGTGTGGAAATCGTCAACTGGGGAAGAGGGATGCCGATGGAGGCGCTGGAGATATGCAAGCGGCCGGTCGTGCTGTTTGATTTCGATGGCACGGTGGCAGATACGGGTCGAGCGGTGATGACCTCGACGCGCAAGACGTTGGCCGCGCGCGGGTTTTCGGAGGCGCAGATGGGTGATTTGCGCCGTATGATCGGGCCTCCGCTGTGGAAGAGCTTCCACGACTTTTACGGCTTCTCGCGCGAGGAGTCGCTGGTGGTGGCCGACGAGTACCGTGCCTTTTTTGATGAGTTAGGACCGGAGGAGTATCCCGTGTTCGACGGGATCCCCGAGTTGCTCGACGGGCTGGCCGCCCAGGGTCATCGCATGGCCGTGGCGACGTCGCGCATGGAGGTAAAGTGCATCGACATGGTGCATGAGCTGGGGCTTTCTCAGTTTGAGGCCGTGGTCGGCATGAATCCGCCTCAGGGACGCGAGACCAAGGCCGATTCGGTCCGCGATGCCCTGGCGGCGCTTGGCGCGACTGCCGACGAGGCCGTGATGATCGGCGACCGCTTTAACGATGTGGAGGGTGCGCACGCGATGGGCGTGCCGTGCATTGGCATCTATTCGGGCGCAGCGGCGCCGGGCGAGCACGAGGCGGCGGGTGCCGATGCAGTGGTGCATTCGGTGGCCGAGCTTGCTAAACTTTTCGCTATCTAATGACGTGATATGAGGGGCGGGCGTACCCGTCGCTCATTGCTAAGGAGGTCGTCCATGAATCAGGTGGAGCAGAGCGTTACCGAGTATGTCGACGAGGTCTGGGAGGATGTCGTCGCCGATATCGAGCAGCTGGTGAGCTATCCGTCCGTGGCGGTTTCTGCCAATGCGGAGCCCGGCGCGCCGTTTGGCCGTCCGGTCCGTGACGCGCTCGATTGCGCGCTCGGCATCGCGCAGAAGCTTGGCTACCAGACAAGCGACGACGAGGGTTACGTGGGTATTGCCGATATCCCGGGTCGCGGCGATAAGCAGCTCGCGACCATCTGCCACGTGGACGTGGTGCCCGCCGGCCCCGGCTGGAATACCGATCCGTTTGCGATGGAGCGTCGTGAGGGCTGGCTGCTCGGCCGTGGCGTGATCGACGACAAGGGTCCGGCGGTGCTGTCGCTCTACGCCGGCGCGTACCTGCTCAAGCACGGCATTGTGCCGCGCTACACCTTCCGCGCGCTGCTGGGCTGCGATGAGGAAGTGGGCATGTCCGACGTTCACCATTATCTGGAGAACTATGCAAACCCCGACTTTCTGTTTACGCCCGATGCCGAGTTCCCGGTCTGCAATGCCGAGAAGGGCCAGTTCGGGGCGACGTTTGTGAGCTCCAAGATCGACGGCGGGCGCATCGTGTCGTGGAGCGGTGCCGAGGCGAGCAACGCCATTCCGTCGCAGTCTATCTGCGAGCTCGCGATTGCCGCCGATGAGCTGCCGGCGCCGGTCGAGAACGCCGACCGCCTTGAGATCACGACACTCGATAACGGGCATGCGCAGATTTTCGCCCACGGTATTGGCGGTCACGCTTCGATGCCTGAGGGCACCATCAACGCCGTCGGCCTGATCGTGTCGTATCTGCGCGAGGCCGAGGACGCGTTTGGTGCACGCGACGAGCGCCTGCTGACGCCTGCCGAGCACGAGTTCGTCAAGTTCCTGGCCTTTGTGCATGCGGATGCCTATGGCCGCGGCCTGGGTATCGATGCGACGAGTCCGGCGTTTGGCCCGCTTACCTGCAACGCTGGCGTCATCCGCGTGGCGGATGGCCATATTGAGCAGGTCATCGACGTCCGCTTCCCCGATAGCACCAGTGCCGATACCATCCGCGAGCAGCTCGACCCGCTCGTGGGCCGTTTTGGCGTGACGTGCCAGCTGGGTCGCGCTAAGGTGCCGTTCTCGGTGTCTGCCGACGATCCGGCCGTGAAGGCGCTTATTGATACCTATAACGAGTTTACGGGCAAGCATGCTGAGCCCTTTGCCATGGGCGGTGGCACCTATGCGCGCAACTTTGCCCGCGCCGTCTCGTTTGGCCCCGAAGAGACCGGCCTGGAGCTGCCCGAGTGGGGCGGCCAGATGCACGGTCCCAACGAGTGCGCCAACGAGGAACAGCTCAAGCAGGCGCTCAAGATTTATATCGTGGCGATCCTGCGCCTCAACGAACTTGAACTGTAGGGCTTCCCCAGGCACCCGACCTTGCCCCTCAAACCGTCGCTTGCGTACCAAAATACGCGGCGCTCCTCTTTCGGGGTAATCTCGGGCACCTGGGAAACCCCTATATCCTGCTTGGATACAAACTTGCATTACGAGCCCGGTGCTTTTGCCCGGGCTTTTTCTGTTGCGGTGGGGTAGTCATTGGGTGTTCCTATAGTTTTGTCAACCGTCGGGGCTACTCCCGGTAGGGCACCCGGTCGCGCATCACGGCGTATATCG
>NZ_JADPCH010000019.1 GCF_015670745.1 Collinsella aerofaciens | reverse complement strand
GGACCTGTAGCTCAGTTGGTTAGAGCGTCCGGCTGATAACCGGGAGGTCACAAGTTCGAATCTTGTCAGGTCCACCACTTTCTTTCGCAATAAACACCCCAGCGAGAGCCGAGTCGCCGCTGGGGTGTTTATTACTGTCTCCGTGGGGGTTTAGCTCAGCTGGGAGAGCGCGGGCTTTGCAAGCCTGAGGTCAGGGGTTCGATCCCCCTAACCTCCACCATGATGGACCTGTAGCTCAGTTGGTTAGAGCGTCCGGCTGATAACCGGGAGGTCACAAGTTCGAATCTTGTCAGGTCCACCATCAAAACCGTGAAGAGCCTCGGGGCAATTGCCTCGGGGCTTTTTTCTTGTCTGCGATAAATCTCATTTTGGTTTTGTGTGCTGGGCGAAAGATTGGGTAGTATAGCTATTCAATGCGGCGACCCTGCCGTGTGTTAACCGCTACGTACCGGAGGTGTTCCATGGTTCGTGTCGACATAGAGACCATCGTCATGGCCGCCGGTCCCGTGCCATCGCTTATCGTGCTTCGTGAGCGCTGCGGCAAGTCGGATTCGCCGGCACCCCTGCGTTCGCTTTCCATTCAGACCGGCTCGTTTGAGGCTGCGGCCATTAGCCGTGGTATCGATAGCGGTCGCGCCGAGCGCCCGATAACGCATGACCTGCTGCTTGACACCGTCGATGCCCTGGGCGCCAAGCTCGAGCGCATCGAGATCGTTCGTGCCGAGCCGCCGGTGTTCTATGCGACGATTGTCGTGCTGGTCGATGGTGACGAGCGCAAGATTGACGCCCGCCCCAGTGACGCCATTGCCCTTGCCGTGCGCAGCAATGCCCCCATGTTCGTGGAGGACGACATCATGAATCGTCTGGGTACCGTTTCTGCCCATGCCGAGGAAGTTGACGACGAGCAGGAGTTCGAGAAGTTCGACGAGTTCGTCCATACGCTCTCCCCCGATGATTTCTAAATGTCTGGCACGCGAGCGGAGAGGTCGCTGATGGGTACCCGCGTATCAGCTGAAGCGGCCGCCATCGCGCGTGAGGCCCAGATGCGCTCGGAGGCATCCGAGGCGGCTCGCATCGCCTATGTGACGCAGGCCCGCACGCTTCGCGAGCGCCGCGGCTCCTATATCAAGATGGTTATCATCTCCGCCCTTGTCGCGGTAATCTGTTCTCGTCTTCGTGGTACAGTTGGTGCGCTTGGGTTTTCGATTTCAACAGGCTTGGTAATCTGGGGTGTGGTCGATGCAGTCATGCTGACCAACCAGATCAAGGTACTCGACAAGCGCGCGATGGATATGATGCGCGCCCGCGACGCTGCCGCCAAGATCGCTGCCGAGGCACAAGAACTGTAACGACGCCGGATTCGATGGGAAGGTCTAGAGATGGCACAGGATACGCAGGATGCCGGTAACGTCTCCGCCGAGCTCGACGCCATGGTGTGTGACCTGATTGGCGCGTTCTTGGACGACCTTGCCGCCGGCGAGAATCCGGGCGTAGTTGTGGCGATCGAGGACGCTGCTTCCAACCGCTATCTGGCCGCGCTCGACGAGGATGGCGAGGAGGCGTGTCTCGAGGCCGCCACCAACTTTATCTCCGAGCACAAGATGGGTCTTAAGGACGAGGGCCTGGGCCGCATCGCCCGCTATGCCATCGGCTACACCGGCTGTGTCGAGATTGACGGTGGCTATCACGACGCTCTGCTCGTGAGCTTCTTTGAGACGACGCTCGAGAGCGGCTTTTCGGCATATGTGCTGTATGAGGGCATGGGCGCCGGCGATGGTTTTATGTGGAGCGACCCTGAACCTGCAGGTGAGGAAACCCCTCTCATCTAAAATCGCTAAAATAAACGAGTTTTCGGTAAAAGGCTCAATATTCCCGCTGAGCGTTGTGTTGCTGGGCGGGCCGCATACGTGTGCCGTTTGTATATGGATAGAAGATAGGGGAACTACATGCGCGTAGACAATCTGAGGAACATCGCCATCATCGCCCACGTCGACCACGGCAAGACGACGATGGTCGATAAGCTCCTGCGTGCCACGGACGCCTTCCGTGCCAACCAGCAAGTCGAGGACCGCGTCCTGGACTCTAACGACCAGGAGCGCGAGCGCGGCATCACGATTCTCGCCAAGAACATCTCTATCGAGTACAAGGACGTCAAGATCAACGTCATCGACACCCCGGGCCACGCCGACTTTGGCGGCGAGGTCGAGCGCGTGCTGCGTATGGCCGACGGCGCCCTGCTGCTGGTCGATGCCTTTGAGGGTCCCATGCCCCAGACCCGCTTCGTGCTGCGTCACGCTATCGACACCGGCCTCAAGATCATGATCGTCATCAACAAGATCGATCGTCCAGGTGCCAACCCCGAGAAGGCCTACAACGACTGCCTGGACCTTATGGCCGACCTGGGCGCCACCGACGACCAGCTTGAGTTCGCCATGGAGCACGTGGTCTATGCCAGCGCCATGAATGGCTTTGCCCGCCTTGACCCCAACGACGGCAACATGGACATGTATCCGCTGCTCGATATGATCATCGACGACATGCCCGCGCCCGAGGTTGACGAGAATGCCCCGCTGGCCATGCAGTGCGTGACCATCGACCACTCCAACTTCGTTGGCCGCATCGGTATCGGTCGCGTGTACTCCGGCGCCATTCACCAGGGCGATCAGATTCTGGTCGTGAAGAACGACGGCTCCAGCGCCACCGCTACCGTCAAGCAGCTCTTTACCTTCGACTACCTGGGCCGCACCGAGTGCCAGGAAGTCGGCGCCGGCGATATCGCCGCCGTCGTGGGTATTGACCGCACCGATATCGGCGATGTCTACACCGACCCCGAGAACCCCGTCGAGCTCGAGCCCATCGAGATCGACCCGCCGACCCTGTCCATCGTCTTTGAGGCTTCGACCTCCCCGCTCGTCGGCCGTGACGGCGACATCGTGGGCGCCCGTCAGCTTAAGGAGCGCCTGTTCAACGAGGCCGAGAACAACGTGACCATGAAGATCGAGGAGCTCGAGGACAAGAGCGGCGTCGAGGTCTCTGGCCGCGGCATTCTGCACCTGTCCGTCCTGATGGAGTCCATGCGCCGCGAGGGCTTTGAGTTCCAGGTCGGTCGTCCCCGCGTTCTGTTTAAGAAGGACGAGAACGGTAACAAGCTGGAGCCTGTCGAGCAGGCCGTCGTCGAGTGCCCGGACGAGTACTCGGGCAAGGTCGTCGAGGTCTTCGGTACCTCCGGTGGCATCATGACGAGCATGGACACCTCGGGCATCGTGACCCATCTTGAGTTCAAGATCCCGACCCGCGGCATCATGGGCCTTAAGAACCGCATCATGAACGTCACTCACGGCGAGGGCGTGTTCTACCACACCTTCCTGGAGTATGGCCCCTACGCCGGCGAGATCGGTAACCGTCAGAACGGCGCCATGATCTCCATGACCACCGAGAAGGCCGTTGCCTACGCTCTGGGTACGCTGCAGGAGCGCGGCCAGCTGTTCGTTGAGCCGGGCACCGAGTGCTACGAGGGCATGATCGTGGGCGAGCGCAGCAAGGCCGGCGACATGGTCGTCAACATCGCCCGTACCAAGAACCTGGGCAACCAGCGTTCCTCGACCTCCGATATCTCCGTCCAGCTGGTGCCGCCCCGCACCTTCTCGCTGGAGGAGGCGCTGGAGTACATCGCCGATGACGAGCTGGTCGAGATCACTCCCAAGAACATCCGCCTGCGCAAGCGTCTGCTCAACGCCACCGACCGCAAGAAGGCTGCCGTCCGCGCCGGCCAGGTCAACAAATAAGCGCTGGGGCTTATAACCGCCAACAAGAAAGGGCGTCGACCGCAATGGTCGGCGCCCTTTTTGGTGCACAGGGATTGAGTTGGTCTGCACCCCCCCCCGCAAAGGTGCCTGTCCCCTTTGCGGGGGGGTCGATGGCTAGGCGGTGGGGAGTCCTGGCGTGTTAGCCGGCTGCTGCGGTTTGAGGTGGGCGTTGCGCCAGATGATTTGGATGATGTAGCCGAGTGTAAAGACGAAGGCCACGCCGCTGATGAAATCACCTATGAGGGGGATTGCCGTAAGCGCGCCCGCGGCGATGCCACCTACGGCCGCCATGGCGTAGCGGTTTTGGCTGTGTCCGATCATGCGGGCGATCGCGCACCCCGCAAAGGCACTCGACACCAATGCGATGCCGATAACGCCGCACAAGAGGGTTCCGGCAAGCGACAGACCAGCGATAGAGATAATCAACAGTAGGACGGCGGGGGCGATAGCAATCGTGCCCAGGAGACCGCTCACCCACAGGGGCGTGGGGCGCTGGTGGAGCATGCCAGCGGCGCCGGCGGTCGCGCGCGGAAAGACGAGCTCGAGCAGCAGGGCGACAAAGCAGGTCGAGAGTGCCGCGGCGACGATGCCGCCGATGACATCGTTAACGGTGGAAGTATCCTCGTTCTCGGTGCGGTCGATCTTGAGCGCGCCGACCTCGGCTCCCGCGGCGCGCTCGGGGTCCTCGGAGACGTGCGCGTTCACGGTGCCGGTGATGTGGGCGTTTTTGCCCAGGACGAGCTTGTCGGCCCAAACCTCAACATCGCCCTCGACGGTGCCATCGATAGTCACCGTATCGCCCGCAAGCGCTGCCGACTTGGTAGAGCCGCGCAGGGCAACCGTCTCGCCTATCGCATAGAAACAGTTGGCGGTGCTGTCGGAATTGAGTACGACATGCTGGCCGGCAACGGTCACGCTGCCATCAACCGTAGTCTTGGCAATGTCGATGGTGCGCGCCGCAAGACGAATGGCGCCGCCCACCGTGCAGTCGCGGATGGAGAGGCTCTCGCCTGCTGCAATTATGTCGCGGCCGATGGACGCATCGTCCAAGTTGAGGGCCTGACCTGCCCAGTACAGGTCACCTTCGACGCCGGACGAATTGGCATCATTGTCGGTCGCAAGTACGTTGCCTGCGGTGTCCGTGCCGGCGAACGACGCCGTGGGAAGTGCAGTGAGCGCGAGCGCGATGAGCGCGAATGCCATAAGCAGGCAGCGACGCATCTTGTGTGACGGCGCCGCCGCGGTTTGATTGAAAGCCATAGTTGATCCTTTTGTTAGGTGTTCGGCATATACCTAACAGGGTACCCAACGCGAGGACGCTCTAAAAGAACCTCTCGGTTGCATTTCGAAGGATGAGCCCGCGCCACCTACTTTTTGCGGTGCAAAAAGCGTGCGATGTCTTCCTCAGTGGGGCTTTTGATGTCAAAGCGCAGTGAGAGCCAGCGCAGACCCATGGTCACGACAACGCATACGACCAACGCGACGACATTGCTGACCAAGCCACTCATAACGAGGCTTACATAGCTTGCCGATCCGGCGATGGCCGCGATGGCATAAAAGTTAGTGCGTTGGAAAATGCCCGGAACCACGCCCATAAAACCGTCGCGCAGCATGCCTCCGCCCACCGCGGTAAAAAAGCCCATCATGATGCACACCGCCGGCGCAAAGCCGTAGACCAGCGCCTTGTCTGCTCCAGTGGCGGCGTAGATACCGACCGAGATGATGTCGAGCAGGGGAATGAGTTTTTCGGGTTTGTCGACGATTGCCGGGAAAATATAGATGATGGCTGCCGTGGCAATGGAAAGCGGGAGTGCCATCGGCTGGTTGAGGATGTAGACGTTGCCCACCTGCAGCGTCATATCGCGCAAAAGACCGCCGCCCAGACCGCAGACCACCGCGAGCGCGACCGCGCCCACCAGGTCGAGCTTGTGCTCGCGCGCAACCAGCACACCCGAGATCGATGCAGCGACAACAGCGAACATCTCGAGCCAAAACGGAATAGCGACCATGGCATCCGATGCATGCGAGCTAATGGTCATAGCGGCGACGACGGGCAAGATGGGGTCCTTTGAGTTACGGGTTTAGACAATGCCCGTACATAGTACATGTTCGGCGCCGATTGCGACCCTATTGCTCGGCAAACGGTCGGGACTGGATGCGGGCGTGGCGTTACTGGAATGCCAAGGGTCCAAAACATGTACGTCAGCCTCCAAAAACGACATTTTCCGACATCTTTGGAGGCTGACGTACATGTTTGGATTGAGCTCACAGCATGAGTGAGTTGATTTACTCACATCCGGTATATTTCCCCACTTCAACGGACATAAGAGTTGGATACCGGCTCAGAGCGAGAGGCCCTCAATGGATACCCCTGTTCTCATTTCGCATAAAACCGCATGGCTTGTCCATCATGCACCCCAGAATTTGGTTCAGTCTCTTGCGCGGCACGACTACCAGATAGGCGCACAAGGCATCTCCACCCAGCAACGTGTTGCGCGCATACGACAGGCCCTTACCGACTGCGGCATTCCGTCCGATATGCTTAAGACTATCGATATCGCGGTTGTATTCGAATTTGAGCGAATTCGTACCAAAGGCGTCGTTTGCCACATTCTTGGACAAAATCTTCCCTACGAGCATATTAACGAGTTGACGCCCGGAATCTTCATCACCGACGAAGCCTTCGCCTTCGTGCTCGCTGCCGAGTGGATGGATAGGATCGAATATCTCGAATATGGCTATGAAGTTTGCGGCGATTATCGCATGAGGCTCAATCCCGCCGACCCTTATACCGAGCAACCAGCCACCACCTCCAAGGATGAAATAACCGAACTGCTCGATCGGCACCCCGGCAAACCCGGTGCCACACGTGCACGGCTCGCGCTCAGGCACATCTACGATCGCTCGGCCTCGCCTATGGAGACCGCTTCGGCAATCGCCCTCTCGCTCCCAACAAGCGAAGGCGGCGTTGGCATCCGAGGTGTCGAACTCAACAAACCGCTCGAGATCCCTCAACGTCTCTGGCATTGCGCCAAAGCTCGAACGCTCAAAATCGATGCGCTCGTGACCTATAAGCGCAGGGCGCTCGGTATCGAATATAAGGGCGGTTTTCACGATGAGCTCGAGCGCAAGGGAGCAGATGCGGAGCGAGAGGCCGTTCTCTCCCAAATGGGATATCGAATCGTTACGCTCACTTCGGCTCAGTTCGGCAGCCAGCTCGCCTTTCACCGCGCCATGAACAACATTCGCGAAGCACTCGGCATGCCTCGCTGTACCGACACCGGGTACCAGAGAAAACAAAACGAACTACGCAAGGCACTTATCCGCAACTGGAAAAGCATACGAGACGAGGAGGCACCTTCCGAATAGCGCCGCTCCCGTGAGCTCAATCCAAACGTGTACGTCAGCCTCCAAAGATGTCGAAAAATGTCGTTTTTTGAGGCTGACGTACATGTTTGGGGAAGCGTGGGATCGAGACGTATTTCGATAACAAAAAAGCTCCCATTCCCGGGAGCTTTCTCAACCAAAATGGCGGAGGAGGAGGGATTCGAACCCTCGTGACCTTATACAGGCCAAACGGTTTTCGAGACCGCCGCATTCAACCACTCTGCCACCCCTCCGCGTGGGGTAAAAACAAAGCAGGCTCGAAGGCCTGCTTTGGAATTAACTGGCGGAGAGTCAGGGATTTGAACCCTGGAGACGCTTTTGACGCCTACACGATTTCCAATCGTGCTCCTTCGGCCACTCGGACAACTCTCCGTTAAATGCGAAAGTCAGTATACACGAGGAATCGCAAAGTGCAAACAGAAAAGTTGGCATTTTTTAAAACGCTTGGCCGCGTTTGGCGTTGCAGCGGGGTTTGAGATGCCAAAAAACGGCTTCCGACCAGCGTAGTTGATCAACTCAATTGTTCAAAAGGGGTATTTATAAGCGATTTGGCAATGAATTTAAAAATCTTTGGGTGGTGCTGTGGGCCACTGGTATGCGTTTTGTGACCACAACCATGCGCCCGTTGACCTGCGACTTGGCTCAGCTTGTCCTCACGGCACCGTATCTTGTCCACAGATCCGTCAAGCTTTTGGTCAGCATTTGGTTGGAATGCGCATGAAACGTCGTGCGAGTATGGGCATATGTGGAGGTCATGAGGTTGTAGCTGCATATTCTTGCAGCCTAGGAGGTTGAAAGATATTATTACCAAGTCTTTTCCTGCTTCAGGCGCACCTTCACGACCTGAAGCCACATTTGCCCAGAGGAGGTGACAATATGAAGGCTTATGAACTGCTGTTCTTTGTTGACCCGTCGCTCGACCCCGAGACTCGTCTCGCTGTTATGAAGCGTATCGATACCACGATCGCTGAGGGCGCTGGCAAGGTCGACTCCGTTGACGAGTGGGGCAAGCGCAAGCTCGCCTACGAGATCAACGACCTCACCGATGGTGACTACACCCTCATCAACTTCCACGCAGATCCTACCCAGATCGCCGAGCTTGATCGCGTCCTGCGCATCACCGACGCTGTGGTCCGCCACATGATCGTCCGTCGCGACGACCAGGAGTAAGACTGTCGTTTTGGACTGGGCTTGTGCCCCAAGAGGAAGTAGTGAGTTATGAGCATCAATCGAGTGAACATCACCGGTAACCTCACGCGTGATCCCGAGCTGCGCGCCACCGCCGGCGGAACCCAGGTTCTGTCTTTTGGCGTCGCCGTGAACGATCGTCGCCGCAACCCGCAGACTGGCGAGTGGGAGGACTATCCCAACTTTGTCGACTGCACTATGTTCGGCACGCGCGCCGAGGCCGTGAGCCGTTTCCTGGCAAAGGGAAACAAGGTCGCGATCGAGGGCAAGCTGCGCTACAGCTCTTGGGAGCGCGACGGCCAGCGCCGGAGCAAGCTTGAGGTCATCGTCGATGAGATCGAGTTTATGAGCTCCCGTGGTGGCCAGAGTGGCTACGATCAGGGCGGTTACGCCCCCGCAGCTCCCGCGCCCGCAGCACGTCCTGCCGCGCCGGTGGCTACGCCGCCCGCGGTCGACGTCTACGATGAGGACATCCCGTTCTAAGGGTTGTTCACCTATTTTTGAGTGAGAGGCGGCTTCGGTTCGCCGAAGTTGCCAAATGAAAGGTATTTTGACATGGCTAATGATTTTTCTGCACGTCAGCCGCGTCGTAAGTACTGCCAGTTCTGCAAGGAGAACACTGAGTTCATCGACTATAAGGACACTCAGCTTCTCCGTAAGTACATGACCGACCGTGGCAAGATCAAGCCCCGTCGCGTCACTGGCGCTTGCACGCAGCATCAGCATGACATCGCCAACGCCATCAAGCGCGCCCGCGAGATGGCTCTCCTGCCGTACACCGTCCCCGTGGTTTCCTCTCGTGGCAACCGCGACCGCGGCTAAGAAGGGAGACGCATCATGAAGGTTATTCTTCTCGATGAGATCAAGGGCAAGGGCGGCGAGGGTGACGTCGTAGAGGTCGCTCAGGGTTACGCTGAGAACTTCCTGTTCCCCAAGAAGCTCGCTGTTGCCGCCACCAAGGGCAACCTCAAGCAGCTTGACGAGCGTCGCAACAACATCGCCAAGCGCGAGGCCGTCCGTCTGGCTACCGCCAACGAGACCAAGGCTGCCTTCGAGGGCAAGACGGTCACCGTTGACGTCAAGGTCGGCGACGAGGGCATCCTCTTTGGCTCCGTTACCGCCGCTATGATCGCTGACGCCATCAAGGCTCAGCTCGGTATGGACATCGACCGCAAGCGCGTCGAGCTCGGTAAGCCCATCAAGGTTGCCGGTGCCCACACCGTTGCCATCTCGCTGTACCGCGAGATCAAGGCCGAGGTTGTCGTTCTCGTCGGCGTTACCGCCGAGGAGCTCGCTGCCGAGGCTGAGGTCGAGGAGGCCGCTGAGGTCGCCGAGGCCGAGACCGCCGAGGTCGAGACTGAGGCTGCTGCCGAGTAGCATTTGCTGCAACGCAACAATCTTGTTCTAAGAAGGGCGCTCTGGGAAACCAGGGCGCCCTTTTGTTTTTTGCGCTGAGTGAGTGTCATGGTGAACGTTGCGTCGAAGTCCTATATACAGGACCGTTCATCCGTTTGGTTCGGTGATGATTGGCCGCACACGGCGCGTTTTGGGACCGTGGCTGATACTATGGATGCTCGCAAGCGATATGAATGAGGATGCTCATGGCATATGACGATAGGGAGACCGGGCTGACGGTTGAGGACCGCGGCTCAAAGTTGGGTCTTCCCCAAAACCAAGATGCAGAGGCCAATGTACTGGCCGCTATGCTGCTATCGCCCGAGGTGGTCGAAGAAGCCCAGGTCGAGCTGCAGCCCGATGACTTCTACCGGCCCATTCATAAGACCATCTATACCGCGATGGTCGATATGTACAACAGCCGCATCCCCATCGACTCCATCTCGCTAATCGATTACCTGCGAAGCATCAACAAGCTCGATACCGTGGGCGGCGAGGCGTACATTTTGGAGCTGATGGGTCAGACCCTGTCGCTCGTCAACTGGCAGCACCATGCCGCCATCGTTCGCCGCGATTCGATGCTGCGTGAGCTGATCGGCGCCACCAACGAGATCAACGCGCTGGCATATAACGCCCCCACCGACACCAAAGAGGTCGTGGAGCTAGCCGAGAGCAAGCTGCTCAAGGTTACGGCACGCGAGGTCAAGTCGAGCTACAAGACGTTGACCGAGTTTATGGTCGAGGCCTATAACGAGGCCGAGGAAGTGTGCCAGGCCGGTGGCCAGGCTGCGGGCGTGCCCACCGGCTTTCCGTCACTCGACCGTATGCTCATGGGCTTCCGCGAGGGCCAGCTCATCATTATCGGTGCCCGTCCTGCTGTAGGTAAGACATCGTTCGCCCTGAATCTGGCGCTCAACGCTGCCGCTGCTGGTTATACCGTCGGCTTCTTCTCGCTGGAGATGTCGGGCAAGGAAATTGCCCAGCGTCTGATTTGCGCCTACGCCATGATCTCGATCAGTGACTTCCGCATGGGCCGCATTAGCCCCGAGCAGTGGGCCAATATCAACGAGGCCACGCAGACCTTGTCCAAGCTCGATATTCTGATTGACGATACGCCCGGCACCACAGTGACCGAGATTCGCGCCAAGAGCCGCCGCATGCTCCATAACAAGGAGAAGGCAATCATCATCCTGGACTACCTGCAGCTGGTGAGTCCTCCGCCGGGACGCCGCTCCGAGAGCCGTACCGTCGAGGTTTCGGAGATGTCGCGTGGTCTGAAGATCATGGCCAAGGAGCTCAAGATCCCGCTCATCGCGCTGTCGCAGCTTTCGCGTCAGGTCGAATCCCGTACCGGCAAGCGCCCGCAGCTTTCCGACCTTCGTGAATCGGGCTCCATCGAGCAGGACGCCGATATCGTTATGTTCTTGGACCGCTCCGCCGACGAGGCCGAAGCCTCGCGCGACGATCGACCCGACGAGGGCGTTACGCGTATCGTCGTGGCCAAGAACCGTTCGGGCCCGATCGGCGACGTCGACCTGATGTTCCTGCCGGCATCCACCAAGTTCTATGAGCTTGATGGGGCACATGCCGAGGAGTAGGACAGGCGCCCGTTGCACGGGTATACTGGGAATGTTTTGTGCTTCTGCGTGCCGGCGTGGCGCGTAGACAGTCCATGAATGTAAGGAGTAAACATGCCGTCAACCGTTTTGGTCGGTGCCCAGTGGGGCGATGAGGGCAAAGGTAAGATTTGCGACCTGGTCGCCGGCGACTTCGATGCCGTCGTGCGCTACTCGGGAGGCAACAACGCCGGTCACACCATCGTCGTCAACGGCAAGAAGTACGGCCTGCACCAGGTGCCCTCCGGCATCATGTATTCCGACCACGTGTCGGTGATCGGTAACGGCTGCGTCGTCAACCCCAAGGTTGTCCTTGAGGAGATTGACATGTTCGAGGCCGACGGCATCACCACCAAGAACCTCAAGATTAGCGGCAACGCGCATGTCATCATGCCGTACCACATCGATCTGGATGGCGCCTTTGAGCAGAAACTCGGCAAGAAGAACATCGGTACCACCAAGCGCGGCATCGGTCCGTGCTATCAGGACAAGATGGCCCGCATTGGCCTGCGCATGCAGGACATGCTGGACGAGGCACTGTTCCGCGACAAGCTGGAGACCGCTCTCGCCCGCGTGAACCCCGAGCTCGAGCTCATCTACAACCTGCCCACCTACACCGTGGACCAGATTTGCGACGAGTACCTGCCGATGGCCGAGCGCCTGCGTCCCTACATCACCGAGACGAGCCTGCTGCTCAACAACATGATCGATGAGGGCAAGGACCTGCTGTTTGAGGGCGCCCAGGCGACGCTGCTCGACATCGACCACGGTACCTATCCGTACGTGACGTCTTCCAACTGCACCGCCGGCGGCGCCATCACCGGCTCCGGCGTCGGTATGAAGAACGTCGACCGCGTGCTGGGCGTCATGAAGGCCTATATCACCCGCGTCGGTTCGGGCCCCATGCCCACCGAGCTTTCCTATGAGTCCGAGGCCGGTCACACGCTGACCGAGGAGGGCTACGAGTACGGCGTGACCACCGGTCGCCGTCGTCGCTGCGGCTGGTTCGACGGCCCCATCGCCAACTACGCCTCGCGCGTCAACGGCCTCACCGATATCGCCATGACCAAGCTCGACGTGCTTTCGGCTTTCGACACCATTAAGGTGTGCGTGGCCTACGACGTCGATGGCGAGCGCTACACGAGCGTGCCCGAGCATCAGGTGCGCTTTGAGCATGCCAAGCCCATCTACGAGGAGCTCCCCGGCTGGAAGTGCGATATCACCGGTTGCCGCAGCTTTGACGAGCTGCCGCAAGAGGCTCAGGACTACGTGGCGTTTATCGAGGATCTGGCACACACCCGCGTGACGTTCATTGGCGTTGGCGCCGGTCGCGAGCAGATCATCAACCGATTCTGGAAGTAATCGGGACTATTTGGTTATTGCGATATACCCCTTTGCAGCCCGGACGGGCGGCCGAGGGGTATATTTGCTTGCAAAGGGCTCGCGCGGAGCGAGCCGTTCATCCATAGAGGAGGCACCCTTGAAGGCGGACACTCAAACCATCGACATCCTGTTGTTGGGCAGCGGCGGCCGTGAGCATGCTTTGGCAGCTAAGCTCGCAGCATCACCGCGCGCCGGCAAGCTCTACATTGCGCCGGGTAACGGCGGCACCGCGAGCTGCGGCGAGAACGTTGTTCTCGACGACTGCGATCCTGCGGCCGTGGCGGCGTTTGCGCAGAGCCACGGATGCGGACTCGTGGTAATTGGCCCCGAGGCTCCGCTCGTGGCGGGCGTGGCCGACGCCGTGCGCGCGGCGGGTATTCCCTGCTTTGGCCCGGGTGCCGAGGGCGCCCAGATGGAGGGCTCCAAGCTGTTCTCCAAGCAGCTCATGGAGCGCGCCGGTATCCCTACGGCGGCCTACGGCTCGTTTACCGACGAGGCTTCGGCTCTTGCCTACGTGCGCGAGCAGGGCGCCCCGCTGGTCGTCAAGGCCGACGGCCTTGCCGCGGGCAAGGGCGTTATCGTGGCAACCGAGCTTGCGCAGGCCGAGGAGGCCGTGCGCGAGTGTTTTGGCGGCACCTTTGGCGATGCCGGCAACACCGTGGTTATCGAGGAGATGCTCGTTGGCCCCGAGTGCTCGCTGCTGGCCTTTACCGACGGCAAGACCGTTCGCCCCATGGCCACCTCGCAGGACCACAAGCGCGCGCTCGAGGGCGACAAGGGCCCCAACACCGGTGGCATGGGCGTCTACAGCCCGGTGCCCATCGTGACTGACGAGGAGCACGCCACGATGGTGAAGGTCATGGAGCAGACCGTGGCCGAGCTCGCTGTCGAGGGTATCGACTACCGCGGCTGCCTGTACGGCGGCTTTATGCTCACGCCTGCCGGCCCCAAGGTGCTGGAGTTCAATGCCCGCTTTGGCGACCCCGAGACGCAGGTCGTGCTGCCGCGCCTTAAGAACGACCTGGTCGAGGTCATGCTGGCTTGTGCCAACTGCGAGCTCGATCAGATTGAGCTCGACTGGCGTGACGAGTGGGCCGTGGCCGTTGTCCTGACGAGCGCGGGCTATCCCGGCAGCTACGAGAAGGGCAAGGTCATCACCGGTATCGCCGATGCCGAGGCCATGGAGAACGTGACCGTGTACCACGCGGGCACCGCCGTGGTGGACGGCCAGCTCGTGACCAATGGTGGCCGCGTGCTTGCCGTGACCGCTCTGGGCGACACGTTCGAGAACGCTCGCAACCTTGCCTACGAGGCCTGCGAGAAGATTGATTTTGAGGGCAAGACCCTGCGTCACGACATCGGCCTGCGCGCGCTGCGCGGCCGCGACGCCTGGGATGCCTAAAATCCGAGAGGAATGAGACGGATGGACGAGAAGAACGAAGAGCTCGTGGACGCGCAGATCGTCGAAGAGGACAGCCGCATGTATGGGCACGCCGAGGGCGAGCCTGGTGGCGAGGTCGCTGACGAGCCGGCACTGGTGCTGGGCGACGACGACCCGCACGATGCCGAGCTGCACGAGAAGATTCTTTCGGAGGAGTGCGCCTGGAAGGGCAAGATTCTCGACGTCCACCGTCTTGAGGTTGAGCTGCCCAACGGTCACCGCAGCGCCCGCGATATCGTTCGCCATCCGGGTGCGGCGGCCGTTGTGGCACTGACCGAGAGCGGCAAGATCGTACTGGTGCGTCAGTACCGCACCGCCATCGACCGCGTGACGGTCGAGATTCCTGCCGGCAAGCTCGACCCGGGCGAGGACCCGCTCGATTGCGCCAAGCGCGAACTGCATGAGGAGACGGGCTTTAAGGCTGGTCGTATTCGCTTTTTGACGTCGATTGTCACGTCCTGCGGTTTTTGCGATGAGATCATCCACATCTACTTGGCTACCAAGCTCGAGTTTGATGCGCCCAACCCCGATGATGACGAGTTTGTCAACGTGGACCTGGTGCCGCTGCACGAGCTGATCGACGCCGTGCTCGACGGCAAGATCGAAGACGCCAAGACCGTCGTAGGCGCGCTTGCCTGCGACAGCATCGCGCACCGACTAGGCGGGGCCGAGCTTTAACGAGCGGGGATGATCCCGCAGGTTTGTGTAAGTCAGCGAAAGTGCTCCATTTGAGACAAGGTGGCCTAAAAGAGGAGGGAAGCGTATGGATATACGCGACCGACGATTGAAGGCCAGATTGTCCAAATGGAGCACTTGCAGCGTCGAGACGAAACGCGGTTTGGTAAAACCGCGTAAGGTGATTATGCTGAAGAGGTTTTTGTCTTATTACAAGCCCCAGATGGGGCTTTTTGTTGCTGATACTGTTTGTGCTCTGGTGCTTGCCGCCATTGACCTGGCGTTCCCCATTATTCTGCGCAATTTGACCGGTGGGCTATTTACTCAGGGTCAGGCTGCCATTATGCAGGCGCTCGGCATGATCGCGGTGGGCTTGGTGCTGATGTATGCCGTCCGCTGCGCCTGCCGCTATTTTGTGAGCTATTGGGGTCACGTGATGGGCGCGCGTATGGAGTCCAAAATGCGCGAGGACCTGTTCGACCAGTATGAGCGCTTTAGCTTTGCATACTTCGACCGCAACAGCTCGGGCGACATGATGAGCCGCGTGGTCAACGACCTGTTCGATATCTGCGAGGCGGCGCACCACGTGCCCGAGTGGATCATCATCTGCGGCATCGAGATCATCGGCTCATTTGTGATCCTCTTTACCATTGCCCCGGTGCTGGCGCTCGCCATGGCCGTGGTGACGGCGGCGTTTGCGGTCATCATGTTTTGGCAGAACATGCGCATGCGCGAGGTCTTTAGCGACAACCGCAAAAAAATCAGCGGCATCAATGCGCAGCTGCAGGATTCGCTGGCGGGCATGCGTGTGGTCAAGAGCTTTGCCAATGAGGAGACCGAACGCTTCAAGTTCCGCGCCTCAAACAATCGCTATCTTTCGTCCAAGGAGAACATGTATCACGCCATGGGCGTCTATACCGCGACGTATGGCCTGCTCTCGGGTGTGCTCTATGTGATCGTGGTGCTGCTGGGCGGCTGGCTGGTCGCCCAGGGACAGCTGCAGGCGGTCGATATGGCGACCTTTGCACTCTATATTTCGCTGTTCTGCACGCCGCTTGAGACGCTCGTCAATTCGGCCGAAACGTATCAGAAGGCTATCGCCGGCTTTAAGCGTATGGACGAGGTGCTCTCGACCGCGCCGGATATCCAGGACAAGCCGGGCGCCACGGATCTGCAGGTGACTGCCGGCGCCGTGGAGTATCACGACGTGTGCTTTAACTACGAGGACGTTGAGCTGGGCGAGGGCGATGCCGACGAGCGTCCCGTTATCGACCATATGGATCTGTCCATCAAGCCCGGGCAGACCATCGCTTTGGTTGGCCCTTCGGGCGGTGGCAAGTCCACGACCTGTTCGCTGTTGCCGCGCTTTTATGACGTGGCTGCCGGATCCATTAGCATCGACGGCCAGGACGTGCGTGATGTGACGCAGCAGAGCCTGCGTCGCGCCATCGGCCTGGTGCAGCAGGATGTCTATCTGTTTGACGGTACGATTGGCGAGAACATCGCCTACGGCAAGCCGGGCGCTACGGCGGAAGAGATCGCCGAGGCGGCCCGTCGCGCCAACATCGATGCCTTTATCGAGTCGCTTCCACAGGGCTATGACACGGTCGTGGGCGAGCGCGGCAGCCGTCTTTCGGGCGGACAGAAGCAGCGCGTTGCCATCGCGCGCGTGTTTCTCAAGAACCCCAAGATCCTGATTTTGGACGAGGCGACGAGTGCTTTGGATAACGAGAGCGAGGAGGCGGTGCAGGCGTCGCTCGAAGAGCTGGCACGCGGCCGCACCACGATTATCATCGCCCACCGCCTTTCTACCATTAAGCATGCCGATGAGATTGCGACCGTTGAGCATGGTCGCGTTGTGGAGCGTGGCACGCACGAGGAGCTTCTCGCCCGTGGCGGCACCTATGCCCGTTACTATCGAATGCAGTTCGAAGGTGCGCGTGCGCACGAGCTCGACTGATTGATATGACAGGAAGTTTATGGCTGACAAGAACCCTTTGACTCCGGAAGAAGTGACGGAGTTATTCTCCGAAATCGATGCATCCGGCGTCTTGGATCCGACGCTTGCCAAAAAGCGAACTGAGCGCATGCGTGAGAAGGAGGTCGCGGCCAAGCGCGGTGACAAAGCGGCGCTAGCGCAGCTGCGCAGCGAGGACCGCGCGAGCCAGGCAAAACATATCGACCCGCTGTCCGAGGACGATCCTTCGGGCTCGCAGGTGAGCCATACCATTACGAAGACCGCGATGGCCGTGGTCATCGGTATTTTGGTGCTGATCGTGGGCATGCAGATCGGCTACGGCGTGATGCGCCGTCTGAATACCGCCAACCTGTCCGAGAGCGTTTCGGTCGATACCGTTTCGACCGCGCTCAAGGGTGGACTTGAATGGGGCAACGGCTTTACGCAGTTCCCGCTCGACTTTACCGTCGATGAAGCCGATGAACGCACGGGCACGGTCGAGGTGACGGTGTTGGACACATCGTCTGCCAACGAGCTCGAGCTGCTGTCCAACGGGCAGATTCAGGCCGCGGCGCTTGCGACCAACGCGTTGCTCAACGATAAGATCGACCGCGTGGTGTATAACGTTCACGCCTATATCGACGAGGATAGCAACATTCAGCACGATTCCTTCTTTGGCATGTTCCCCGCGCGCGGCCACCAGAGCGCCATTTTGACGTTCGTGTGGACCAAGAGCTCATCCAACGCCACGAGTATCGACTGGAAGATGCGCATCGTGAGTATGGATGACACCATCGCCGAGCGCATTCAGAAGCAGGTGAACTCGGTGTCGTCGTTGATTGAGGACCCGGTGGTGAGCCAGACCAAGATTGACGAGGAAAAGGACGAACGTGACCTGGAACATCGTCTGCATGGCCGCGAGATTTTCCGCGGCGGCAAGCCCGATCGCACACCGTCCGAACTGCTGGAGCAGGACAAGAAAAAATAAGACGCCATCATCCCGCGTGAGCCACAAGCCCCGCGGGATGATTTTTCTGGGACGGGGATTAAAAAACATTATGCATAGAAAGTCATAATTATCATTTCGTAAACATTTCGATGAAATTAACGCCATGAGGCATGCTTGCGGTTACAATACCGCGAGGCCTAACTACACACCTTTAAGCCGGTCCTGTGAGACCGGGAAGGAGAATTATGGCGAACAACCATACCGCGGGCGCTGCCGCCCGCACCTTCGCGCCCAGCGAGCTTTGCCAGCGTATGCTGGCCAAAACCAGCAAGGGCACCTGCGGTCCCTGCATCCTGTATCTTGAGGATGGGACCATTTTTTATGGACGTGCATGCGGCGCCGAGGGCACCGCGACCGGCGAAGTTTGCTTCAACACCTCGCTCGAGGGCTACTTTGAGGTCATGACCGACCCGAGTTATGCCGGCCAAATCGTAACCATGACCTATCCGCAGATCGGCAACTACGGTATCGACGAGACCGACGTCCAGTCGGCCTTCCCCGGCGACGCCGTGCGCCCTGCGAGCGCTCCGGCCATGCGCGGCATGATCGTTCGCGACATGTGCGCCACGCCTTCTAACTGGCGCTCGGCCGTCAGCGTGCCGGAGTACCTGCGCGCTCACGGCATCGTCGCTATCGAGGGTGTCGACACTCGCGCCCTGGTGCGCCACCTGCGCGACAATGGTTCCAAGATGGGCATTATTTCGACCGAGATCTTCGACGTCGACGAGCTTGCCGAGCGTCTGGCCGCTGCGCCCACGCTGGTAGGCGAGAACCTGGTCAAGACCGTAAGTTGCCCCGTACCTCACGAGTTTGTGGCCGCCGACCTGCCTGCCACGCATGACTTTGCGCTTACGGCTGCCGCTCCTGCCCGTCACAAAGTGGTCGCCTACGACTGCGGTGTGAAGCGCGGCATTCTGGAGGGTCTGGTCCGCGCCGGCTGCGACCTTACCGTCGTGCCGTGGGATACGCCCGCGAGTGAGGTGCTCGACATGAATCCCGACGGTGTCTTTTTGTCCAATGGTCCCGGCGACCCCGACGCCGTGGTGGAGACCTACGAGCAGGTGCAGCAGCTGATCGGCAAGGTGCCGGTCTTTGGTATTTGTCTTGGTCACCAGATGATCAGCCTGGCCTGCGGCGCTCAGATGGAAAAGCTTAAGTTCGGTCACCGCGGTGGCAACCAGCCGGTCATGAACCTGGTAAGCCGTCGCGTGGAGATTACCGCGCAAAACCATGGCTTTGGTCTGCTGTTCCCCAGCTTGGGCAAGCTTGTCCCCGAGCTTTCCGGCGGCGAGACCGAGCATGCGGCCGATGGGGATCTGCGCGTCTGGGTGCGCCGCGGCATCGCGCCAGTCGTGATGAACGAGCGCTTCGGCCGCATTCGCCTGACGCATGTGAACCTCAACGACGGCACCGCCGAGGGCATCCAGCTGCTCGACGCGCCGTGCTTCTCGGTGCAGTACCACCCCGAGGCCTCGCCCGGACCCACCGATGCCCACTATCTCTTTACTGCCTTTACGCTACTCATGGACGGCGAGGAGAACTACCTGGACATCGACACCGCGAAGGACCGCCTGCAGGGCTGGAACTTTGCCGACAATGGTTCCGCTGCGACCGAGACCGAGGAGAACTAACATGCCGAAACGTACTGACATCAAGCGTATCCTCGTCATTGGCTCGGGCCCCATTGTCATTGGCCAGGCCTGTGAGTTTGACTACTCCGGCGCCCAGGCCTGCAAGGTGCTCAAGGAGGATGGCTTTGAGGTCATCCTGGTCAACTCCAACCCGGCGACCATCATGACCGACCCGGGTCTTGCCGACCGAACCTATGTCGAGCCCATCACCGCTGAGTTTATCGAGCGCGTAATCAAGAAAGAGCGCCCGGACGCGCTGCTGCCCACGCTGGGCGGCCAGACCGGTCTGAACGCCGCCGTCGAGCTGGCGAAAGACGGCACGCTCGACAAGTATGGCGTCGAGATGATTGGCTGCGACCTGGCCGCTATCGAGCGCGGCGAGGACCGCAAGCTCTTTAACGAGGCCATGGCCGAGATTGGCCTGGAGGTCGCGCGCTCGGGCTATGCCTACAGCGTGGCCGACGCCGAGGCTATCGCCGAGCGCGTGGGCTATCCCTGCGTACTGCGCCCGAGCTTTACCCTCGGCGGCGCCGGCGGCGGCATCGCTCACACCCACGAGGAGCTCGTCTCCATCGTGAGCCAGGGCTTGGAGCTTTCGCCCGCCCACGAGGTGCTGGTCGAGGAATCCATCGAGGGCTGGAAAGAGTATGAGATGGAGGTCATGCGTGACCACGCCGGCAACGGCATCATCGTGTGCTCCATCGAGAATCTCGACCCCATGGGCGTGCATACCGGCGACTCCATCACCGTGGCGCCGGCGCAGACGCTCTCCGACCTTGAGTATCAGCGCATGCGCGTGGCCTCGCTCGCCATTCTGGAGAAGATCGGCGTCGAGACCGGTGGCTCCAACGTGCAGTTTGCCGTGAACCCCAACACCGGTCGCTTGATCGTCATCGAGATGAACCCGCGCGTGAGCCGTTCGTCCGCGCTGGCCTCCAAGGCCACGGGTTTTCCCATCGCTAAGGCCGCCGCGCGCCTGGCTGTGGGCTATACGCTCGACGAAATCGTCAACGACATCACCAAGGCCACGCCCGCCTGCTTTGAGCCCACGATCGACTACTGCGTCGTTAAGGTGCCGCGCTTTGCCTTTGAGAAGTTCAAGGGTACCGACCCCACGCTCACCACGCGCATGAAGGCCGTAGGCGAGATCATGGCGATCGGCCGCACCTTTGAGGAGGCCTTCGGCAAGGCCATGCGCTCGCTGGAGGACGGCCATCAGGGCATTTGCGCCGGTGGCAAGGAGGGTGCCGACAAGCTGAGCGACGACGAGCTCGCCCAGGCTGTGGCCACCCCGACCGAGCACCGCATTTTCTTTGTGGTCGAAGCCCTGCGCCGCGGCTGGGACATCGCGCGTATCCACGCTATTTGCGGTATCGATCCGTGGTACCTCAACCGTATCAACGACATGGTGCAGGTTCAGGAGAGCATCCGCGGCCTGCGTGTGGAGGATATCGACGCCGACGCGATGCGCTTGCTCAAGCAGTACGGCACGAGCGACGCCGAGATCGCCGCGCTGACCGGCTCGGACGAGCGCTTTGTGCGCGCCTATCGCAAGGGTCTGGGCGTGGTTCCCAGCATGAAGACGGTCGATACCTGCGCTGCGGAGTTCTCGAGCGCCACGGAGTACCACTACAAGACGTACGAGAACATCTACCGCACGAGCCCGGATGCCAAGAAGTGCGTGGCTCCCGACGAGACCACGCCGGCGGACAAGCCCAAGGCGATGATCCTGGGCGCCGGCCCCAACCGCATTGGTCAGGGTATCGAGTTCGATTACTGCTGCGTGCACGCGAGCTACGCGCTGGCGGCCCGCGGCTTTGAGACCATCATGGTCAACTGCAACCCCGAGACCGTCTCGACTGACTACGATACCTCGGACCGCCTGTACTTTGAGCCGCTCACCTACGAGGACGTTATGGACGTCATCGATGTTGAGCGTCCCGACGGCGTCGTGGTGACGCTCGGCGGCCAGACCCCGCTTAAGCTGGCGCGCATGCTCGAGGAGAGTGGCGTGAACATTATGGGCACCAAGCCCGACGCCATCGACTTTGCCGAGGACCGCGAGCGCTTCGCCGCCCTGCTCGACAAGCTGGGCATCATGTACCCGCCGGCGGGCCAGGCCACGTCGTTTGAGGAGGCCGAGGCCGTGGCCGCGCACATCGGCTACCCGCTGCTGGTGCGTCCGAGCTACGTGCTGGGCGGCCGCGGCATGATGATCGCCTACGATGCCGAGCATCTGCGCGATTACATGGCCGAGGCTGCGCGCATTAGCCCCGACTACCCGGTGTATCTGGACCGCTTCCTGGAGGGTGCGATCGAGTCCGACGTCGACGCCCTGTGCGACGGCGAGGAGGTCTACATCGGCGGTATCCTGGAGCATATCGAGGAGGCCGGTATTCACTCCGGCGACTCTGCGACCTGCATCCCGCCGTTCAGCTTTAGCGAGAGCCTGCAGGCGAAGCTCCGCGAGACCACGCGCCGCATCGCGATGGCGCTGGGCGTGCGCGGCCTGGTCAACGTACAGTACGCCATCAAGGGCGAGACCGTCTACGTGATCGAGGCCAACCCGCGTGCCAGCCGTACCGTGCCGTTTATCTCCAAGGCCACCGGCGTGCCGCTGGCCAAGTGCGCGGCGCGTATCATGGCGGGCGATTCTATCGCCAGCCTGGGCCTGCCGAGCGACGAGCGTCAGCTCGATTGGTTCTGCATGAAGGAAGCCGTCATGCCCTGGGGCCGTTTCCCGGGAGCCGACGTTATCCTGGGACCCGAGATGAAGTCGACGGGCGAGGTCATGGGTATCGCCAAGAGCTATCCCGAGGCATATGCCAAGACGCAGCTGGCGATCGACTACAAGCTGCCCGATCCGAGCTGTGGCAAGGTGTTCATCAGCGTGTGCGACCGCGACAAGCGCCATATCCTTTCGGTCGCCCGTATCCTGCGCTACCTGGGCTTTGATATCTGCTCCACCGAGGGTACGGCGCGCGTGCTGCGCGGCGGCAACGTGACGTGCGAAGTCGTGGAGAAGATCAGCGGCCCGCACGACGGCGAGCGTCCCAACATCGGCGACCTCATCGCCGATGGCAAGATTGCGGTAATCATCAACACGCCGTACGGTCCGGGCTCGCGTGGCGATGGCTACATGCTACGTACCGAGGCCGTGCGTCGCGGCGTGACCTGCGTGACGGCGATGTCTGCCGCCAACACCTACGTGAGCGCCATCGAGGCGGTGCGCGAGGACCAGCAGGGTCACGGCAGCGCCAACGACATGGGCATGGACGTCATCGCCCTGCAGGACCTGCCGCAGCACACGGTGTAGTTGACCTGTCCGGCCGGGGCGGGAGGGGCCGAGATTTCCCCCTTTCGCTCCGGCTGCAAGCAGAGTCGTTCAGGAGGAAACTCGGCCCCTCCCGCCCCGGCCTACGGTGACTCGGTTGCATCGTGTGCTGCCGAAGGGGCTTTGCGCGATGACTGGGGATGAATAAAAAGTGAGTGTGGGCTCTGTCGTTCATTCGGACGACAGAGCCCACATTTTGTATGGGGCCTTCAGGTGAATTGCAATCATATGAAGGCCTTTTACCAAGGGAGAGATATGTCTTTGGACAGTTAGTTCAGATTTGTATTTCTCAAAGAGCAGAAGTCGGTTAATTTAGGCTCAATTGAACTGTTTTCGCTTTCCTAATGAGGCAGATATGCTTACTTAAGGGCGGAAAAGGCTTATCGCTGGGTCCCAGTGACTCAAAAACCGAGATGATTAAGCAAAAGCCACTGCCAAAAAAATACAAATCTGAACTAACTGCCCACCACCCTCTGTCAACCTTTCTATTCAAACCAAATCAGCCAACGTATGTCATAGCAATCCCCGGTAGGTCGCAGGGTGGCGGCTGAGCCTTTTCTTCGGGAAACTTCGCGAAGTCCAGTTCCCGAGGGAAAGGTATGGTCTGTGTAATACCAGATAAACAGTACATTTTTGCTTAATTGATATTTGGGAGAAGAACCAATTGGTGTGGCTTATTAAGCCCACTTTGCCATTGACGCTCATTTTAATACCACTAGGAGAATTCCGAACTTGGTTGCGCAACTGCTCCTGTATGCTGACTCAACCTAATAGGTGGATATCTGGTTACTATCAGTTGACCACTTGGTAACGGGTGGGCCCACTGCACGGAATGTACCGAACACCCCTCCCGTTTGATGCGTGCGCCATGCTGCAGGGCGTGCGTCCGCGACACTTCCGCATGTCGGAGGAAAGGAGTCCAGGTGTGTAGGAATTCCATTTTTACGAAACGGTGGGTGAAGGGAAGCGCGGTCCTCGTTGCCACTGCAGCGACGCTTGTGTTTGCCAATCCCCAGCAGGCGATTGCCACGCCACTCAAGGGTGTCGACTCAGCGACCGTGTCTCAGTCTGCCTCGAACGTCGTCGACATCGATTTCGCTGACGGCATCAAGGGCCGTATTACGTTCCTCGAGGACGGTATTTTCCGTTATAACGTCGACCCCAAGGGTGAGTTTTCCGAGTACGCCACGCCGCGCAGTAAGTCCCACACGGCTAAGATCCAGGCTCAGCCCGATACCTCGGACACCTACAGCAAGCCGAGTGCGACGGTTGCCGACAAGGGCGACACTATCGAGATCACCGGCGGAAAGGCGACCGTGATCCTGGACAAGGCGACTGGCAAGATGAGTATCAAGTCAGGCGACCGTGGCGTGGTTTCTGAGTCTGCGCCCCTCGACCTTGATAAGAAGGGTACCGTCCAGACGCTCGCCAAGGAGAAGTCCGAGAACTTCTTTGGCGGCGGCACCCAGAACGGCCGCTTCCTGCACACCAACCAGACCATCGCCATCTCCAACACTAACAACTGGACCGATGGCGGCGTTGCCTCGCCCAACCCGTTCTATTGGACGAGCGACGGCTACGGCGTGCTCCGAAACACGTTTGCAGAGGGTTCCTACGACTTCGGTTCCACGGACTCATCGACGGTCACGACTTTGCACAGCGAGAATGAGTTTGATGCCTATTACTTCGTGGCGACCAACGAGGGCGCCTCGAACGTGGCAACCGAGATGCTGCAGGACTACTACAAGGTGACCGGCAATCCGGTGCTGCTGCCCGAGTACGGTTTCTACCTGGGTCATCTTAATGCCTATAACCGTGATGGCTGGTCAACGACCTCGGGTCAAAAGAAGTGGGAGACCAAGGGCAGCAAGTCCTCGAGTGAGAAGGGCGACGTTAAATACGAGTCCGGCATGTCGACGGGCTACAAGCTCGACGGCACGCTTGCGGCCGAGACGCTCAACGGTGAGGGCCCTACGGTTGATACCGAGAACATGAAGGCGACCGATTTCGACCGCCAGTTCTCCGCCCGGCAGGTTATCGATGACTACGAGGACAACGACATGCCGCTCGGCTGGTTCCTGCCGAACGACGGTTACGGTGCTGGCTACGGCCAGAACGGTTACTACAAGACCGGCGGCGTCAACTCCGACGGAACGAGTTCTGCCGAGCGCCTCAACGCCGTGCGCGCCAACGTCGACAATCTTAAGAAGTTCACCGAGTATGCCAACTCCAAGGGCGTGAGCACCGGTCTCTGGACCCAGTCGAACCTCGAGCCCGATAGCAACTCCGAGACCCCGTGGCATCTGCTGCGCGATTTCGATTCTGAGGTTAAGACTGGTGGCATCACCACGCTCAAGACCGACGTCGCTTGGGTCGGCTCCGGCTACTCCTTTGGCCTCAACGGCATCAAGACGGCCTATGACACCGTGACCACCGGCGCCAACAAGCGCCCCAACATCATCACGCTTGACGGCTGGGCCGGCACGCAGCGCTTTGGCGGCATCTGGACCGGCGACCAGTACGGCGGTAACTGGGAGTACATTCGCTTCCATATCCCCACGTATATCGGCCAGAGCCTCTCGGGCAACCCCAACATCGGCTCCGATATGGACGGCATCTTTGGTGGCGATCCCATCATCTCCGCTCGCGACTACCAGTGGAAGACATTCACGCCCTCTATGCTTGACATGGACGGTTGGGGCACCTACCGCAAGTCGCCCATGACGCACGGCGATCCATACACGGGCATCTCGCGCTTCTATCTCAAGCTCAAAGCACAACTCATGCCCTATATCTACACGAGCGCGGCCTCGGCGGCCAACATCGACACGGGCAACGGCGATACCGGCCTTCCCATGATCCGCGCCATGCTGCTTTCCGACAACTCCGAGTACGCCGCAAGCACCTCGACGCAGTACCAGTACATGTTCGGTGAGAACTTCCTGGTGGCACCGGTGTATCAGGATACCCAGGCAGATGAGAACGGCAACGATGTCCGCAACGGTATCTACCTGCCCAACTACGGTACCGACGAGAATCCCACCATCTGGATTGACTACTTCTCGGGCAAGCAGTACCGCGGCGGTCAGGTCCTCAACAACTACGAGGCTCCGCTTTGGAAGCTGCCACTCTTTGTTAAGGCCAACGCCATCGTGCCGATGTACGCCGAGAACAACAACCCCGAGGCTGTGACCGAGACCAACACCAAGGGCACCAATCGCAGCCAGCGTATCGTCGAGTTCTTCGCCACCGAGGGTGAGGGCAGCTTTACGCAGTACGAGGATGACGGCTCCTCCATCGAGAACAACACGACCGAGGACGATTCCTACGGCACAATCGACAATATTTCCTACGGTGAGCATGTGAGCACCGTCTATAAGTCGAGCGTGGTGGGCGGCACGGCGACCTTTACCGCCGAGGCATCGCAGGGCGGCTACAGCGGCTACGACTCCAACCGCACCACGACCTTTGTGGCCAACGTCTCCGCCAAGCCCACGAGCGTCTCCGCCAAGAACGGCGGATCCGCGCTCAACGTGGTTGAGGTCGACTCGCAGGAGGCCTTTGACGCCGCGACCCCCGAGGCCGGCCAGGCGGTCTACTTCTACAACGAGACCCCCAACCTCAACCACTACGGTAGCGACGCAGGCAGCACCGAGGCAGAGCAGGGCGAGAGCTTCAACAACACCAAGATCACCACGAATCCCAAGGTCTACGTCAAGTTCGCGAAGACCGATGTCGCCACGGCAGCGCAGACGCTCGAACTGGGCGATTTCGTGAACGCCGATGCCACGCTCGCGGCCGACCGCTTCAACGAGAACCTCTCCGCACCCGCGAACCTTGCTGCCCCCGAGGACGCCACGACCCCCACGAGCATTAAGCTCACCTGGGGGAAGGTCGATGGTGCTACCTCCTACGACCTTAAGGTAGACGGCACTGTGTTCGCCGTGGGCGATGCGGCAGAATTCACGCATACCGATCTTGCCTACAACAGCAAGCATACCTACCAGATTCGTTCGCGCAACGCCGATGGCTACTCCGCATGGAGCGACGTGCTTGAGGCGAACTCTGCGCTCGACCCGTGGCGGAACGTGCCTGAGGCCGAGGAAATCACTTGGGAGGGCTCGCTCTACGGTAGCCATAAGGCCGAACTCGCCTTCGACCATGAGTTCCAGTCGGGCGACGGCGGTTTCCACTCCGGTGGCAACGATCTGGGCAAGGCGCTTACCGTTGACTACGGTCGCGCTTACAAGCTCGACAAGCTCGAGTACTATCCGCGCGATGATGCCGGTAACGGCACTGTGACCAAGATGCGCATCGAGACGAGCCTCGACGGCGTGCATTGGACGACGCAGGAGGTCGACTGGGAGCGCTCCGCCGCTTGCAAGACGGTGGCGTTCGACGGCGCCGTGGCCGCGCGCTACGTGCGTATGACGCCGCTCGCGTCCGTGGGCAACTTCTTCTCCGCCTCCGAGATCGCCATCTACAAGACCGACGGCACGGACGGCTTCGCTGTGGGCTCCAACCTCAACAAGGCCACGGTCTCCGACGGCGACTACTCCAACATGAAGAATTACCTGGGTCTTGAGAACCGCGAGCCCGACACCTCGACGTTCGACTCCCAGATCCGCGCCCACTTCGCCGACCTCAACGGCAACGGCGTCTACGACGTGTACGACTACTCCTTCACCATGGCGGCGCTCGACGGCGGCACCAAGCAAAAGGGCAAGGCTGCTGGCACCCTCGCGGTGATCCCGAGCAAGATGGAGGTCGAGGCCGGCGACGAGATCACGGTCGACGTCTACGCCACCGACGCCGAGAACATAAACGCGCTCGGTGCGCTCGTCAACTTCAACAGCGACCAGTTCGAGTATGTCTCCGAGAGCATCGCGCAGGATGCGTCGACGGCGGGCATGGAGAACCTCTCGCGCGAGAAAGTGCAGTTCACGGATGGCCACCAGACCATCAACCTGGCCTTCGCCAACCGCGGCGACGCCAAGCTCTTCAACAGTACTGGTGTGGTCGCGAGCTTTAAACTCAAGGCTAAGACGGCCGGCAAGGTCGAGCTGCCCTCGACGTCTTGGCTCGTCGGCCCGGCGTGCGACGCGCTCGAGTTCGTGAGTGATGGCACCGTGACGATGCCCGGTGTCCCGCAGCCCACCAAGTCCGAGTACGGCCGCGACGCCTTTGACATCACGATGACCAACGACGAGCTCCCCACCGACGACGGCACCAACGTCGAGAAGCTCATCCAGCAGAAGAGCTATGACGGACTGTTCGACAACAATGAGGGCGGCAACGACTTCGAGTTCCTGTGGAACTATGGGCCCAACTGGATCGACGGCAAGATGCCGACCTACGTCAAGCTGCCCGCCACGATGACGTTCGCCTTCAAGACGCCGTCGAAACTCGATAGCGTCGAGGTCGTTAACCGCAACGGTGGCAACGGCACCGTGCAGAAGATTAAGTCCGTCGTGACGTTCGAGGACGGCTCGACCCAGGAGTTCTCGGGAGGAAGCTTTGATTCCTATCAGGCTCGCTACGCCTTTGGCCTCTCTGCCGAGAACAAGGGCAAGAAGGCGACCAAGGTCGAGATCACGCCGCTTGAGGCATCGGGTGACCAGATGCTCACGCTGCGCGAGATCAACTTCAACTACACACAGGGTGTCGAGGCCATCGAGGGTGTCGAACTGGGCAAGAACCAGACCGAGTTCTTCGAGGGCGATGTGACGCTCGTCGACGCCAAGGCCACGCCCGAGAGCGCCGGCTACCCCTATGTGACGGTCGAGAGCTCCGATCCTTCTGTGGTGAGCGTCTCCGCTGTCCAGGCCGGCGATAGCGTGAGCTACTACCTGCGCGCCAACAAGGCCGGCAAGGCAACGATCACGGTGGCGTCGGTGCTCGATCCCTCCAAGACCGCATCCTATGAGGTCGAGGTCAAGGCTGGTGTCGACACCTCTGCGCTCATGGCAGCGCTTTCCAAGGCCGCGGGCTACAGCGAGTCCGTCTACACCAAGGATTCCTATGCAGCCCTCACCGCTGCGGTCGAGGCGGCTCAGAAGCTCCTCGATGGCGGCCAGGGCAGCTATAGCAAGAAGGATGTCGCAGACGCCACGGCCAAGATCGAGAAGGCAATCGACGGCCTCAAGATGCGCCCCGTCGATGAGAAGAGCCTCATCAACACGCCCGAGAACCGCGAGAACGTCAAGGTGACCGGCTTCTCGAGCGAGGCCGACTATGAGGGCAGCAACGCCGTCAACGCTCTTGACGGCGATGAGCAGACGCTCTGGCACAGCGACTGGGCCTATAAGGCCGGTATGCCCCAGTACCTGACCGTCGACCTGGGCCGCGACTACGATCTCACCGACGTCACGTTCCTGCCGCGCCAGGACGGCGGCACGAACGGCGATATCTTTGAGGCCGAGGTGCTGGTTTCCGACACCGCCGACGGTTATGAGATGGGCACCGCCACGTCGATGGGTACGTTTACCTTCGACAACGACGGCCGCGTGCTCACCGACCGTGGCGACTGGAAGCAGATGAGCTTTGGTGCCGCGCGCGGTCGCTACGTGACCGTCAAGGTGCTCCACGCCGGCGGTGGCAGCGTTGACGCCTACTGCAGCATGGCGGAGCTCAAGTTCTACGGTACGGCCGTTCCTAATCCGGTGGCGAAGGACGACCTCACTGCCGCGATTGAAAAGGTTGATGCCGAGGTTGCAGCCGGCGACCTTAAGGCCAGCGACTACACCGAGGCTTCCTGGACCGCGTTCCAGAACGCCTTGGCGAGCGCCCGCGCCATCCTGAACGACGAGAACGCCACGCAGGACGAGGTCGACCAGGCACTCAAGGCACTCGAGAGTGCTCGCGACGCGCTTGAGAAGACTCCGGTGACCCCGGTCGAGAACCCGACCAAGAAGCAGCTCAAGGCCTTGGTCAAGCAGGCGAAGGAGACTGACACCAGGGGCAAGACGGACGAGTCTGTCAAGGCCCTGACGGATGCCATTACCTACGCCGAGGACGTCTTGGGTGATGAGAATGCTTCCGACATCCAGCTCCAGGCGGCCTATGACCAGCTCAAGCTGGCCATTGAGAGCCTCAAGGATGCCGATTCCGGCAACCAGGGCGGCTCGGGCAACCAGGGTTCCGGCAATGGCTCAAACGGCGGCAACCAGGCGGGCAAGCCCGCAGGCGACAAGGCCCAGGGCAGCAAGAAGAGCGGTTCGGCGATCCCCAATACCGGCGACCAGACGGCGGCGACCGTCGCGGCCGTCGGTGGTCTTGGCGCCATCATCGCCGCGATCGGCGCTTTCTTCCATCGTCGCAGCAAGGCTAAGTAGTCCCAGCGACAACTAAGCAAACGTGCCCGCCGCTCCGTCAAGGACGGCGGGCATTGCTTTATTATTTCAGCCAACGTACGTCATGGCAATATCCGGTAGGTCGCAGGGCGCTTCGCGGGCGGGCCAGGCTTTATCTTCACTCCGGTTGCTTCGCAAAGTCGTTCAGATAGAGCCTGGCCCGCCCGCGAAGCGCCACAGAGACCGCAGGGACGGGAGCAGCTATACTACTCTCAGTAGTTAAGGGTCGCGGATTCGCCGCGTCACCGCTCTCAACAGGAGGTCTTTGTTTATGGCAGATCAGAAGCCGGTTGTCGGGATCATCATGGGCTCCAAGTCCGATTTGGGCGTTATGGAAGGTTGCACCGCCGAGCTCGAGGCGCTGGGCGTGCCCTATGAGCTCGTGATTGCAAGCGCGCACCGCACGCCGGCGAAGGTCCATGAGTGGGCCTCGACTGCTGCCGACCGCGGCATCAAGGTAATTATCGCTGCCGCCGGCAAGGCTGCTCACCTGGGCGGTGTCGTGGCTGCGTTTACGCCGCTGCCGGTCATCGGCGTGCCTATGAAGACGAGCGATCTGGGCGGTATGGACTCGCTGCTGTCGATGGTACAGATGCCTTCGGGCGTGCCCGTTGCCTGTGTGGCCATCAACGGTGCCAAGAACGCTGCCATTTACGCCACGCAGATTCTGGGCGCATGCGACCCCGAGTACCGCAAGGTTATCGAGAAGATGAAGCAGGAGATGGCTGACGCCTAAGCGCTCTGCCAGTCCATTTGTAGCATAAGGAGAGCCATGTCCGACTATCAGGGAAAGCGTTTTTCGGCTTCTCGGATTCCCGATCCAGCCAAGTCGGGAGCAGCCCGCGTGCCGCAGCAGGGTCGGATATCCTCTCCTCAGCAGCCACGCGCGCCGCGTCCCGTGACGCCGGCGAAGCATCGTCGTCAGGATGCACCTACTGCATATCGCCCTTCGTCATACAGCACGGCCAAGAAGTCACCTCGCTCTTCGGCGCATGCCGCGCCATCGAGCTATACTGAGCCGCCGCGCAAAAAGCGCCGCTCCGTCATTCCCATTCTGCTCATCATCATCGGCATTGGCCTGATCGTTGCTGCGGCCGCCATCTTTATCAACGCGCAGATTGGCTACAAGCAGGCGAGCGAGTCATATCAAAAAATCGAAAAGCAATATGTGAGCGACAAGGACGCCAGCGGCGTGCCGGTTATCGACTTCAATGCGCTTGCCCAGACAAATCCCGAGGTTGTGGGTTGGATTTACGCACCCGGCACCAACATCAACTACCCCGTGGTGCAGACCAACAACAACTCCAAGTACCTCAACACGCTGTTCGACGGCACCGCCAATGCCTCGGGAGCCATCTTCTTGGATAGCGACGACACCGCGCCGGGCATGGTGGATCAGCAGACCACGATTTACGGTCATCACATGAATGACGGATCGATGTTCAACGTGATTTCGGATACGACCGATCAGGCGACGTTCGACAGCATGGAATACGTGTACTACATCACGCGCGATGCGACGTATAAGTTGCGCCCGCTGGCGACCAAGGTGGTCGAGGACACGTATGCCAAGGCGCGCACGCCCAACTTTGAGGGCGATGACGGACTGAAGAACTATTTGTCCGAGATGCTCGACGGTGCCTCTGCCGTGGCGAGCGATGCCACCGATCGTGCCGCTTCGGCAACCAAGGTCGTAACGCTTGTGACCTGCCGTTCGCTGTCATTTAGCAATACGCGCGCAGTCATGGTGCTCACGCCGGTCGAGGAATAAATTGTTGAGAGTAGCTAAAAGAGCCCCGTCCCAAATGAGCTACTCGACGACGGTAAAAAGGAGAAATGATGCTTGAAAGTGGCAAATCGATGCCTTCGGTTGATGCTTGGCTGCGCGAAGCCAAGGCCGATGTTTCGGCGGCTGATTGTGGGATGTACCTGACACACAACGGCGTGGTGCGTGCGACGCCCAAGGCCGAGGTGCGTGGGGTCGAGACAGATGGTGTGGTGCCAGGCCACAAGGTGGGCGGCATGGTGTTTGGCTTCGATGCCGATAAGGTGCAGGCCGCTATCGAGGCAACGCGCGCGATGCCGGGTATCGGCTACGTGCGCGTGTGGTTGGCGAGCGGCGAGCTTGCCGTGGGCGACGACATCATGCTCGTGCTCATTGGCGGAGACATTCGCCCGCATGTGGTCGATGCGCTGCAGGCACTCGTCGGTACCATCAAAAATGAGTGTGTGAGCGAGGTCGAGCGCGAGGCGTAAGGCCTCGTCGGCAATCCGAGTCTGTCTATAGCGAAAGCCCGCCGGCAGTTCATGTAGATCTGCCAGCGGGCTTTGATGTGTTGGAGCTATTTTGCTCTGGCGTTTGCTACACGCGTGTGGCGTCCTTGGGGCTCATGGTCATACTCTGAAAACGGTTCTCCATATATTCGTTATCGAAATGCTTGTCATAGAACTGTGCGACGGGAATATTTCGAACGGTTCCGTTGACGCGCTGATACCAATAGTCGAGCGATTGCAACGTCATGACGCCGTCGATCAACATGACGGCGGTCAGGATGACGGTAGCAGAGTAGCGGCGTTTCCATGGAATCATATTGATGAGCTTAAGCAGGCGCGGCAGCAAGACCTTGATCCAGATGAGGCCACCCAGGCCCCACATGCAGGCAAACGGCGTGCATGTGCGTCCCCCGGTCAATACCGCGATGGGATCGGGCATGCCGAATAGCCTAATGTGTGAATAGCTCCACGACACCACGCCAAATGAGGTCTGCATAAACCAGCCTACAAACACCTCGAAAGCGCCGCCGATCAGGGCACTTACCAGGAAAATGATCAGAGGATTCTTTTTATAGAAGCGGTTGAGCGCCATGGTCATGAGCACCGCGCCAAATCCGTAGATGGGGCTAAAGGGGCCAAATAGCATACCGGCACGGTCCTGATAGACGCCGGGATCGACGACGACCATATGCCAGACTTCCTCGAGAATGAGACCTAACACGCTGCAGACGAAGAATACCCAGAACAGGTTGAAGTAGTTGAGCTTGATGTAGCCCTCGCCGGTTTCGTCGCGGCCGAGCATCCCCTCGGCGGCGGCATCGCGGTCGAGCATCTCTTGCAGACGGCGCTGCAGTTCGCGCTCCTGGCGTAGCGTGGGGTCGACGGTGGCCGACAGCGCAATGAGGATGACAAGCTGGACGGCGGGGCGCAGCAGGAAGGGTCCGATGCCCTGGAGCATCACGTCAACTAAAAGCTCCACGACGGTAAATGCGATGAGGACGTAAGACAGGCGGGCGGCATTGCGCCGCTGGTCCTTGATGAGGTCCAGGCCAAAGACGATCAAGATGATCGCGCTTGCCACCGAGAGCATAATGCCGGCGACGATAAGGCCAACCGCGACCAGGGTGTTATCACCGAGCTTAGCGGCGACGTTGCCGTTAATGAGTGCGGTGATGACCTGCCACATAAAGACGGCGACTGACGGGAGCGTGCCCACGCCAGATAGGGTGCACAGGACTGCGTAGACCTTGATGATAAGGGGGATCTTCTTGGCCTCCGTGGTGCTGGGGACACTGGGGTCGAGTTGATTTCGATCCATACGCTACCTTTCTCGTCTTGTAGTAGTCTACAAGGATACGCCGACGACCAGCTAAAAGACAGGACGAACGTCCCAATTGCAACAATGTAGTCCCTAGCGCGGGCGAGACACGGCGCACGGGAAGTCTTCGAGGCCGTTGCCCCTGAGAGTGGACTACCCAATAAAATGTTTGGTCGCAAAACGGATAATAAGCTCGGTGGGCTTTTAAAAAGCGCTGCTCATGCGCGGGGGAGCGCGTCGCGCCGTGCGTATAATAAGGCGGGTAACGCCAAAATACGAGGCTCTGAGGGGATGCCATGTCTCAAGAAACCATCCGCGCGGCCGAGCGTGCCGCGGGACAGGTGAACGCCATGTCGACGTATGATCCGGACTCTGACCAGCTGCATGAGGAATGCGGCGTTTTTGGTGTCTGGGCGCCCGATCGCGACGTGGCTCGACTGACGTACTTTGGCCTGCGTGCACTGCAGCATCGCGGCCAAGAATCGGCGGGAATCGCCGTTGGTGACGGCGGTACGGTTATGGTCCGCAAGGATCTGGGCCTGCTCGACCGCGTGTTCTCCAATGCCGACTTGTCGACGCTCTCCGGTCAGCTGGCCGTGGGTCATGTGCGCTACGGCACCGCCGGCGCCAAGAGCTGGGAAGCCTCTCAGCCGCACCTCTCTACCATCAATAGCGTCATTATCGCGCTCGCGCACAACGGCACCCTCGTCAACACCGACGAGCTGCGTCGCCAGCTGATCGAGCTGGGCGTACCGTTCCTCTCCAACTCGGATTCCGAGGTCGCGACCAAACTCATCGGCTACTTTACTCAGCGTACTGGCCATCTGCGCGAGGGCATTCGCAAGACCATGGAGCTCGTGCGCGGCGGCTACGCCATGACGCTCATCAACGAGCAGGCGCTCTACGCATTCCGCGATCCGCACGGCATTCGCCCGCTCGTGCTGGGCAAGCTGGTGGATGAGGGCCTGGACCAGGCCGATGCCGCATCCGTTTCGCAGCTACCGTCGCAGGACGGCGCCGCGACGGTCGACGCCACCACCCATGTCACGCGCGCCGGCGGCTGGGTCGTTGCCTCCGAGACCTGCGCGCTCGATATCGTGGGCGCCGAGTACGTCCGCGACGTCCGTCCCGGTGAGATTTTGCGCATCAGCGCCGAGGGCCTTGTGTCCGAGCAGGGCGTGCCTGCCGCCGAAGAGCCTGCTAACTGCATTTTTGAGCAGGTCTACTTTGCTCGCCCCGATTCCATCATGAACGGCAAGAGCGTCTACGCCTGCCGTTATGACATGGGTCGTCAGCTGGCACATGAGGAGCCCGTCGAGGCCGACCTGGTCATCGGCGTGCCCGACTCCGGCCTGCCGCCCGCGGAGGGCTATTCGCACGAGAGTGGCATTCCCTTTGGCGAGGGCCTCATCAAGAACCGCTATGTGGGCCGTACGTTTATCGAGCCTACGCAGGAGCTGCGTGCCATGGGCGTGCGTATGAAGCTCAACCCGCTGCGTGACAACATCGAGGGCAAGCGCCTGGTCGTCATCGACGACTCCATCGTGCGCGGCACCACCATGGTGCAGCTCGTCAAGATGCTGCGCAACGCCGGCGCCAAGGAGATTCATATCCGCATCAACTCGCCCGAGGTCATCTGGCCGTGCTTCTACGGCATCGATACCGACGTGCAGTCGCAGCTTATCAGCGCCAACAAGACGGTCGACGAGATTTGCGAGTATATCGGCGCCGATTCGCTGGCCTTCCTTTCGGTCGAGGGCCTGCTTAAGGTCATGCCCAAGGGCGGTTACTGCGATGCGTGCTTTACCGGCCGCTACCCCGTGGCGATTCCCGAGAGCTTTGGCCGCGACAAGTTCATGGAGGGCTTTAAGCCCCGCAACCTGGACAAGCCGCTGCACTTTGATGACGACGCCGTGGTCGAGAAATACGACGATCGCAGCTGGGAAGAGGAACACGGCGAGGCCTAAAACATGCCAAAAAGGGACAGGTTTATTTTGGTAGGTTTTACCTGCTGTTTTGTTGATATGACGGCGCGTGCTGTTATGGCACGCGCCGAAATGAACGCAACTATGAGCACCGTTTGGCGCCCGGGCGGCGGACGGTAGTGGGAGAGGAAGGCTCAGATGAGCGACAGCAAGCATGTGACGTATGAGGATGCCGGCGTCGATACCGCCGAGGGCGGCCGCGCCGTTGACGCTATTAAGCAGATGGTTAAGGACACCAACCGTCCCGAGGTCATCGGCGGCATCGGTGGCTTTGGTGGCCTGTTCTCGGCTGCCGCGCTTAAGGATATGGAAGACCCGATTCTGATTAGCGGTACCGACGGCGTGGGCACCAAGCTCGTGCTCGCCCAGATCATGGACCGTCACGAGACGGTGGGCCAGGACCTGGTTGCTATGTGCGTCAACGACATTCTGGCTTCGGGTGCCGAGCCGCTGTTCTTCCTGGACTACGTTGCCATCGGCCACATCGAGGCCGAGCACATGGCAAAGATCATCAAGGGTGTGGCCGACGGCTGCAAGCTCGCGGGCTGCGCGCTCGTGGGCGGCGAGATGGCCGAGCACCCCGGCGTCATGGCTCCTGCCGACTACGACCTTGCCGGATTTACCGTGGGCGTCGTCGACCGTCCCAAGATGCTCGACCCTGCGAACGTCCGCCCCGGGGACGTGATCCTGGGCCTGCCTTCCACCGGCGTGCACTCCAACGGCTACTCGCTCGTGCGTAAGGTCATTGGCGTCGACGGTATTAAGCCGGGCACGCCCGAGGCTGCCGCTAAGGCCGAGGAGCTGAGCCGCCCGCTCGAGGAACTCGGCGGCGCATCGCTGGCAGACGCCCTGTTGGCCCCCACGCGCATCTATGTCAAGCCGATTCTGGAGCTGCTGCGCGGTGGCGCTCCGGTGCACGCCATCGCCCACATCACCGGCGGCGGCATCACCGAGAACCTCAACCGCGCGCTCGCCGACGACGTCGACGCCGTGGTCACCCGCAACGGCGCCGAGATGGGTTGGGACGTTCCGCCCGTCATCACCTACGTGTCGCGCCAGGCCGAGCTCGCGCCCAACGAGGCATGCAAGACCTTCAACATGGGCGTTGGCCTGTGCCTGATCGTCGCCCCCGAGGACGAGGCTGCCGTGACCGAGGCCCTGGTCGCGCTGGGCGAGAAGCCGTTCCGCGTGGGCGAGTGCGTCGAGGGCTCCGGTAAGGTCGTGTACTCCGATGAGCGCTAACGAGCAGATGGCTGCTGCCGCGAGCCTGGGCTTTGTGCCCTACACCCGTCCGACCGGCACCGATACGGCCGAGCCGCTCAAGATCGGTGTGCTCATCAGCGGTTCGGGTACCAACCTGCAGGCGCTGATCGATCTGATCGCCGCCGGCAAGCTCAACGCTTCGATTGAGCTTGTGGTGTCGAGCCGTCCTTCGGCTAAGGGTTTGCAGCGCGCTGAGCGCGCGGGCATCCAGACGCTCACGCTGTCCAAGGATGTCTATGCCGACCCCATCGCCGCCGACGAGATCATCGCGCACGAGCTGCTCGAGCGCGGCTGCGAATATGTGGTCATGGCCGGTTACATGCGCATGGTGCACACGCCGCTGCTGGCGGCGTTTCCCAACCGCGTGGTCAACTTGCATCCGGCACTGCTGCCGAGCTTTACCGGCGCGCATGCGATCGACGATGCCTTTGCGCGCGGCGTCAAGGTAACCGGTGTGACCGTGCACTTTGCCAACGAGATCTACGACAACGGCCCCATCATCGCCCAGCGCGCGCTGGCTGTCGAGGAAGGTTGGGATGTCGACACGCTCGAGGAGCACATCCACGCGATTGAGCACGTGCTGTATCCCGAGGTCGTGCAAATGCTCGCCGACGGCCGCGTCCACGTGCTGGAGAGCGGCAAGGTCGCCGTGGATCCTGTGAAATAATTACCCGCTTGTAAAGGCGGTTAGGCATATCGAAGAAGCCTAACCGCCGTTTTTATTGCGCTTTATGCTGCTTGATTTAGCTGGAATTGAATAGGCTGCTCTTCTTGCCTGTCAATTACAGTAGTCGACTCTCATGTGGAATGCCGAGCTTCCGGCATGAGATTATCTGGGAAAACGACCAGAAAACTTGGCATTCGGCTTTAAATTGCGCATAATTCTATTTATCATCTATTTAACATTTTGTTATCAAAAATGAGCGCAAGGAGGCTGGCTCAATGGGTGAAGCAGATGGCATGGAGCTGATTTATTCACTCGTCGGTTATCCTGATGAAACCGAGTGGCTTGAATTTAAAGAAGGCAATAGCGATCCCGTTAGAACGGGGCGTGACATCTCGGCGCTTGCCAATGCTGCCGCTTACTGCGGCCGCGCATATGCCTATAAGATCTGGGGCGTGAGCGACGGTACGCATGAGCTTGTGGGCACCCAGTTCAACCCATATCACGCAAAGGGTAAGGGAAACCAAGAGCTTTTGATGTGGCTCAAGCTTGCGCTCTCAAACAATGCGAATTACGAGTTTGCGGTTATTGATCATGAGACAAAGCACTTTGTGGTGTTGAAAGTGCACGCCGCGAGCGCTCAGCCGGTCTATTTTGATAAGACAGCCTACATTCGAGAGGGCTCTTCGACGGCAGAACTGGTTCCCGGTAGTGCACGAGAGGCGGAGCTGTGGCGTCGCTTACAGTCAGGGAACGCGGAGCTCGCTGTAGTTGAGAGAGATCTGACATCTCGAGAGGTCGCCGAAATACTAGATGTTGATGCGTATTTTGAGTTGTGCAGATTGAGAAGACCTGTCGATTTGGACGGAGTGATGCTTGCTCTTTGTGAACAAGAGCTGATTCGTCGTCAAGATAACGGCCGATATAGTGTGACGCGCTTGGGAATGCTTCTGGTGGGAAAAAAGCTCTCTCGCTACCCGGAGCTCAGGAAACGCATGCTGCGAATCGTGCGATATGCGGGAAAAGGCAGTTTTGACATTGTCGGGGATACTGAAATCGACAAGGGCTACGCTTTGGCGCTTCCACAGGCTGAACAGCTGGTCATGTCGATGATTCCGGCTGTTGAGGCACTGGATGGCGCATTTCGACGTATTCAGACGGCTTATCCTCAAAGGGCGATTCGCGAGTTACTATCAAACGCCGTGATTCATCAAGACATTGCTGACAATACGGCGGGGCCTCTTGTTGCGATTTACGACAATCGCATTGAGTTCTCTAATCCCGGGACAACGCTTATTCCGGCAGAACGAGTGCTCAACGCCCAGCCGAAAACGCGAAATTCGATGATAGCGTCCCTCATGCGCCAAATGGATCTTTGCGAAGAAGGCGGTACAGGCTGGGATTTAATCGTAGATTCGCTCGAAAAAGCCGGCATGCCTTCACCGGTTATCAAGAGTGAGGGCGGGCTGGGAACGCTCGTGACGCTCTATTGCGACTGTCCGTATACTCGAATGAAAAAAAGTGAGCGAAAAAACGCCGTGTACTGGCATGCCTGTCTTTTGTATGCCCAAGGTGAGTCGATGAGCAATCAGTCGCTGCGAGAGCGTTTTGGACTTTCCGATGAAAAGAAAAACACGGTGGCGATGTCTCGTCTAATCAAAGAGTGCCTGGAAGAGGCATTGATAAAGGAAGAGGACGAGGACGCGGGTTCCAAATACAAAAGGTATATTCCGTATTGGGCCTAAAGACAGGGAATGAAAAGAAGGAGGCGGCTTATGTCTGGTAATAACGAAGCGCTGTTTACGCCTGAGTTGGTGTTTTTTGATTGGGAGTGTGCGACGCCGGATGAGGTGTTCGCGCGGCTTGAGGGCGAGCTTGCACCACATGGCTACATTGCATCCGGTTGGCTCGATGCCGTCCGCACGCGCGAGGATGCCTATCCCACGGGTCTCGCTATGCCGGCGGCAAACATTGCCATTCCGCATACCGATCCGGGGTTTGTGGCCAAGCCCTATATCGCGGTGGTGAAGCCCGCCGCGCCCGTGACATTTAACGCTATGGCTGGCATGGGCGCTCCGGTGCCGGCGCAGATCGTCATCAATCTGGGCATCGCCGAGCCGGGCGGCCAGGTCGAGGCCCTGCAGGCACTCATGAACATCTTTATGGGCGCCGATGCCGCAGCCGACGTGCTCGGCCAGACCACGCCCCAGGGCATGGTCGACGCCATCCGCCGCCACTTCTAAGGTGGGGCTGAGTCGGCACTTGGGGACGTTCCTTTTCTGCCGGCAGTTAGGGACAGTTCCCAAGTGTCGGCACATAAAGAACGTCCAACTGCCAAGTGCCACATCTGTCCCCTTTGCACCAAAATGGTGCAGATTAATCTGTCCCCAATGCACCAAGCGTGCCGCGGGGGCTGCGTTGTGACACAATGGCGTTTGTTCGATTCGTTATGCGAAAGGCCAACTATGGCAAATAAGAAAAAGAACTCCGAGGCCGCGCCGACGCCCGAGCAGCAGGCCCGCGCTGCCTCCAGCTCTCGCAAGAAGCAGCGCAAGACGTACGTGTCTAAGACCGTCAAGATCGTTCTGGTGGTCATCGGCGTGCTGGCGATGCTGCTTTCCGTCTCGGCGATGGCGTGCTCCGGCCTTATGTCGCAGGCTGAGGACACCTCGGGCTACAAGCTGACCGGCGGTGTTGCTGCCACTATCAACGGCACCAACCTTACCGAGGACACCGTGACCAAGCAGATCATGAGCATGCGCACGTCCTACGGCTACACCAAGGATGAGGATTGGGCGCAGTATCTGGTTGACAACGACCTCACGCCCAAGAAGTACCGCAAGCAACTCATCGACTCCTACACGCAGCAGATTCTGCTTCAACAGGCACAGAAGGAGAACGGCGTGACGGTGTCGGACGAGGAGGTCGAGAAGGCTTGGGAGGACGCGTGCAAGAGCGCGGGCGGAGCCAAGGCCTTTAAGAAGACCCTCAAGACCTACGGCTATACCGAGGACACCTACAAGGACTCGCTCAAGGAGAGTCTGGCGCAACAGAAACTCAAGGATGCCGTCGCGCCCACGAGCAAGCCCAAGGACAGCGAGATTGTCGATTACATCAACGAAAATCTGTCCAGCTACAACGACGCCCGCCGCTCGTCGAACATCCTGATCAAGGTTGATTCCGACGCTTCCGACGAGGACAAGGCTGCCGCCAAGGCCAAGGCGCAGGAGTGCCTGGACAAGATCAACTCCGGTGAGCTGAGCTTTGAGGACGCCGTTGAGCAGTACTCCGAGGACACCGGTTCCAAGGAGAAGAAGGGCGATGTGGGCTGGGATAAGCTCACCACTTTCGTCGACAGCTACCAGACGGCGCTCGAGGGACTCAACAAGGGCGACGTGAGCGAAGTCGTCGAGTCGACCTATGGCTACCACATCATCAAGTGCACCGACTACTTCCATGTCGATAATCAGGTTGATGACATCAACCAGGTGCCCAAGGACATCAAAAAGTACGTCTCCAACGTGGTGAAGACGCAAGCGGCCAGCACCGCGTACAGCGAGTGGCTGGAGCAGTACAAGAAGGATGCCGACATCACCGTCAACCCCATGCCCAAGGACGTACCCTATAACGTGAGTCTGAAGGGCGTCACCAAGAGTTCGACCGACGATTCGTCGAAGACTGAGTAACCATGGGGCGGTGCTCGCGTGAGTGCCGCCCACGCTATTAGAGAGGATTCGCAGATGACCAACGAAGAGCTGCAGAAGGAAATGATTGCGGCCATGAAGGCCAAGGACAAGGTTCGCCTGTCCATCATTCGCCAGGTTAAGGCCGAGGTGAAGAATATCGAGGTCAATGAGCGCCGCGATGTGACCGAGGAAGACGTCAACAGCATGATCAAGCGTCTGATCAAGCAGACGAGCGAGACGCTGGAGATGTCCATCAAGGCCGGCACCGACCAGGAGCGTACCGACAACCTGACCGAGCAGGTCGAGATTCTGGAGAGCCTGCTGCCCGCGCAGGTTTCGGGCGAGGAGCTCGAGGCCCTGATCGAGCAGGTCATCGCCGAGCTGGGCGCTACTTCCAAGAAGCAGATGGGCCAGGTCATGGGAGCACTCGGCAAGGCCACCGGCGGCAACTTCGATAAGCCTGCCGCGGCAAAGATCGTCGGAGCAAAGCTGGCTTAAGGGCCGAGCGGTACATAGTTGATGTTAAGGGGACGTGACCATTGCGGTCGCGCCCCTTTTTGCTGGGCTGGGCAATCATTGGGGACGGGCTTAAATGAGTGCCCAATGAGCAGGTACTCATTTAAGTCTGTCCCCAATGACTAGGTGGAAGGTTGCGGGTTCTTTACGGGAATGTAGTGTGGGCTGCGGAAACGTGGTTCTTTCCGTACAATAGTTCAACTCATGTAAACGCAGGGAAGGGACATTCATGGCAGACATGATCGAGATTAAGCATCTCAACAAGTACTTTGGCGACCTGCATGTGCTCAAAGATATCAACCTCACCGTCAAGCGCGGCGAGAAGCTCGTAATGATTGGGCCTTCCGGCTCGGGTAAGTCGACGCTCATCCGTTGTGTCGATTATCTTGAGGAGCCCACATCGGGCGAGGTCGTCATCGACGGTACGCCGCTCACCAAAAAGAATCACCTGGAAATGGCTCGCAAGTATAGTTCCATGGTGTTTCAGCAGTTCAACCTGTATCCCAACATGACGGTACTGGGCAACTTGACGCTGGCGCCCATCAAGCTGCAAAAGAAGAGCAAAGAGGAGGCGACCGAGATCGCCATCGCCGCGCTCAAGCGCGTCGGCATGGCGCATAAGGCCGGCGAGTATCCGCAGAACCTCTCGGGAGGTCAGCAGCAGCGCATCGCCATCGCCCGTGCCCTGTGCACCAAGCAGCCCATCATCCTGTTTGACGAACCGACCTCGGCGCTCGACCCCGAGATGGTCCAGGAAGTCCTGGACGTTATGATTGAGCTCGCGCAGGAGGACATCACCATGATCTGCGTGACGCACGAGATGGGCTTTGCGCGCCAGGTGGCCGACCGCGTCATCTTTATGGAGGACGGCCGTATCCTGGAGGAGGGCACACCCGAGCACTTCTTCGATAACCCCGAGAACCCGCGCTGCCGCGAGTTCCTGTCCAAGATTCTGCACTAGGCGCGGTGATGGACATGACGGATATGACGAGGGCGGCCGTGTCGCGCCGTCACTTTTTGCAGCTGGCGGGCGCCGGCATGCTCGCGCTGACGGGGACCGCGCTTATCGGTTGCGGCAACTCCACCAGCGGCGAGGGCTCCGACAAGGGGTCCAAGCTTGCGGCCATCAAGTCGCGTGGCCATCTGAATGCCGGCGTTAAGAAGGACGTTCCCGGCTACGGTTATTACGACACCGCCAAGGGCCGCTTTGAGGGCATGGAAGTCGATTTGTGCTACCAGATCGCCGCTGCCGTCTTTGGCGTGAGCTACAAGGAGGCCCGCGCCCGGGAGCTTGTCGAGTTTACCGACGTAACGCCCAAGACACGCGGCCCGCTGATCGATAACGGCCAACTCGACGTGGTCGCGGCGACCTACACCATCACCGACGAGCGCAAGAAGAGCTGGGATTTCTCGACGCCGTATCGCACCGACTACGTGGGACTCATGGTCAAGAAGCGTTCGGGCTTTACCTCGATTGAGGATCTGGATGGCAAGGTCATTGGCGTGAGCCAAGGTGCCACCACGCAGGGCCTGATCGAGCAGATGATCAAGGACAACGGCTTTAGCTGCAAGCCCGAGTTTAGGGCCTTTAGCGGCTACCCCATCATCAAGAGCTCGCTCGACGCCGGCAATATCGACGTCTTTGCCATGGACCGCTCCACGCTGGCCGGTTACATGAACGAGACCGTTGAGCTGCTGCAGCCCGAGGTCAAGTTTGGCGAGCAGGGCTACGGCGTGGCGACCAAGAAGGGCTGCGACCTTTCGGCCGTGGTCGATCAGGTGATTTGCGATCGCCTGGCCGATGGCTGGCTCGACCAAGAGGTCAAGACCTGGGGTCTTGTATAGGCGCATCGTCCAAGGAAGGAATCAAATGCTCGAAGGATTGTTTGACGCCGACCGCTGGTCGACGACATTTCAAAACATGGGGCCCTTCTGGGAGGGCTTTGGCGTGACGCTGCAGGTGGTCGTTGCCGGTCTGCTGCTGTCGCTGGTGCTGGGCACGCTGCTGGGCGTGTTCTCTACCACTCGCTCGCGCGTGCTGCGCGCCATAAGCCGCGTGTACGTGGAGTTTTACCAGAACACCCCGTTGCCCGTACAGGTGCTCTTTATGTACATGGCCGGTCCGCAGTTTTTGCAGGCCATAACCGGTGCCGACCAGCCGGTGCGCATCGCGCCGTTCGTGCTGGGCTTCTTGGGCGTGGGCCTGTATCACGCGGCCTACATTTCGGAGGTCATCCGCACCGGTATCGAGGCGGTTCCGCGCGGTCAGATGGAGGCGGCCCAGAGCCAGGGCTTCACCCGTGCGCAGGCGTACTGGTACATCGTGCTGCCTCAGACATTCAAGATCATTCTGCCGCCGCTGTGTAACCAGGCGCTCAACCTGGTCAAGAACACGTCGGTGCTGGCGCTTGTGGCCGGCGGCGACCTTATGTACCGTTCCGACAACTTTGTGAGTCTGTACGGTTACCTGCAGGGATACATCGTCTGCTGCCTTATGTACTTCATCATCTGCTTTCCGCTCGCCATGCTGGTGCAGTGGCTCGAGCGCCGCTCCAAGGAGCGCCCGCGCGGCGTGAGCCTGGCCGAGCTGGGGCTCGACAACGTAGAGGAGGCCTAGCGCATGGAAATCTTCAACGCGACCAACCTGCTCTACATTTGGGGCGGCTTTGTTAAGACGATCGAGATCTCGGCGCTGTCGATTTTTTTCTCGCTCATCTTTGGCACGGTGCTGGCGCTTGTTAAGAGCTATGCGCCCCGCCCGTTCCGTATTTTGGTGAGCGCCTATATCGAGCTGTTCCGCTGCACGCCGAACCTGCTGTGGATCCTGTTTATCTACTTTACGGTGCAGGGTTTGGACATTGTGATTTCGACCATCGCCTTTACGCTGTTTACCAGCGCTGTTATGGCCGAGATTGTGCGCGGCGGCCTCAACTCGATTCCGCGTGGCCAGTTTGAGGCGGCGCAGAGCCAAGGCTTCGGCTTCTTTGCCACCATGCGCTACATCATTCTGCCGCAGACGTTTAAGACGATCATTCCGGCGCTGTTTAGCCAGTGCACGACCGTCATCAAGGACAGTTCGTATCTTTCGGGTATTAACGTGGCCGAGCTCATGTACACGGCAAACGTCGTGATGGCCCACGCGATCGACCTGTCGCAGGTGCTTATGCTCTACGGCCTGGTATTTGCGATGTACTTTGTGCTCAACTTTGGTATCTCGTTGCTGGTTCGCGCATATCAGAGGCGAATGGTGGCAGCGTAGAATGTGGCAAAGGGACAGCCCCTTTGTCACATAGAGAAAGGAATCGCGATGAGCGATCTGGAGAACAAGAAGAATCCTGTGGTCATTACCATCGCGCGCGACTTTGGCGCCGAGGGCCACGAGATTGGTCGCATGCTTGCCGACGAGTTGGGGATTCCGCTGTACGATAACGAGCTGCTGGTGCGTGCGTCGCTGCGCGTGGGCGAGTCGCTCGACAAGATGGCTGCCTACGACGAGCGCCTGGCCGTGGAGAACATGGCGTTTCTGCCCGACCGCTACGATGCGCGTTCGTACTCGGATAAGCTGTTCCAAAAGATGAGCCAGGTGATTTTGGATCTGGGCGAGACTGAGAGCTGCATTATCGAAGGCCGTCTGTCCGATTACCTGCTGCGTAACAACCCCAACCACATTGCCGTGTTGGTGACCGCACCCTTTGAGGACCGCGTCGAGATCGTGCGCAAGAAGCGTGGCCTTAATAAAAAGAAAGGCGCCAAGCTGGTCAAGCAGCAGCAGAAGGCGCGCGAGGCGTTCTATAAGCGCTATAGCGCCGGAAAGTGGAAGATGACGAGCGGCAAGGATATCGTCGTCAACCGCGCCAAGTTGGGACGCGAGGGTTGTAAAGACGTTATCGCCGCTGCCTACCGCTACAAGGTGGCACAGCTCGAAGGCTAACCGACCAAAACCACCATAAAGGGGACAGGCACCTTTGTGGTGGTCGGGCGGTCGGCATAGAAAAAGTCCCCGCCGGGCGTGTTGAACTGCACCCCAAAACTTGGACGGCTTAAATAAAAGCTACGCCGCAAGGGACTGGCTCCGGAACTCCTCCGGGGTCAGTCCCTTCAGTTTAACCTGGCGCCTCCTCGTGTTCCAA
>NZ_JADPCH010000018.1 GCF_015670745.1 Collinsella aerofaciens | reverse complement strand
CGTATCGCTTTCTTCTTTGGGCCATCTTGAACACCTTTCGCTCTTAACTAGGTGTCCAATTCATCATACCCACTCCAAACCTCCCATTTCCCGATGTCCAAGAAATGGGAGGCAGTTCACTGTCCCCTTTGTGGTGGAAAGCTAGTCCTTAAACAGATAGCCCACGCCGCGGACGGTGGTGATATGTGCCGCAATCTGCGGGCCCACCTTGGAGCGGATGCGTCGGATGTGCACGTCGACGGTGCGCGTGCCGCCGCAGTACTCAAAGCCCCATACGCGGTGCAGCAGCACCTCGCGGCTGTAGGCGCGGTTGGGGTGCGTCGCCAAAAAGCTCAGCAGCGAGTACTCCATCAGCGTCAGGTCGATGGGCTCGTTATCGAGCGTCACCTGGTAGGTAGCCAGGTTGATCTCGAGGTTATCGATGTTGAGCACATCGTCGGCGGCGACGGTCTCCTCCTCGCCCATCAGGCGCTGCGCGCGAGCCTTGAGTTCGTTGGGCGTCGCCGTGGGGCATACAAAGTCGGCATGCGCGTGATTGGGCAGACGCAGGGTACCGAGCGCCTCGTCGTCGACGATCACCAACATGGGGACACCGCCGCGGTCGTCGAGCCATTTGGCAATCTGATCGATGCGGTCGCTGCGGATGCCATCGGAATCGAGGATCAGCAGGTCAAAGTCGTGCGCCGCTGTCGGCGAATCGGGGGTGGCCAGGCTCACCTCGACACCCAGGGTGGTCGTCAAGCTGCGGGCAAGCTCGTGGAAGCGCGTCGTGCGCGCCATGAACAGGGCACTCTTTTCGGACATATCGGCCTCCAAGGAAATGAGCTCAATCGTACTGGAACAAGTCAGCGCGATTAGGAGTTCGCCAGGTAGTGCTTGATCTCCCACTCGGTGATCGTAGACTCAAACTTATGCCACTCGTCGCGCTTCTTTTTGAGGAAGAAGCTGTGGATATGCTCGCCGAGGGCATCCTTCATAAACTGCGAGTCCTCAAACACGTCGAGCGCCTCTTTGAGCGAACGCGGCAGCGGCGTGTAGCCGGCCTCGACCATCTGGCGGTCGGTGAGCTTGAGCGTCTCGGCCGTTGCCTCGGGCGGGAGCTCCAGCTTGCGCTCGATGCCGTCCAGACCAGCCGCCAGCGTGACGGCGTTGACCAGGTACGGATTGGCCATGGGATCGGGACTGCGCAGCTCGATGCGCGTGGACAGCTGCTTGCCGGGCTTGTAGACCGGGATGCGGACCATGCTCGCGCGGTTGCGCAGGCCCCACGTGGCGTACTGCGGCACGGAGTCGCCGCCCGTGGTGATGCGCTTGTACGAGTTGACCGTGGGGTTGGTGATGGCGCTAATCTCGCGGGCATGCGCCAGGATGCCGGCCATGTAGTGCTTGGCGATATCGGAGAGGTGGTACTTCTCGTCGTCCTCGCCCCAAAAGACGTTGTTGCCGTCGTGGTCGAATAGCGACTGGCACAGGAACATAGCGCTGCCGTCCTCGCCCGCCAACGGCTTGGGCATAAAGGAGGCGTGGCAACCGCTCTCGTAGGCCTGCTGCTTAATGATTAGTTTGGCCGTGGTGATGGCGTCGGACATGCTCAGGGCCTCGGCGTGGCGCAGGCTCATGCCGTGCTGCGAGCGGCCGGCAGCGTGGAAGGTGTACTCCACGGGCACGGACATCTTCTCGAGCGTGAGAACCGTGTTGCGGCGCAGGTCGCGGGCGGCATCGCTCACCGAAAGATCGAAGTAGCCCACGTTGTCGAGCGGCTCGGGCGTGTGCTCGTCGGGGAAGTAGCAATACTCCAGCTCGGCGCCCACGTTGAGCAGGTAGCCAGCCTTCTCGGCCTTGCGGAACATGCGGCGCAACGCATCGCGCGGATCGCCGGCGAAGGGCTTGCGGTCGGGGGTGCACACGTCGCAGAACACGCGGGCGACGCCGTTGTGGCTCGGGCGCCACGGCAGAATCTGGAAGGTCGAAGCATCGGGGAATGCGAGCATGTCGGCTTCCTCGGGCGTGGCAAAGCCCTCGATGGCCGAGCCGTCAAAGCCAATACCCTCCTCAAAAGCGACTTCGAGGTCCTCGGGGCTAATGGCAAAGTTCTTGAGGCGGCCGAGAATGTCGACAAACCACAGACGCACAAAGCGGATGTCACGCTGCTCTACGGAACGGAGTACGTAATCGATGTTCTGCTGGTTCATGTCGCTCCCCTTTCTTTCGGGCGGGTTTCGACTGGTCTATATCGCAGATACTATCGCAGAAAAATGTTTCCGCAGGGTTAAAGCGTATCAAGCGCTCAAAAAACGTGCGCGAACAGGCCGTTGCGAACGAGCGGTTAGCGCGAGGTCGATGCGCGGTGTTCGATGTGGCCGGGGATCTCGATGCGTTTGGGCGTCAGCTTTGCGGCCTCGCCCACAGTAGTGGTAACAACGTCGATGCGCTCGGACAGGCGCTCGACCACGCGCTCGGCGATGGTAAGGGTGTCTTGCGCGGCCGTGGTCACGCCGCCAAAGAGCACGTGATTCCAGGGATAGTCGTCAAACGTTGCGATCTTGAGACCCGCCGGCAGCGAGGGACCAAGCTGCGCCAGTGCCTCGGTCAGACGCAGGAAAACCAGGCCGTTGACGGCAATGAGGCCGAGCTTTTTGCCTGCATAGCCGCGGATGGTCTCGTCCAAGCGACCGACGCCCGTGGCGCCACCGTCGGCCAGGGTGACGACCTCGCCCGCAAGGCCGCGGCGCGAAAGCTCGTCGGCAAAGGCCTCGGCGCGCTCTCGACGCACGGGGCTATCGTCACTTGCCTCGGTGAGCAGGCACAGACGCTCGCTGCCCGCAGCTGCCAAGGCATCTACCAAGCCGGCGACCAGCTCACGGTTGTTAGATGTCACCAGGTCAACACCGCCGTCGGCAACGTCGCGGTCGAGCAGCACGACGGGCAGACGTCCCGCTGCCGCGGCGATCGCCTCGTCATTGCCTCCGCAGGTGTTGACGACCAGGCCGTCCACGCCGGCATCGATAAGTCTGGTGAGCGACTCCGCTTCCTTAGCGGGGTCGTTGCCGCTAATGGCCGTCATGAGCGAGCAGCCGCGCGCCGCGGCGCTGGCGGAAAGGCCCTCGAGCATGGCGCTCGAGAACGGGTTGGCGATGTCAGCCAGAATCACACCGATGAGGTTCGTACGCGAGCTGCGCAGATTGCGCGCGGCGGCACGTGGGCGATAGCCGGTGCGCTCGATAACTGCCGCGATGCGAGCACGGGTCTCCTCGGTCATTTGCCCGGGGCGGTTGTTGAGGTAGCGCGAGACCGTGGCCGGACTCACGCCCGCCTCGGCGGCAATGTCCTTGATTCTCATCTGCGCCATAACGCACCCCGTTTCCCAATTGTCGGCGATCTGAGCCATTTTAGGCATTTTTTTAAAAATCTCGGTTGCAAAACGCTGTAGGTGAGTATACTACAACTCGAAACGAAACCGATTTCGTAAACCGATTTCGGCGAGCGTTGGCACGCAGGTGCAAAGACGCACCCTACCGTCTTGGCACCTGCGTGCCAACGCCATATCAAAGGTGTACGCACGAGTAAAAGGAGCTGCGCGACCATGGGTAAAACGGTTCTTACCTTCGGCGAGATCATGATGAGACTCTCACCCAAAGACCACCTGCGTATTGAGCAGGCAACCGAGTTTGACGTCCGCTACGGCGGCGCCGAGGCCAACACTGCGCTTTCCCTGGCCTACCAGGGCGACAAGGCCGCTTACGTCTCCGTTGTCCCGGCCAACCGTCTGGGCGAGTGCGCCCTGCGTTCGCTGAAGGCCTACGGCGTCGACACCACGCGCGTCGTGCGTCAGGGCGACCGTCTTGGCTCCTATGTGTTTGAGGTCGGCGCCTCGCAGCGCGGTAACGGTTGCGTCTACGACCGCAAGTACTCTGCCATCAACATGGCCAAGCGCGACGTCTTTAACTGGGACGAGATCCTCAAGGGCATCGATGTCTTCTATTTCTCCGGCGTGACCCCCGCCGTCTCCGATGAGATGGCTGCCGCCTGCAAGGATGCCCTCACCGTCTGCCGCGCCAAGGGCATCACCACCGTGTGCGACGTGAACTATCGCGGCAAGATGTGGTCGCCCGAGAAATCGCAGGCCACCATGAAGGAACTCCTGCCGCTCGTCGACATCTGCATCGCCAACGACGAGGACGCGCCTGCCGGCCTCGGTATGACTTGCGTCTCCGGCTCCCTTGCCCACGGCATCGAGGAGCGTGACACCTACGTCGAGATGGCCCGTCAGATCTGCGCCGAGTACGGCTGCAAGAAGGTCGCCTCGGTCGTCCGCAACATCTCCTGCGTCGAGCGCTCCATCTGGATGGGCATGCTCTTTGACGCCGAGAGCGGCGAGCACTGGTTCTCCCCTGCTCACGATGTACACGTGCTCGAGGGCGTTGCCGCCGGCGACGCTTTCAACGCCGGCCTCGTCCATGCCCTCATCAACGACTTTGACCCGCAGGCTGCCGTCAACTACGCCATCGCGGCCTCGATCCTCAAGCTCACCATCAAGGGCGATTCCAACTTGGTGACCGCAGACGAGATCGCAGCCGTGGCATCAGCCGCCGACGGTGGCACTCGCGTCGCACGCTAGTCCGTCTCCATTCCGCGGGCCGCAGCTTTCCAATCCCATACCCCTGCGGCCCGCTCCCCGATTCCTCCGGCCGGGCAAAACCACCAGTCCCATTCCGGTTTTGCCTGGCATTTCCTACATGACTGGTCGAGCAGCCGGTTTTGGAATTGCTTGAACCCCAAGCAGTGCCTCCGATAACCAATCCAAAATCGGCTCCTGACCAGCACATTTGGCAATCACGCGCCCATGCGCGCCACACATCGAAAGGAACATCATGTTCGATCAGTTCTACACCACGCTTGAGTCCCTGGGCATCGTGCCGGTCGTTGTGCTCGACAAGGTCGAGGACGCCGCTCCGCTCGCCCACGCCCTTATGGCAGCTGGCATGAAGTCCGCCGAGGTCACCTTCCGCACCGCCTGCGCCGCCGAGTGCATCGCCGCTATGGCCGAGGCCGAGCCCGAGATGTGCGTTGGCGCCGGCACTGTCCTGACCGTCGAGCAGGTTGAGCAGGCCCGCGCCGCCGGTGCCAAGTTCATCGTCTCCCCGGGTTACAACGAGAACGTCGTGAAGCACTGCATCGACATCGACCTGCCCGTCCTTCCCGGCACCGTGACCCCCTCCGAGGTTACCGCAGCCGAGAACCTGGGCCTCAAGGTCACCAAGTTCTTCCCTGCGTCCCAGTATGGCGGCCTGAACACCATCAAGGCCCTCGCCGCTCCGTTTGTCGGTCACCGCTTTATGCCTACCGGCGGCGTGAGCACCGCCAACGTCGAGGAGTACCTGAGCTCCTCCGCCATCATCGCCTGCGGTGGCACCTGGATGGTCAAGCCGGCCCTGTTTGCCGACGGCGACTTCTCCAAGGTCGAGCAGATCGCCCACGAGGCCATGGACGTCGTCGAGAAGGTCCGCGGCTAGGTTTAGCTCTCTATCGTGAAAGGGGGGCGTGCCCTAAACCTCGCCCCCTTTCTTTTAAAGCGGCTCGGAAGCGCGCCGTTTCCGTCACGAACAAGAACCAAAACCGTCTTGTATGCTGATAGAACGTGACGGAAGCGACACGCCTCCAAGCCGCTTTGCCTACTCGGCTGGCCGTCGCGCTCAACTAAGCCACTTCGACAAAAGCCGAGCCACCAAAACAGCTGCGGTGCCGTCTGGAGGAATGGACCCTTGCTTCCGGTCTTTTCCTCCAAGCGGCGCCGCAGCTTTTTCGTGCCCCGATGTGCCCCAACGCAGTTGCGGTGAAATAGGGACTGTTTGCGCCACCTAGGCCGCAAAACAGTCCCTATTTCACCGCAACTTATATGGGGATTGATTAGATGGCCGAGTCTTTGGACAGCTCAAAATAATCGGGATGCAAGGCAATAACCGGGCCCTGCTCCTCGGGCATCAGATGCAAGTGTGTCTCGGCCAGATAGCTCGCCGCATCGGTATCGCCCCTCTTAATAGCCTCGAGAATTCGGCGATGCTGCCGACGAATCGGCTCCCAATCCAGATCCTGCGACACCATACGCAGCCAGTTATACCGCTCAAAATGCGTATTGATGCTATTCATCCAATCCCACAGCATATGGCGGCCGGCAATCACGAAACACGTCTCATGGAACAGGTTGTCCAGGTCAAAGAAACGACGCGTTTCGCTATGGTCGAGCGACTCGGACTCGGCAAGAATCTGCTCAAGCCGATGCTTTTGCTCGGGCGTGGCAGCAGAGCAGCATTTAATGAGCACGCTTCTCTCGAGTTTCTCGCGCAAGAAACAAGCGTTCTCGGCGCGCTCCATGCTGATTTTTGAGACATAGGTGCCGCTTTTGGGACGCGTTTCCACCAGTTCCTGCTCACGCAAGCGCACAAAAGACTCGCGAATGGGCGTGCGCCCGATTCCCGTCTCCTTTTCCAGACCAATCGCCGAAAGGCGTGTGCCGGGCCTAAGCTCGGCATAGATGATCTTGGAGCGCAATGCGTTGTATGCCTGATCTTGCAGGCTCTGATAATGCTGGTGTTGTTCCATAAAGCCCTCGGATGAAGCCCACGGTTTGTCGAATATCACCACGTAATACTATCGCATCCCCCGCCCCCTCATAAGTTGCGGTGGAATAGTTCCTGCTCAAAGCCTTCAGCAGCAAAAACAGGAACTATTCCACCGCAACTTCCAACAGTCTTTTTGGGACGGGGCTTTTTTGGCTACCCTGAGCCGCAAGTCGGCCCCTTGCCACAAAAGGGGCCCATCTACTACGTTAACGCGGAGAGCCCAGACCATGCTGAAAAGTGCAAAAACAAAACCGCTGGTAGAGAGCTTATCGATTTTCAAAATAGCCGGCTATGGTTGACCTCTGCGGCTTAAACGTAGTAGATAGGCCCTATTCGTGGCACAGCACTACTGCACCCCAAATTGGCACCCCGAGCCCTCGTGAGTTGCCAACAAGCTGTTCGCCCAGCGCTTTGTGCGCGCGGCATTCGGGAAATAGCACCGCCGTAAGAACCCGCAAACAGCGCTATACGTTGCTATATCTTGCTATACTTTGCTATATCTTGCTATATCTTGAGCAAAGGTGGCTCACATGCAAACAAACCCTTTTAAGCCCACAGCAGGTAAAACACCTCCCACGATTATCGGCCGCGAAGATGTACTCGAAGAATTCAGTGAAGGCCTCACCAACGGGCCTGGTGCCCCGGGGCGCCTAATGCGCATAGCCGGCGTCCGCGGAACGGGCAAGACGGTCCTCCTTGACGAGTGCTCACGTTTGGCGCAAAGCCGTGGCTGGACGGTCATAAAAGAGGTCGCAACCGAGGGACTTTGCCAGCGCATTCTCGAACAGCTGCAGCCCAAATTCCAGGCCAAACACGCCAGATTTGAGCCCACCGTAGCTGGCATATCCATCGGCAGCATAGATATTGAGCGAATCGGCCCATCGCTACGCGACGCCATGAGACAGACAATATCCAAGAATGGAAATGGCCTGCTCATCACTCTCGACGAGGTTCAAGACGCAGAGCTCGATGAGGTCCGAACGCTCTCCATTGCGATTCAGCAGGTTATCGGCGAAGACCTTGATATCGCCTTTGTTTTTGCTGGGCTGCCTTCGATGATTGAAAGCATCATTAACGGAAAGACACTTACGTTTTTGCGCCGTGCCCTCCCCTTTGATCTGAAGGCTGTGGCAGTAACCGAAGTGTCGTACTCCCTCGAGGAAACCATTGAAGCGTCTGGCATGGAGTTGCAGCCAGGTATTGCCGGCCAACTTGCCGAGGCAACGCAAGGCTATCCTTTCATGATCCAACTCGTTGGATACTACGCATGGCAGTTGGCAAGACGCGCACATACAGCGATTATTGGAGAAGAAGAAGCCGAGCGTGGCATTGCAACGGCACGCGAACGCTTCTGCGCCATGGTGATTGAGCCCGCGCTGCAGCGCATTCCGCCCACGTGCATCGCTTATCTGCTGAGCATGGCGTCTTTGGGGCAGACGAGCTCGACCAGCATGGTTGCCGATGCCCTAAACAAAACGCCTCAACAGGTGAGCTCCGTCCGCAGCCGCCTGTTAAGAGAATCGATTATCGAGGCTCCTTCGTACGGCAAGGTCTCATTTGCCATCCCCTACATGCGCGACTACCTCTACGAACACAAAGCCGAACTGGAAGTTGAACTGTAGAAACGGTAACTGCCCTGCAAGACGAAAACCGTTTTCGTACGGATTTAAAGCAGACGTAAACGGTTTTCGTCTTGATTTGCGTCCGAAATTAAGACGTAAATTGCGCTTTCGTACGCTTATTACCAGACGCAAATTGTTTACGTCCGGCTATGCGTCCCCAATCCAGACGAAAAAAGCTCCGAGCTCGTGCAAGCTCGGAGCTTTTCGTGCCGCACATCTATGAGAGGAGAAATTCGATGCGTACGTGCGCTACTCCATGTAGCCACCCTGAATGGCGGAAACTGCATGCTCGGTAAAGAACTTGAGCGTGCCGGAGGTATAGCGATTAGCCTTGGGCTTCCAAGCGGCTCGGCGCTCGGCCAGGACGGCGTCGACCTCGGCCGGCTCCATCTCCTTGCCGGCGATGCCCACAATAGACAGCGAGCGCTCGGGGATGTTGATCTGGATAAGGTCGCCCTCCTCGATCAGGGCAATCGGGCCGCCCACGGCAGCCTCGGGCGAAACGTGACCGATAGCCGGGCCCTTGGAGGCGCCGGAGAAGCGGCCATCGGTGATAAGGGCAATGCTCGCACCCAGCTCGGGATCGCTGGCGATAGCCTCGGTGGTGTAGAACATCTCAGGCATACCGGAACCCTTGGGTCCCTCATAGCGAATGATAACGGCATCGCCGGGCTTGACCTCGTGCGTCAGGACGGCGTGAATGGCGTCCTCCTCGCAGTCGAACGGACGGGCCTTGAGCGTAGCCTGGAACATCTCGCGCGGAACGACGGTGTGCTTGACGACCGCGCCCTCGGGAGCAAGATTGCCGTGGAGGATGGCGATGGAACCGTCGGTGCCGAAGGCCTGGTCAAACGGACGGATGATGTCCTCGCGCTTGAGATTCCACTTCTCAAGGTAACGACCGCACTTCTCGTAGTAACCGTTGTTCTTAAGGTCCTCGAGGTTTTCGCCGAGGGTCTTGCCGGTGACGGTCATGACATCGAGGCGGAGCATCGACTTGATCTCCTCCATGATGCGCGGCACGCCACCTGCATAGTAGAAGAACTGCGCCGGCCACTCGCCTGCGGGGCGAACGTTGAGCAGGTAGTGGGCGCCACGGTGCAGGCGGTCGAAGTCGTCGGCGGACATCTCGATGCCAAACTCGCGGGCGATAGCAGGAATATGCAGCAGCGAGTTGGTGGAACCCGAAATGGCGCCGTGGACCATGATGAGGTTCTCGAAAGACTCCTTGGTCACGATGTCGCGGGGGCACAGGTTGTGCTCGGAGAGCCACACGGACCGGCGGCCGGCCTCGCGCGCAAACTCACGCAGGTCGGAGCTGGTAGCGGGCAGCAGAGCCGTGCCGGGGAGCATAAGGCCCAGGGCCTCGGCGGTAACCTGCATGGTCGACGCGGTGCCCATAAACGAGCAGGCGCCGCAGCTGGGGCATGCGTTGTGCTTGGCAAACTCAAGCTCCTCGCGAGAGATCTCGCCGCGCTCGTAGCGGGCAGAAATCGCGCCAAGCTGCTCCAGGGTCAGCAGGTCGGGGCCTGCATCCATGACACCGCCGGTAACGACGATGGAGGGGATGTTGATGCGGCCCATGGCCATGAGGTTCGCAGGCAGGCCCTTATCGCAGCTGGCGACAAAGACGCCGGCGTCGAACGGGGTGGCCTTGGCATGGATCTCGATCATGTTGGCGATCATGTCGCGGCTGGGCAGCGAGTAGTTAATGCCGTCGTGGCCCTGGGCCTCGCCGTCGCAGATATCGGTGCAGAAGTAACGGGCACCGTGACCGCCAGCCTCGGCAACGCCAGCACGGACCTCCTCGACCAGCTCAAACAGGCCGGCAGAACCCGGGTGCGAGTCGCCGAACGTCGACTCGATAATGACCTGCGGCTTGTCCAGATCCTCGATGGACCAGCCAGAGCCCAGACGCAGCGGGTCCATCTCGGGGCTGATGGTGCGAAACTTGCCGGAACGCGGCTGCAGCTTGGCAACCAGGTCGGCTGCCTCCTGCTGAATCTGTGCCTTGGTCTTCTCGTCCATGATGCTCTCCTCTTTTGATTTGAACAGTTGTATCAATCGTTGGTTAATGAATCAGGTGTAAATGGGTACCGAGCGATGCACTCGGCAAAAGATGCTTAGCTACGCGAACTAGGCGAAGAACGAAATCACCAGGGCGCAGGCAAGACCCGAAAGGCCGATGAGCGTCTCCATAATGGTCCAGGACTTGAGGGTGGTCTTCTCGTCAATCTCCAGGAACGAGGAGCACATCCAAAAACCGGCATCGTTGACGTGCGAGAGGGCCGTGGCACCGCCGCAGATAGCAAGACAGATAGCGGCACGCATGAGCACTGAGGCTCCGGCAACCGCGGGCATGGCGGCCATAATGCCCGATGCCATGGTCATAGCGACGATGGAGCTGCCGACAGAGGCACGCACCATGACGGCAATCAAGAAGGCGACGACCACCAAAGGCAGCGGTGAGGCCTCGAGCATAGGACCGATAACCTGGCCCAAGCCGCAGTCCTGCAGCATCCAGCGAATGACGCCGCCACAGGCGATAACCAGCAAGATCATGCCGACGGGCTTAAGAGAGCGGTCGAACAAGGCCTTGAACTCGGCGCCGGAGTAGCCTCGGCGTGCGCCCAGCAGATACATCGCGACGAGCGTGGCGAGCGTCAAAGCGACGAACGGCTTGCCCAGGAAGGCGAGAATCGAGGCGAGCTCGGCGGGCATGGGGATATAAGAAGACAGCGTGCCCTGCAAAATCAGACAAAGCGGCGTGAGCACGATGGCAAGCACCATGCCAAAGGAGGGAAGCTCCTTTTCGTCGCTCGCGCCCTCGGCAGAGGTAAAGTGCTCCGGAACATCGGTAAAGATGCGACCGCCCACGTTGCGACCCCAGATGACGCCGGCGATCGCCATGGCGATGAAGGCGGTAGGGATACCGACGAGAATCATGGTGCCCAGGTCGACACCGAGCGTGCCGGCGACCAGAACCGAACCGGCCGATGGCGGCACAAACGCATAGCCAGCCGCCAGTCCCGCGAGCAGGGCGATGCCGTAGTAGAGGGTCGACTTCTTGGTCTGCGACGCCACACTAAAGGCAAGCGGGATCAAAACGACCACGCCGGCCTCAAAGAACACCGTGGTGCCGATGACCAAACCGGTGATGCCCAGCGCCCAGCTGGAGTGGCCCTGGCCAAAGGTGTCAATGAAGGTCTGGGCGATCTTCTTGGCGCCGCCGCTCTCCTCCAAAATCTGGCCGAACATCGAACCTAAGCCAATGAGCAGGGCGATGTTTTGCAGCGTGGTGCCCACGCCCTTGGTGACGGTGTCTGCCACCATGTCGAGCGGCATGCCGGCACCGATACCGATCACGAGTGCCGAGACCATCATCGACAGCACGGGGTGCAGCTTGAACTTGATGATGAGCGCAAGCAGCAGCGCGATGCCCACGATGGCGGCGATGACCAGCCTGGTGGGGTCAGCCATAAACGTTGGGTCTGACATCTTTCCTCCAATTCATCAGACCTTTTGAATTCGTCTGATGACTATAGCGTGTTTTGGAAAGGTCTGATGTTTCATTTTGAAATTTGTTCGAAATACATCTGATGTATTTGGTAAACGGTCGTATTTGCGCTGCGAACGGTATATCTAAGCCGCCCGACTCAAATCCAGCGGCCAATATCGTATCCGTGGTGCGCTAAAATAGCTCAGATGAATTTTGTAATGAAAGGTATAGCTATGGCCCGCGCCGAATCGGGACTCCCCGAGCAAATATCGGAGAAAATCATTCAATTAATTCTGGATGAACACCTTGAGCAAGGCGATCGCCTGCCCAAGGAAACCGTGCTGGTCGAGCGCTTGGGCGCCGGCAGGAGCACCGTGCGCGAGGCCATGAAGTTGCTGCAGTCGCGCAATATCGTGCGCATTAAGCAGGGTTCGGGCACCTATGTGGCGTCAAACCCCGGCGTTGCCGACGACCCGCTGGGCTTTACCTTTATCGACGACAAGCAGCGTCTGGCGCGCGACCTACTCGAGGTGCGCTTTATGATCGAGCCGCAGATTGCACGCATGGCAGCCGAGCACGCAACCAACGACCAGGTCGTCTGTATCAAAGAGCTCTGCGACGAATCCGAGCGCCTGGCCGAGGCCGGTGAGGATTACTCCGCCGCCGACACCGCGTTCCACAATGCCATTGCCGAGAGCTCCGGAAACCTCGTCGTTCCCCGCCTGATGGGCGTGCTCAAGGCATCCGTCCCCCTCTTTATCGACGTGACCGGCAAAAAGCTCGTCGAGGAAACTATCCGCACGCACCGCGATGTGGCCGACGCCATCGCCTCGCGCAATCCCACCGCCGCGCACGACGCGATGTATCTGCACCTGGTGTATAACCGCAACATGATTGCGGAGGGCGCGCAGGAACAGAGCGAATAAACGTCCGCGCGGCAAGGGCGAGATCACCGTTTACCTTTTAAAAGTGAACGTTCACCTGATTTTAGAAGAATCTGACTTTTAATTCCCCCTCTTCTCCTATACTGACCTTGTATGAAAAGCAAGACTTATATAGATGAACGTTTCTTTTGAAAGGATCGCTATGTCTGATCTTATGGACAGCTTCCGCCTGGATGGCAAGGTCGCGCTCGTAACCGGCGCCACCTATGGCATCGGTATGGCCATTGCCGAGGCGCTCGGAGAGGCCGGCGCCAAGATCGCCTTTAACGCACGTCACGCCGACAAGGTCGCCGAGGCCGAGAAGCACTACCGCGAGCTGGGCTTTGAGGCCCATGGTTACGTGGCAGACGTCACCGACGAGGCCGTCGTCGCCGAGCTCATCGCCAAGATCGAGGCCGACTTTGGTACCACGCCCGATATCCTGGTCAACAACGCCGGCGTCATTCAGCGCACCCCGATGCTCGACATGAGCGCCGAGGACTTCCGTCGTGTCGTCGATATTGACCTCAACGCACCGTTTATCGTGTCCAAGGCCTGTCTGCCCGGCATGATCGCCAAGGGCCACGGCAAGATCATCAACATCTGCTCGATGATGAGCGAGCTGGGTCGCGAGACCATCGCCGGCTATGCCGCGGCCAAGGGCGGCCTGAAGATGCTCACCAAGAACATCTGCTCCGAGTTTGGCGAGGCCAACATCCAGTGCAACGGCATTGGGCCCGGCTACATCGCCACGCCGCAGACCGCGCCGCTGCGCGAGACGCAGCCTGACGGAAGCCGCCATCCGTTTGACCAGTTCATCATTGCCAAGACGCCGGCCGCCCGTTGGGGCACGCCCGAGGACCTGAAGGGCCCCGCCGTGTTCCTGGCTTCCGACGCGTCGAACTTCGTCAACGGCCACATCCTCTACGTCGACGGCGGCATTCTGGCTTACATCGGCAAGCAACCTGCTTAGGCGCTGCGCGGGCTTGAGACGGGCATCTTGCCTTTCAATCGTCGGTCGCGTACCCAAGTACGCTTCCCTCCTCTTTCAAGGCAACCTGCTCCGCCTCAAGCCCGCTCGCTCACCGCACGCCCACATTAAGGCCAATGTAATAGTTGCGGTGAAATAGTTCCTGTATAGGCCATCTATCAGGATAAATAGGAACTATTCCACCGCAAGTTAGAAATAGGAAGGTAATTCGCAATGAAAATCGCTCTGATCAACGAAAACTCTCAGAACTCCAAGAACCCTATGATCGAGGCTGCCCTTAAGAAGGTTGTCGAGCCCATGGGCCACACCGTCTTTAATTATGGCATGTATGCCGACGCCGACTCCAAGCCCCTCACCTACGTGCAGAACGGCATCCTTGCCGCCGTGCTGCTGAACTCCGGCGCTGCCGACTACGTCGTAACCGGCTGTGGCACCGGCGAGGGCGCCATGCTCGCCTGCAACTCCTTCCCCGGCGTGCTGTGCGGCCATGTTGCCGACCCGCTCGATGCCTACACCTTTGCCCAGGTCAACGACGGTAACGCTGTCGCCATGCCCTTCGCCCTTAAGAACGGCTGGGGCCAGGAGCTCAACCTCGAGTACACCTTCGAGAAGCTCTTTGGCTTTGGTTCGGGCAACGGCTATCCTGCCGAGCGTGTTGAGCCCGAGCAGCGCAACAAGAAGATCCTCGACGGCGTCCGCGCTGTGACTATGCGTCCGCTCGTCGACGTTCTGGGCGAGATCGATCAGGACCTGGTGAAGGGCGCACTTGCCGGCGAACACTTCCAGGAGTACTTCTTTGCCAACGCAACCGACGAGGCCATCATCGCCAAGGTCAAGGAGATCCTGGGCCTCTAATCGCACGACTCATTGCAGCTAACGCAAGCGGCGGTCGTCCCATGTACGGGACGACCGCCGCTTTTTGCTATCTACCGACTGACGCCGCGGGGATAGGCCTCACATGCACCAAGGGGTTGACTAGAGCTCGCAGGCAACCTTATAGCCATCGCCGATGGCGTCGCGAATGTTGCCACACTTGTTGGCATCGCCCAGCACGTGGGTGGTAACGCCGGCAGCGGCAAGGTCGTCGGCCAACTTGGTATTGGGACGGTAGCCCATCGCCAGCACCAGCGTATCGGCACCGGTGATGGTGTGGACCTCGCCGTCCTTTTCGTAGCTGATGGTGTCCTCGGTAATCTCGGTCACCTTGGCCTCGGTCAGCACGTGGACGCCCTTGGAGAGCATGCGCGTGATGAGCACCGCGCGACCGGCGCCGCCCTCGTTGGCGGCGAGCGTCTTGGTCATCTCGATGACGGTGACATCGCGGTTGGCCGGCGACAGGTCGTTGACCAACGGGGCCAGGTAATCGGCCGTCTCGCAGCCGACGGTGCCGCCGCCGACGATGACGATCTTCTTGCCCGGGAAAGCCTTGCCACCCAGCAGGTCGTCGGCCGTCATAACCTGCTTAAAGCCCTGCATGAAGGCCGGAGCGATGGGCTCGGCGCCATAGGCCAGGACGACCTCGTAGCCGGCGTAGTCGCGCTGAATGTCCTCGGCAGTAAGCTCGGTGCCAAATACGCACTTCACGCCCGCCTCAGCAAGACGGCGATACTGATACTTGATCACACGGGTGAGTTCCTGCTTTGCCGGCGGAACGGCTGCGATACGCATCTCGCCGCCCGGTTCGTCCTGCTTGTCCACGAGCACCACGTTGTGGCCGCGCTTGGCGGCAGTGAACGCCGCCTCCATGCCCGCAGGACCAGCGCCCACAACGAGCACGTTCTTGGCCTCAGCGGCAGGCTCGTAGCCAGCCTCGTCGCGCTCCACGTCCGGATTAACGGTGCAGGAGATGCGTTTGCCAAACATAATGCCGTTCAGGCAGCGCAGGCAGCCAATGCAGGGGCGAATATCGTCGGCGTTGCCGGCAGCGGCCTTGTTGCAGAACTCGGCATCACACAGATTGGCGCGGCCCATCATGCAGATGTCGGCGGCACCGTCCTCGATCAGCTCCTCGGCGATCCAAGCCTCGTTAATGCGTCCGACGGTGGCAACGGGAATGTTGACGTGCTTTTTGATCTCGCGCGAGCAGGCGGCATGCGAGGCCTGCTGCGTGCCGGCGGCGGGAATCGCAGAGCCGCGCTTGATGGTGGTGCCGCCCGACACGTGAATCATGTCGACGCCGGCCTTCTCCAGGCGACGCGAGACGTAGATCATGTCGTTGAGGGTCAGGCCGCCATCGGTGTACTCATCGCCCGAAATGCGGACGTCGATGATAAAGTCCTTCCCGCAGCGCTCGCGAATCTCGGCGATGACCTCGAGCAAGAAGCGCATGCGAGCGTCGAGCGAGCCGCCGTACTCATCGGTGCGCTTGTTGTAGAGCGGGGTCAAAAAGCCGCCGAGCATGCCGTGGGCGTGCGCCGCATGGACCTCGACGCCATCGACGCCGGCCTTCTGCATACGCACGGCAGCGTCGCCAAACTGATGCGTGAGCTCGTGAATCTCATCGACCGTGATGGGACGCGGCGCCTCGCGAGCATAGGACGGACCCACAAAGGACGGAGCAATCAGGCGCGGCGTGCCCGGGATGTTAAAGGCCATGTAGGCGGGGTGGAAGAGCTGCGGCATGATCTTGCAGCCGTACTCGTGGACGGCCGCGGCGAGCTTTTCCCAACCGGGGATAAACGTGTCGTCGTAGCAGCACATGTCACCCGGCAGATAGGTATAGGTGGGCTCGACCGTCACGACCTCGGTAATGATGAGGCCCACGCCGCCCTTGGCACGGGCACGGTAATGATCGACCAAGTCGTCGGTCACATAGCCATGATCGGCCAAGTTGGTGGATACCGGCGGCATAAAGACGCGGTTCTTGACCTCGGTTGTACCGACCTTGATCGGGCTAAAGAGCATCGGGTAGGCAGAGGACTCCATACAGGCTTCCTTTCGTTTGAGCCGCTCGGCGGCAGTTGCTAACGTACTTATCGTATCAGCAACTGCCGTATCCGCACTCGCTCGTACTCCCCACCTTCAATCCCGACCCTCACAAAAAAGTTGCGGTGGAATACGGAGTAGATGAGACTTTTGACAGCCAAAACAGTCCGTATTTCACCGCAACTGATGGGCGGGATGGAGTTAGAGGCCCAGGTAGGTGGTCATGCCTTCGACGGCGAGCTTGGCGCCAGCTACGGCGTGGACCACAGTGAGCGGGCCGTTGACCACGTCGCCGGCGGCAAAGACGCCAGGCACGGTAGTCATGCCATACTCGTCGACCGAAAGCAGGCCGCGATGGTCGGTCTCCAGACCGCCCGTTGTAAGCACGAGCTTGTCCTTGGGCACTTGAGACGCCGCAATCACAACCGTGTCGGCGGACACGTGGTCGAGTTCTTCCTCATAGCCCACCACGTTGTTGTCCTCGTCAAAGATAGCCGTCTCAAACACCGGACCGTTATCGTCGATGGCACAAATCGCCTTGCCGCACACGATTTCGGCACCGTCAAGCTCGGTCAGCTCGACCTCGTCGTCGATGGCCGAGATATGGCGCGAGCGGGCATACACAGTGACCTTGCGAGCGCCCGAGCGCAGGGCCGTACGGGCAACATCCATGGCCACATTGCCGGCGCCGATAACCGCCACGTTCTGCCCGATTGCCACGCTCGCGGGATCGACCAGATAATCGATGCCAAACAGCACGTTGCCGCGCGACTCGCCGGGAATACCCAACTTTCGAGCTCGCCAGGTACCGGTACCAACAAAGACCGCATCGTAGCCGTCGCGCAGCAGGTCATCGATGTGCAACGCGCCGCCGATGGTGGTCGAAGGGCGCACACGCACGCCGAGCGAGCACATCACGTGGCGATACTTTTGCACGAGCGCACGGGGCAGGCGGAACTCGGGGATACCGTATTCCAGCACCCCGCCGATCTCGGGGCGCTGTTCAAATACCGTGACGGCACAGCCCAGCTGGGCCATTTTAATGGCCACGGTAATACCGGCGGGACCGGAACCGACCACAGCAACCTGTTTGCCGCACGACGGCGCGGGCGTCCACTCCTTACGATCCAAATACGCTGTCGAGATATAGTTCTCGATGCTCGAGAAATGCACAGGTGTGCCCTTGCGGCCCTGGATGCAAGCACCCTCGCACTGGCCCGAATGGTTGCACACCATGGAGCAGACCGCGCTCATGGGATTGTTCTGGAACAGCAGCTCGCCCGCTTCTTCTAAACGACGCTGTTTGAACAGGTCGATGACCTGCGGAATAGGCGTCTGAACCGGGCAGCCCTTAACCTGACAGAACGCCCTTTTACAACCTAGGCAACGATTCGCCTCTTCGACAATATGGATAGCCACGCAACTCCCCTTTTTAATGCAATCCAATGGGGCGACGATAAAGACCCTTCACCGCCGCCCCCATACAGGTAATCTCAATCTGCCGACACGGCAAAAGCCAATGCTATAACTCGCGATGCGGAGCCCCGCAGCGAGCGGACATGTGCTCGAGTGTCGCCAGGCAGTCAGCCGCCGTCGCCGGCACGCTGTTCTCGACCACGCAGGGAATCCCAGGGCAGGCGGCGGCAGCCCAGGCCACCACGGGCTCAAAGTCATAGCGACCCGTCTCGCCCACGCCGTGGCACACCAGGCGTGAACCCGTACCGTCGCACCAACCGGCTTCGTCCTCGTTATCAACGACCTCAAAATCCTTGGCGTGCAGCACGCGGATCTTACTGCCGCATAAGTAGAGCATGCGCGCTGTGATTTCCTGCGCTTCGTCAACGACGCTGGGGTGCAGCAGCGACACTGGGTCGTAGATCACGCCGAGCGACGGGCTCGAGACGCGCTCCAGCACCTCACGGCAGCGATCCGGCGTATTAACCGTCTCGTTCCAACCGGGCTCGATCAGTATTTGCCCGCCCACGGCCTCGGCCCGATCGCAGACGTGTGCAAGTCCGTCTGCAAACGCATCGAGTGCCTCGTCGGTCATGCGGTCGTCCGCGACGCGGTTCTGCGCATTGGGACGACCGGTCTCGGTGCCAACCGGGCATCCGCCGAGCATCTGGGCAAAATTCAAGCACGCCTCGTACTCGGCAATGTTATCCATGAGCTGTTGTCGATCGGGCGTCGCCAGATTCTTATAACAGCCGAGCACGGCGACCGAAACGCCCGCCTCGTCGAGCACCGCACGCAAATGGTCGGCAAGCTCGCGGGTCAGGCCGCCTCGATCGATCCCCATCGATGCGTAGAGCACCTTGCTCGGCAGTTGAATGCACGAAAAGCCCAGCTCTCCCGCCATACGAATGCGTTCCTCGACGGTACCCTGCGGAAGGTCGTGCAAACGTACGCCCGGAGTAATAGCCCCCACGTTATTCACATCCCTTATGAGCGTTGATGCCCGGGGTGTATCCGCCAAACGGGTCCTCGATGGAGCACACGCCCGAGGGGGCGAGCGGATCGCGCTTACCGGCCAGCTTGTCGTGATGCATGGTCTCGATATAGGCAAGCACCAGCGGCGCCACACCCTTTGCATCATTTTTGACCACGGGCTCGCTCATGTAGTAATCAAACGTGCCCTCGCGGTGCGCGGTGTTTCCCAAGCCCGCAACCAGGCAGATGTTGTCAAGCGCCAGCTGCCCGTCACACTCGGACAGGCAGGTTTCGCAGATGCCATCGAAGGCGCGACGGCCGTACTGATAGTAACGCTCGCCCAGCACGCCCAGACGCACGCCCTTCATGATGGCGTTGGCAAAGATGGCGCTGCCCGACTCCTCTAGGTAGTTAGGGGCGATATTGGGCAGGTTGATGACCTGGTGCCACATGCCGGTCTTCTCGTCCTGATACGGCAGCATGGCGTCGATCAGATCGAGGAACATCTTGCGGATCTCGTCCTTCTCGGCTGACATCGAAGGCGGCATGAGCTCCCACGTGTCGATGAGCGCCATGGCGAACCAGCCCTCGGCGCGCAGCCAGAAGTTAGCCGAAAGGCCGGTGACCGGGTCGCACCAGAACTGTTTGCGACTCGCGTCGTAAGCGTGATAGTACAGACCGTTGAGGGGGTTGCGCATCAGGTCATGCACAACCTGGAACATATGGAAGCTGTCCGAGCAGGCACGACGGTTGTGGAAGCTCAGCTCATACTGCATGTAGAACGGCTGCGCCATATACATGCCGTCGAGCCAGATCTGGTTGGGGTAGACGGCCTTGTGCCAAAACACGCCCTCTTTGGTGCGCGGCTGGGTTTCGAGCTGGCGGTAGATGGTATCCATGGCGGCGCGATACTTGGGCTTGCCCACCAGGTCATACAGCTTGTAGAGGGTCTTGCCCGCATTGACGTTATCGAGGTTGTACTCCTGCGGGTTGTAATGCTTGATGGTACCGTCGTCCTGGACAAAGAAATCGATGTAGTCATCGGCGAACGTCAGGTAGCGCTGCTCGCCCGTAATCTCATACAGCTCGATGAGCGCCTTGATCATGCAGCCGTCGATATAGTTCCAGGTGTTCTCCTTGCCGGCGCGAATCTTTTCGATATTCCAAGCCGGCGCCTGCGGCGTAGAGGTTTCGATCAACTGCTCGATATAACGGTCCAGGATTTGATTGCAACCCATTGCTGTCCCCTCTGACATAAACGATAGGTGAACGTTACCCCTAGTGTAACGCGAACGGGGAATATAGGGTGAACGTTAACCCTATATTCCCCGCAAACGGCAGACTTTTAGCGGCAAACGGCGGTGAGACCCGCGGCGATGCGATGCGCCAGGCGCTCATAGCCGGCAGGACTGTAATGCAGACCGTCCGGCATATAAAGCTCGCGGTGCTCTGGCAAAAACGGGCTGATGCCACTTTGCGCATACAGGTCAATCACCGGAACGGAGTAACGGTCGCAGACTTCGAGCATCGCCCGCACGTAGGCGACCTGCGTCAACCCCAGGTGATTGAGCTCATCGCTTGCCGGGATATCCTTCTCGTGCTTACCGCTCGTCTTGCACGGCGTCATAAACACGAGCTTTGCCCGAGGCGAGCGTGCCGTGATGGTGCGGATCAGGTAATCGAGCGCACCGTAGAACTCATGCACATCGGTACTGCCCAACTCGCCAAGCGGCACGTTGCGGCTAAAGTCGTTGACGCCGCCAAAGACAATGTAGATATCGGCCGCATCGTCGATACCGTCCAGGCGCTCGACAAACGAATCGCTGCGGTCGGCCTTGACGGCGATACGCGAGCCCTTGATGCCAAAGTTCTCGATGACCGCGCCTCCCAGCAACGCGCCCAGATGCGAGGTCCACGAGATGTCGTTGCCTCCTCCACCGCAGCCGTTGTCGCCCCAGGTCGTTGAGTCGCCAAAGCAGCAAATAGTCGATTCACTCAAGCTCTTCGTTTCCATAATCTTCTCCTCATCCGCCCATTGGCGGCCATACAGGTACGTATCGTTTATTTGCAGCATGCCGAGGGGCTATGCACGGTCGCATTTCGCAACGTGCGAATCGAGCCATTCGATATCCTCGACAAGATGTGTCACTCCCAGATGGTGTCCACCCGGACACACCTCGTGCCGCAGAGCATCTCTGCGGCCCAGCAACTTGTAGGCATCGCGCACGATCTTGAGCTGTTCATCGACATTTTTCAGCCCGCGCGAACCGTTCAGATGATCTTCTTCGCAGCTCTGCACTAACAACGGGCGTGGCGCAATAAGCGAGGCAATATCGCCCATGTCGAGCAAGCGCCAAAGTCCGGGTGTGTAGTTGCAGCTGCAATTGCCGTTGAGGTGCAGCAGCGAATCATCGACACCGTACAGGTAGCCCGAGACAAACGTCTTGCATACGCGTGGGTCGAGCGCCGCCAGATACAGCGTCATGTATCCGCCGCCCGAAAAGCCAAAACAGCCCAGGTCGTCCATGGCAATGTCGCCGCGCGCCTCTAGGTAATCGATCAGACGCATGTTATCGCAGGCGTTGAGGCCCGCGACCGTAAGACCCAGTGGCTCGGCCATACGTGCCTGGTTTAGGCACGTCCCTCGCAAGTAGCTGTTCTCGTCATCGCCCTGGCCCTTCCAGTCACGACGGTATCCCCAACCGCGTGCGTCGGGGCAGACGGTCACGTAACCCATACGCGCCAAACGCAGACCGTAGTCGTAATTGAACTTACGCACGGCATCATCGACCGCCGGCACGCCCGCAACACCGGCTACGCTTGCAGCACCCGCTCCCTGATGGCCATGTGGGCAGATATAGCAGCACTTGCGGCCGCGCGCATCGAGCTTAGGCGACTGCGGCTCGAGCAGGTAGAACGGCATCCAAACGTCGCGCTCCACCTGCAGCATCGCATGGGTGCGCACGATGCCGCCGGCAACCCGCACGCGGCTGAGCTCACGAATCTCAATCGGGACGCGGTCCATAAGCGAAAGGCCCAAAACATCGTACAGACGAGTCCTGGTCGCAATCTTCCATGCCTCAAAATCTGCAGGAGTCTTGCCCGTAAAAGCAGCCGAACGCCCCTCGCGCTTCAGCCGGGCACGCAGCGCAGGTTCGTCTTCGCAGTACGTCTCGATGTGCACGGTGCGGCCGTTGGCAGACAGTTCAGCCGTCTCAACCGCATCACCGTCGCCGCCCTCGGGATCCCAGCCATCCACACCGGCAAGCACCTGCTCGCGAGCGTACCGGGCGACAGCCATCACATCGAGTTCATTCGCCCACGGCACCCAGCCGGTAGTATCACCCGCCGGCCCATGCAGAATCGCGCCAGCATACTGCACGCAGTTGTGTGCCGCCGGCTTATTCCAATCCCACCAGCCTTCGCGCTTGATATGTCGCCCCAGCCAGCAATCGATCAGCACAGTTTGCGCCCATTCACGCCAAGGACGACCCAGGTAGACCGAATCCGGCGCCACGCCATCCGGTGCAGTAAACGAACAACCGTGGAACACAAATCCGTACGGCTCGCCTTTAGGCGTGGAGGCTGCCGTTACATACCCGTTGACATCCATATCGCGGTTGAGCGAGCGAATCTCGCACCCCTCAAAGTAGGCACGCGCGCCGCCAAAGATAAAGTCGACATCGCCCTCGATCCGGCAACGTCGAAAATACTGGCGCCCCACCCGACGCGGCGCAAACTGCTTGGGCCCAATGAATCCGCCCGGTTTGGCCTCATGCGGCGGCAGCGGACCCAAAAACAGTGTGTCCTGGTGCCCCTTAATGCAGCAGGCATCGACAACCAGACGGTCGCCATCGGCATACAGGGCAATCGCCTGACCGACCTCGCGCCCATCGCCCGCATCGTTGACGATTGTGAGGTTCTCGAGCCGTACGTCGTCGGCATCGACCAAAACGGTATAGGTCCTAAACGTGCCGAGCGTGCCGTCCACGCCCGAGCCGTCCTCCGAAGGCATCTTGGCACCCAGGCTGCCCACGATACGCACGCTGTCAGCCGTCTCTCCCTCAATCGTCACATGCGAGCGATGAATCTCGACCCGCTCGCGATACTCGCCCGGATCGACGCGAATCATCACCGGTTGCTCGGCATCCGGATAGAGCTGATCGGCTGCCGCCAAGGCATCGGAAATCGTTGGATACGCTCCTGCCGCAGCCCTCGAAACGCGCAGCGTATAGATACTTTCGCTCATCGTCCATCACGCTCCCATGCAACGAACTGTTCAGGCCAGCCCTGAACTTGTGGCTGAATATGCTCGGCGCAGCCCTTAAATGCCGTTAGGGCCGTGGCGAGCGATGCCCCATGCTTTCCATGCGGAAAGACATGTAGGCTAAAGCCAATCCCGTGGTCGGCAAGAACCTGCGCAAGAAGGAGGCTATTTTGAACTGGCACCGATGCATCCTCGGCGGTATGCCACAAGAACGTACGGGGGAAGCCCTCGCCCACCATATTCTCGATCGACAACTTTTGAGCCAAAGCGCCATCGGCACCCGTTAGGTGTTCAAATGAACCACGATGAGCATAGGCCCCCGAGCTTACGACCGGGTAGCCCAAGCAAAGTGTGTCAGGCCGAATCGACTCAGGCGATGCCGCAATCGACTCTGCAAGCCAAGGTTGGTCCCAAAGCGCCCCGAGCAAGCCAACCAGATGCCCACCGGCCGAAAAACCCATGACCGTAATCCGATCAGGATCGACACAGTACTCTGCCGCATGGCTTCGGACGGTATCGACCGCCCGCGCGAGTTCTTGCAATGCCAGCGGATAGACAGCCGGAGCAACCGAGTAGTTCAGCACAAACGCCTGGTAGCCCATCGCCAACAAACGGAGCGCTACCGGCTCGCCTTCGCGCGGCGAAACGTGATCGTAGCCGCCTCCTGGCACGACCACAACTGCAGGCAGCGGTTTTAGAGCATAAGCATCTTCGGTCGGGGCAAAAACATAAGACGTAATCGTGGCAGACGAGCCATCGACCCCGACAGGAATCGTTTTATTGAGCATGTATTCCCTTTCACCATGATGCGTAGCGCAGCGCACACGGCCGTATCGCACAAGGGCTGCATTGCCGATTTATCCGACAATGCAGCCCTGGTCATCAACCCGAGTTAGGAACGGATAACCTTGTCGACGTTCTGGAGCTGCAGTTCCTCGCCGTCCTGGCCCTCGATCACCACATTTTGCAGGTCGAGTACCTTGACGTTTTGCGCGATGATGCCCTGACGCACCATGGGCTCAACGCCACAGGCCATGGCCGGAACAAAGGGCTCGGCATCCGGCGCGAAGGTCACGTGGACATCCTGGAACGTCAGACGCGTTACTTTGCTCTCGGGCAGACCCGTGATATAGGCCGCGGCAGCATGGCAGTTGGTGGCCTCGATATCGCAAAACGTCGTGGCACCAAAGCCGGGCGTGCGGTCGTCGACAGGCAGCGCCTCGCGAGACTGCACGTAATCGGTCTTGCCATCCTTGTCACAGAAGTAGAAGGAGTTGACCACGAAGGGCGTGAGCACCTCGTCCATGCGAATGTGCTCAAAGATAATGCCCTCGTTGACGGCATCCTTGCCGCGCCCGCGGCGGGTCTTGACGCGCAGGCCGCGGTCGGTGCGCTCAAAGAGGCACTTGCTCACGGTAAGGTCCTTGATGCCGCCGGCGGCCTCTGAACCCAGGACCACGGCGCCGTGACCATCGTGCATGTAGCAGTGAGAGATCAGCACGTCGTGCGTAGCGGGACGAAGCTCGGGCTCAATGCCCAGCTTGCCGCTCTTGATGGCGATGCAGTCATCGCCCACCGAGAACTGACAGCCAAGGATGCGGACAAAGCCGCAGCTCTCGGGATCGAAACCGTCGGTGTTGTGGGAGTTCTTGGGACCCTCGATCGACAGGCAAAGCGCGTCGACATGCTCGCACAGGACGGGATGGATATTCCACGCCGGGCTGTTGCGCACGGTAAAGCCGGCAAGGCTCACGTTTTGGCACTCGGACAGGAAGATCATGCGCGGACGGGCGACCTCGCGGCCCTCCTCGGGACGGAAGATGTTCTTAAAGTCCTTGTTCCACCAGTTGTCCTCGGCAAAATCGGTCTGACCGTCAATCGCGCCGCGACCATAGATGCACACGTCGTGCACGCCCAGACCCGTAAAGGTAGAACAGTAGGTCGAGAAGCTCTCCCCCTCCCAGCGGCCCAGGGGCAGCATATCGGTACCGGCATAACCGGCGCCCTCGTTGCCCGTGACCGTGCCCGGAATGTAGGCAAGCGCGGCACGATCGTGGCGGGCCAGCAGCACTGCCCCGTCGACGAGCTCGATGTTGATATTGCTCTTAAGGAAGAGGGACTTGATACGATAGCTACCGGCGGGAATCAGCACGCGCCCGTCCTTGGGACAGGCCATGATGGCAGCCTGGATGTTGGTGGTGTCATCATGCTCGGCATCGCCCTTGGCGCCACAGTCGCGAACGTTGATGGTAAAGGGCTCAGCCGGCGTGGTGACACCTACGCTCAGCTCACGCTCGCCACAAACAAAACGAACCAGGTTGCGCTTGCCGGGGGTCAGGCCGTCGACATAGGTCTCGACCGTATTCGTGGTACCGGCGGGCTCGTCGTTGACAAAGATCTCCCACGTATCGGCGCAGGTAAAGTAACCGCCGTCGTCAAGCTCGATCACGGCCGCGCGGGCGTTGCGCCAGATAACGTTCGTCTCCATGGGTTTCTCCCTCAAAAAGATGCTCTAAAGGCAAATTGTACGCTGTTGAAAAAGGGCCGTGCCTGCCGGCGGAATTCCGGTGGCACGGCCCTGTGATTTGGACGATATGTCGGCCTTACTCGGCGGGAGTTACGCTACCGTCCTGGAAGCCAACGTTGTTGTGGGCAAAGCAGTCCTCGTACTTAAAGCCGGAGAGCTCCTCGCAAAGCGCCTTGACCTCGGGCTTGACGTCGGCCATCTTGCCACCCTCCTTGACTCGGTGAATCTCGTCGCAAAGGACGTCGCACTGCTCCTTGTCGATCTTGATGCCGCGGGCAAGGACGGCTGCAAGCAGGAAGAAGCCGGCGCAGCCGATGATCATGTAGCCGCAGATATACAGAGGCACGGTAGCGGGCTGGGTCACGGCGTCGCTATTGCCGGCGGTCTGAATGAAGCCGGAGGCAGCAAGGACGATAGCCCATACGTTGACGGCGATAGCCTGGGCGATCTGCTGGCAGAGCTGCTGAGCGGAGCTGTAGATACCCTCGCGACGACGCAGGGTGATGAGCTCATCGACATCGGGGATGTAGTTGAGCAGAACATCGGGCAGGTACTGGAAGCCGACGTAGAAGAACTTCCAGATGGCGAAGATGATGGGGTAGGCGATCATGGCGATGGCGACCGTGGAGGTGCCGTTGATCTGACCAAAGGCGAAGTAGTTGAAGGCGATGATGCACGCAGCGCAACCGACATTTGCCAGGTACCAAGACTTGTGGAAGCCCTTCTTGGCCATGAGGGCGACCCAGATGGCGGTGCAGACGATAGCGACGACCTTGCCAGGCATCTCCATCACGGACTCGTAGGACTTAGGAATCTGCAGGCAGTAGACGATGAAGAAGGACAGGCAGGCAGACCAGCAGGCAGCAGCGAGCTTCGTGGAGACCTGTGCATACAGGACCTTGCGGAAGGACTTGTTGCGGAAGGTGGAGATAACGTCCACAAAGAACTTCTTGATGCCCTCGCCGACGCTCTCGATCTTCTCCTGAGCGACCTCCTCGGGGGTGTGCTCCCACGTGGACAGGTACACGCAGAGCAGCGAGATTGCCATGACCGAAGCGTTGACCGTAGCGATGATGAAGTAGCTGAACGGGTTGGTCTCGCCGAAGGTGCCAAAGCCGAAGCCCACAAGTGCAGCCATCAGGAAGCCGGCGGCGTTACCAAAGAGATGCTTGTAGCCGGTGAGGTACGTACGCTCCTTAAAGTCGTCGGTCATCTCGATGGTAAGCGGCGACAGGTTGGCGGTGCAGAACGTGTACGCGACGTTGTAGATCAGGTACAGCACAAAGTAGTACGGGAAGCCAAACGGCGTAGCCACGAAGATGAGCGGCTCGGCGATCATCATCGGGATGGCCAGCAAGATCCAGAAACGACGACGACCAAAGATGCGGCCAATCTTGGTGGCATAGAAGTTATCGGCCACAAAACCCATCAGCGGGCAAAGAATGGCGTTGACATAGATGGCAAACGAGCTGATCAGTGCAGCCTCGCCTGCGGACAGGCCACACTCCGTGGACAGGAACAGCACCATGTAGCTGTGCGTAAAGGTCAGGGCACCGGAATTGAGCATACCGCCCATACCAAAGCCCAAGCGCGTCCAGAATGTGATCTTACGCTTTTTTCCGATCTTATTAGTCATCGAGCTCCCTCTCTTTTCTCGATTGTCTTGTAACAAGACACTGGAGTCCATACCGACGTCTGTCTGTATGTCGTCCACTGGTAAGGTGAACGTTTAGCTAGATTATGCGCGATTACTTATGATAGGTGAACGTTCACTTGAATAATATCCTTGAACGGTCGTTTTTTATCGCTGAACGGATATATAACTCGAAACAATCTCGATTACAGGGGCATTAACTGGGTTATGCTTTTTGAGCAATTAGGTGAACGTTTATTATTTCGCCCCTCGTGCCCCTATAAAGACGCGCCATAACAGACAGAACAAAATGGCCCCGCCGGGAACACTCCCGACGGAGCCATGGTCAATAGCGCCCTATACGGACTTGTTTGCCACTACAGGCAGACGCCGTCCTTCCAGATACTGATCTCGTGACAGCCACGGCGCTCGGCACTCGTAAGTTTACCGCTCGCCGTCTCCAGCACCAGCTGGTACAGATCGTGGGCTGCCTCGTCGAGCGTGCGCTCACCTGTGGCAATCACGCCAGCGTTAAAGTCCATCCAGTTGGCCTTGTGGTCACACAAACGCTGATTGGTGAACACCTTGAGCGTAGGCACCGGCGCGCCAAACGGTGTGCCGCGGCCAGTCGAGAACAGAATCACGTGGCAGCCGGCAGCCGTCAACGCCGTGGTGGATACCATGTCGTTGCCCGGACCGCACAGCATGTTCAGGCCGTGTTTAGTTGCCTGGCCGGCATACGGCAGCACGTCGACGATGGGGGCAGATCCGCCCTTTTGCACGCAGCCGCAGCTCTTGTCCTCGAGCGTGGTAATACCGCCGTCCTTGTTGCCGGGACTCGGGTTCTCATAAACGACCTCGCCGTGGCTAATAAAGTAGTCCTTAAATCCATTGAGCATGTCGGAGGCAGCGTTAAAGACCTGCTCATTCTCGCAACGGTCGAGCAGGATGCTCTCCGCGCCAAACATCTCGGGCACCTCGGTAAGCACCGACGTGCCGCCACGGGCGACGACCATATCGCTCACGCGACCGATCGTGGGGTTGGCGGTAATGCCCGAAAGACCGTCGGAGCCGCCACACTTAAGACCAATGACCAGCTCGGAGGCCGGAATGGGCTCGCGCTTGGACTGCTTTGCCAGGTCTGCCAGCTCGGCCAGAATCTTGTGGCCCTCGATTTGCTCGTCGGTTACATCCTGGCAGGTGAGAAAGCGAACGCGCTCGTGATCGAAGTCACCGAGCTCGTCGAGCACCTGCTGGTGTGTGCAGTTCTCGCAACCGAGCGACAGGAACAGCACGCCGGCCGCATTAGGGTGACGCGAGAGCGCCACCAGCAGACGACGCGTCTGGACATGGTCGGCGCCGGTCTGCGAGCAACCGAACGGATGCGGGAAGTAGTAGACGCCCTCCAGCGAGCCATCGACCAGATCCTGGGCCTGCTCGCACATGGCACGAGCGACTTCGTTGACACAGCCGACCGTGGGGATGATCCACAGCTCGTTGCGCGTCGCGGCACGACCGTCGGCGCGGCGGAACCCCATAAAGGTCTCGGGCTCAACCGACTCAACGACCGGATGCGTGGGGTTGTAGGTGTACTCGACCTCGCCCGAAAGGTTGGTCTTCACATTGTGCGTGTGGAGCCACTGACCGGGCTGGACATCGCCCGTCACGTGTCCGATAGGAAGGCCGTACTTAATGACGTCCTCGCCGGCGGCAATCGAGCGCACCGCCATCTTATGGCCCTGCGGAATATCCTCCGCGGCCACGACCTCGCCCACCCCGGGAACCGCGACGGCGGTGCCCTTGGCAAGCGGCGACAGCGCGACGATCACGTTGTCGGCCGGATTGATCTGGATAGTGTTCATTGCAAATGGTCCTAACCCTACAGGTTGAGCAGAAGTCGAGACGCGGGCACGCCGTCCCGCGCCCGCGTCTGCGCCGGAAATTTACGCCTGAGCGTTGGCGAAGGCCTGCTTGGCACCCTCGGTGCGCACGACGGCGAGCGCACTGACGACAAACTCCTCAAGACCGGCGATCTGCGTAAGGTCCTCGCCCCACATCTGCTCGTTGGTGAGCACGTCGTGCACCAGCTGGGCATCGTCGGCACCGGCGTGGGCGGCGTAGAAATCGAGTACGAAGGCGTCGTCCTGAGCGGTGTACTCGGTGCCGTCGGAGCGACGCAGGTGCAGGCCGTCGCCCTCGCGGGACACGAGCTCCTGCGTGTAGAAGGAGATGAGCGTAGCGAGGCTCGTCGCCAGGCACTTGGGCAGGTTGCCGGTCTCGGCAACGTAGTCCTTGAGCGTGGGCAGGTCGCGAGCGCGCCACTTAGCCGTGGAGTTGAGGCAGATGGAGAGCAGCGCATGATCAATAAACGGGTTGTCGAAGCGGTTTTCGACGGCGGCGGCAAAGGCCTTGCAGTCCTCGACATCCAAGTCGGCGGCAAGCGTCGGAATGACCTCGTCGTAGAGCATGGTGTTCATGAAGCCGCGAATGGTCTCGTCATGCATGCAGTCGCGCACGATATCAAAGCCGGCAACCCAGGAACCCGGAACGAAGGCGGTATGGGCACCGTTGAGGATGCGGACCTTGCGCTTTTTGTACGGGGTGACGTCGGGAGTCACAAAGACACCCGGAAGACCAGCCTTCACAAAGGGAAGCTTCTCGGCAAGCGACTCGTCGCCCTGGATGCCCCACATCTGGAAGGGCTCGCGCACGGCCAGGAAGGGATCCTCGTAGCCCAGACGCTCGGCAACCGCCGCGGCCTCCTTAGGATCGCGGATGCGGCCGGGGACGATGGTGTCGACGAGCGTGGTGCAGACGGTGCAGTCGTTAGCCATCCACTGCGCAAACTCGTCCTCCCAGCCCCAGTCGCTCACATACTGGTTCATGATGCGCAGCAACTCCTCGCCGTTGTGATCGATGAGCTCGCAGGCGAGGACGATGACGCCCGGCTTACCGGCAGCCCAGCGGGTGTGGAGCACCTGGGCAAGCTTGGCGGGGAAGCTCGCAGGTGGCATGTCGTCGGCCTTGCAGGACGGGTCATAGGCGATACCGGCCTCGGTGGTGTTGGAGACGATGATCTCTAGGTCGTCGGAGACGGCGACCTCCATCATGGCGCGATAGTCGTCCTCACGATACGGGTTAAGGCAGCGGCTGCAGGCGCTGATCACGCGTGACTCGTCAACCGTGTTGCCGTTCTCCTTGCCGCGCACCAGCACGGTGTACAGGTCGTCCTGGGCATTGATACCGTCGGCAAAGCCAAAGGCACCGCTGATGGGCTGCACCATGACGACCTTGCCGTTCCAGCCGGTGGCCTCGTTGCCCATGTCAAAGAAACGGTCGACGAAGGCGCGCAGGAAATTGCCCTCGCCAAACTGCAGAACCTTCTCGGGAGCATCCTTGGGCAGCAAATAGCCCTTGTAGCCGATCTTCTCGAGCGCATCGTAGCTGATGTTCTCCATCTGTGTCTCTCCTTAGATAGCTGTTAGCGTGCAGGCAAAACAGGGGCGCCGCGTGTGGCAACGGCGCTCCCGAGTTCGATGTGATTTGATGCGGGCTTAGGCCTCGACGGTGTCCAGGTCAAAGCCAAAGTAGCGGACCGCATTGTTGTAGCTGATGTCGCGTACAACCTCGCCCAGTAGCTCCATGTCGGCCGGGTACTTGCCCTGCTCGACCCACTCGCCGATCACGCTGCACAGCACGCGACGGAAGTACTCGTGGCGCGGATAGGACAGGAAGGAGCGGGAATCGGTAAGCATGCCCACAAAGTTGCCCAGCACGCCCTCGTTAGCCAGAGCCGTGAGCTGCTCGCGCATACCGACCTCGTTGTCGTTGAACCACCAGGCGGAGCCGTTCTGGATCTTACCGGCAGTCGGAGCCTCCTGGAAGCAGCCCATCACGGTATCGATCATGGTGTTGTCGATGGGGTTCAGACTGTACAGGATGGTCTTGGGCAGGCCGCAAGTCTCCTGAATGGAGTTGAGGAAATCGGCGAGCTGGTCGGACGGCGTGTAGTTGGAGATGCAGTCGTAGCCGGTATCGGGACCGAGCTTGGCAAACATGGCGCGATTGTTGTCGCGCTTGCAGCCAAAGTGCAGCTGCATGGCCCAGCCCAGACGGACATACTCGCCAGCGACAAACTGCATAAAGGCAGTCTTGTACTTGAGGACCTCTTCCTCGGTAAGCGGCTCGGCAGCCAGACCCTTGGCAAAGATAGCCTCGATCTCGTCGGCGGTAGCCGGGACGTACATAACGTAGTCGAGTGCGTGGTCGGATGCGCGGCAGCCCAGCTCGTGAGCAACGTCGTAGCGCTTGGAAATGGCAGCCTTCATGCCCTCAAAGTCGCTGACCTCAACGCCGGCAACCTCGGAGAGGTGCTTGCAGTAGTCGGCAAACTCCTGGCCGCGCTCGATGCGCAAAGCGGCATCGGGGCGCATGGCGGGAACGACCTGAACGTCAAAGCTGTCGTCGGCGGCAATCTTCTTGTGCCACTCAAAGCTGTCGGCGGGGTCGTCAGTAGTGCAGATCATGCGGACGTTGGACTGCTTGATCAGGTTGCGGCAGGTGAAACTGGCCTCGGCGAGCTTGGCGTTGGCAAGGTCCCAAACCTCCTGGGCAGTCTTGCCGTTGAGGACGCCCTCGTAGCCAAAGTAGCGCTTAAGCTCCAGGTGGCTCCACTCAAAGACGGGGTTGCCGACGCAGCGACCCAGGGTCTCGGCCCACTTTTGGAACTTCTCGCGAGCAGGGGCGTCGCCAGTGATAAAGCGCTCGTCGACGCCGTTGGCACGCATCAGGCGCCACTTGTAGTGGTCGCCGCCCAGCCAAACCTCGGTGATGTTCTCGAAACGCTTGTCCTCCCAAATCTCCTTGGGAGAAATGTGGCAGTGGTAGTCGACGATGGGCATGCCCTCGGCAAAGTTGTGGAACAGCTCCTCGCCGGTCTTGGTGCTCAGCAGGAAATCCTGATCGTCCATGAAGTTTTTCATCAAACAACCCCTTTGTTTGCGGAGCGGGCGCACAATACGCTCGTCATCCTCTAGGTGAACGTTCACCATACTAATCCATTACGACTCAAAAGGTGAACGTTCACCTAACAACCATGGGGTGAACGGTAGGTTTTGCCCGTTCAACGGTTGCCGGAGCTGTGACTTGCATGCATTGCGGACCGGTTGGCGTCCCCGAACACCGAACTTGAGCGCTTTTGCTCAGGTGGGTCATGTCCCGACGTACATTTTTGGGAGTATTCAGCATTAGAGCGCGCCGTGCGCCATCCTCAGCGTCCTATTTGGAACGCAGATAGCGCCCGATCGGCATAAAAAGTGCCCCCGATGGCAAATTACGCCATCGGGGGCACTTAAAACAGTCGTTCTGCACCTCATTCAGGGCATGCCAATGCTGAATACTCCCAAAAATGCACGTCGCAAGAGGGGGTACCTGCTCAATCGGCTAAATACCCGCAAGTTCGCAGTAGCGGTCGACATTGCTGGCAAATACCATCTCGACGGCGCCCTTCTGGACGGGCTCCGTCGGGGTCCTTCCCCACAGCAAATAATCGCCCAGTGTCTTGGCGCCGCGATACGCCAGGCTCGTCGGGTCCTTATAGACAATATTGGTAAAGATACCGCGGCGCAAGGCCAGGGCGCTTTCGGGAAACAGGTCGTTGCCGATCACCATGACCCGACCGGCCTTGCCGGTCGAGACGAGCGCGTCGGCAACCACTTCGGAACCAACGGCAAAAACGCTACAGATAAGTTCGGGGGCGTCCGGCGCACTCAAGCGCTTTTCGAGCTCATGCTCGAGTTGTTTGACTTGCGCATGGGCACCTGCAAGATCCTCAACCTGCCATGGAATATCACGTTCGCGCAGGTAATTGTGGAAGGCGCGGGCGGTTAGATAGTGCGAATCGGTATATGGGTCGCCTGTCAAAAGGAGCACGCGGGCGTCGGCCCCAGAAGCATGGACCAGGTTTGCCGACTGCTCGGCCATAAGGCTGCCTGCCGTCGAATAATCGGCCAAGCTCGCACCCAAACGATTCAAATGCGGACGGTCGCCGTCGACAAGCTCAATCGTCACGCCCGCCTCGGCGATCTGCCCCAAAAGCTCAGTCGCACGATCGTCGCCCGGCGCATAGGCGAGCAAGCCATCAATCTTCTCGCCCACCTGCAGACGCTCGTCGATTTGCTCGAGTGCATCAGCGTAGCCGCCCACGCCAAATTCAACGCGCTCAACCGTAATGCCCCGGTCGATGACCTCCTGTTCAAAGCGATTGCAGCCTTCCCACAGGTAACGGAAAAAGTACGCTCCTTCGCGCGATGCGCGGGGCAGGCAAAACACCAGATTGATATCCTTGCGGCGCAGGCTTGAGGCACTTGTGTTGCGGTGATAGCCCATGGCCTCGGCCTTAGCGTTCACCTTGGCGCGCACGGATTCGCTCACGCCGGCCTTTCCCGTCAGAGCCTTGTGCACGGTATTGATGGAAACGCCAAGCTCGGCGGCTATGTCCTTCATGGTTACGCGAGCGCTCATGCGGTTACTCCGTTATAGATAAGTTGCCAATTAATAGTCCAGTTAACGATACCCCAAAAATACTCTTCGACTCGCCGTGCTCTCCCTCAAATGCACAAAGCGCCCCGCGAACGGATGCCCGCGGAGCGCTTGGATGTCCGGACCTTATTTGATACCGCGACCCAAGTCTTCGGCGATTTTGTCTACGCCCTTAAGTGCAGCGCACGTCTTTTTGTTGGAGCAATGCCCCGTGCAAACGCCACCCTGAGCGCAGTCGGCGCAGGTGCCCTTGCGGTAGATGCGCACGCACACGGCGACAAACGCAACGCCGATAACAGCCAGTACAACAATATCGATAGGTGCCATAGCAAGCCTCCTCTAGTTAACCATCACTTACTTTACCCCATTCTCCACCTACCAAAAAGGGACAGGTTTATTTTGGTTGGTTTTATCTGCGGAAACGCCACATCTCTCCCACCAAAAAGCCCGAGTGTCACTGAGACACCCGGGCTCGTGGAAAGGGGTTGATCCTTATTCGGACTTAGGCGGAAACTGCAGCGGAAGCAGTGTTGGTCTCGTCCTCGTCGGTCCAAGCGTGCTTGGGCATAGGACGGAAAATCTGGAAGAGCATCGCGACCAGCAGCACGATAGCCACAACCGTCCAGAAGCCAAACTGCCCAAGGACAAGCAGGTTATAGAACTGGTTGATGAACAGGCCGATCACCCAAGCGAAGGCGCACTCGTAGCCGAGGGCAATCGCGGTCCACTTGCCGGAATCCATCTGGTTGCGGATGGTACCCATAGCGGCAAAGCACGGAGCGCACAGCAGGTTGAACGCGCCGAAGGCAACGCAGGCGCCCATGGTGGGGAACATGCCGGCAAACGCGGTCCACAGGCTCGGGTCGGTCTCGCCCGCGTCGGCGACGGACAGCAGCGAGCCGGCGGTGGCGACGACGTTCTCTTTGGCGACGAGGCCAGAGACAGTCAGCGCGGTTGCCTGCCAGGTGCTAAAGCCGAGCGGGGCGAAGATCCAAGCGACCAGGTTGCCCAGCATGGCGAGCACGGAGTAGTCCATGAACTCCTCGGAGATGCCGTCCATCGCAGGCAGGAAGCCAAAGGAGCCGTTGTAGCTACCAAAGTTGGAGAGGAACCACACCACGACGGTAGAGGCGAAGATGATCGTGCCGGCCTTCTTGATAAAGGCCCAGCAGCGCTCCCACACGTGCAGCGCCCAAGAGCGGATCGCCGGGAAGTGGTAGGCAGGAAGCTCCATAACAAACGGCGTCGGGCGGCCGGCGAAGAGCTTGGTCTTCTTGAGCATGAGGCCCGAGGCGATGACGGCAAAGACGCCCAGGAAGTAGAAGAGCGGGCTGATCCACGCGGCGGTGGTAGAAGAATCGCCGATGATGGAACCCATGAGCAGGGCGATGATCGGCAGCTTAGCGCCACAGGGAATGAACGTGGTGGTCATGACCGTCATGCGGCGGTCCTTCTCGTTCTCGATGGTCTTGGTAGCCATGACGCCGGGGACGCCGCAGCCCGAGGACACGAGCATGGGGATGAAGGACTTACCGGACAGGCCAAAGCGGCGGAACACGCGGTCCATGATGAAGGCGACGCGGGCCATATAGCCGCAGTCCTCCAAGAAGGACAGCATGACGAACAGCAGGAACATCTGCGGGACGAAGCCGAAGATGGCGCCCAAGCCGCCGACGATGCCGTCGCAGACCAGCGAATCGACCAGGCCACCGTCCTCGGTGCCGCCCGCCACAAGGGCGTCGTGCACCACGGTGGTGATACCCGGGACATAGGGGCCGTACTGTGCCGGGTCGACCGAGTCGGCATTGTCACCCGCAGCCTCGACGGCCGCGTCGTAGGCGTCGCGACCCTGGCCGAGCACATACCAACCGTCGGTACCGAAGAGCTGGTCGTTGGTGAAGTCGGTCACCGTGCCGCCCAAGGTAGAAACGGCGATGTAGTACACGCAGAACATGATGACCACAAAGATCGGCAGGCCCAGGATACGGTTGGTAACCACGCGGTCGATCTTCTCGGAGGTGCTCATCTTTGCCGGAGCCTTGGTGAGGCACTCGTCAATGATGTGGGCAATCACGCCGTAACGCTCGCCGGTGATGATGGACCCGGCGTCGTCGTCGCAGTCCTGCTCGCACTGGGCGACCAGCTGCTCCACGCGAGCGGCCTTCTCCTTGGTGAGGTTGATGAGCTTGCAGGCGTCCGCGTCGCGCTCAAACAGTTTGACCGCGTAGTAGCGGCGCTTGTTGGCGGGAACGCTCGCAGGCAGGTTATTCTCGATGTGGTCCAGAACGTCCTCGATGGAGGAATCGAACTTGTGCTCCGGCACCTGGCCCTTAGAAGCAGCGGACTTCTTGACCTGCTCGAACAGCTCCTTGATGCCCTTGTTCTTAAGAGCCGAGATCATCATGACCGGGCAGCCGAGCTTCTTGGAAAGCTTGTCCGTGTCGATCTTATCGCCGTTCTTCTCGACCAGGTCGGCCATGTTGAGGGCAACGACCACGGGCAGGCCGGTCTCGATAACCTGAAGCGCCAGGTACAGGTTACGCTCGAGGTTGGTGGCGTCGACAACCTGGACGACAACATCGGACTCGCCGCTCATGAGGTAATCGCGCGAGCATTGCTCCTCGGGGCTGTAGGGGGAAAGCGAGTAGATGCCAGGGAGGTCCGTGATGGTAACGTTCTTGTCGCTTAGGAGCTTGGCCTCCTTTTTCTCAACCGTGACGCCGGGCCAGTTGCCAACGTAGCCGTTGGCGCCGGTGATCAGGTTGAAAAGCGTGGTCTTGCCGCAGTTGGGGTTACCCGCCAGCGCGACATGGATCTGAGAATCCGCCATTCAATCCTTCTTCCTTGTGTGCCCGCGCTGCTTTCTCCGCACGGGCTGGATAATGTGCTTCAAAAATGCTGCATTAAGTTAGAAATACCTAACTTTATCTGCAGAAATATACGCCGCGAGCCCTTATTGGACCTCGACGACGGCGGCCTCCTCCTTGCGGATGGAAAGCTCGTAGCCGCGCACGTTGATCTCGACCGGATCACCGAGCGGTGCAACCTTCACGACCTTGAACGAAGTGCCCTTGATGAGCCCCAGGTCCATAAGGTGGCGGCGAAGCGCACCCTCACCGTGAAGCTTGACGATGGTGGAGCTCTCGCCCACCTTAACGTCACCCAACGTCTTCATCCTCTTGTCCCCCTTTCGGTTTTTATGAAATGCTGCAGACTAACCGACGGTCATGATGTGCATGGCAACCTTGGAATCGATACCAAAGCGTGCGCCCAGCACAGTGACGATGATATTGGCGCCACTCGAGCTCACCACGTGGATTTCGCTGCCCTCGACAAAGCCGAGGTCCTTGAGGTGGTGCTTCATATCCTCATTGCCCTTTACACGAGACACGCGCACGGTTTCGCCCGCTTTTACCATCGAAAGCGGCATTGCCGGCATCTGCGGTCCGCAAGACATGAGTGGCTCCTAACGTCAGTTCGTCCTCAACATCGACGCGGTAAAAGTTAACCACGCCTATGTTCGCTTTAGTAAACTAACACGTGGTTAACTTTTTGGAAAGGGTCCCCATTCAGATTTCGAAAAAGTTTCCTATACGAAACAAAAGGGCACGGCAAAGGACCATCCTTTACCACGCCCTATCATGCTTAGAGTGAGAGATTTCTGATCGACGTAACGCAGGAAGCCTCGTCTACGCCCGAAACGCGGAAGATGATGTCCTCGCCGCACTCGCCGTAGAGAGCCATGAGTCCCATGACATCGCGGCCATTCGTGTGGCGATCGCCGATACTGACTGACACGTCGCAACGATGCTTGGCAATGATGTCATAGAGCAGCGCAACCGGGCGGGCATGTAATCCCAACGGATCTTTAATCGTCTTTGTAAACTCGACCATGTCCCCTCCCACGACATCGTACATTCGGCTGGCAAACCCAGCCATGTGGTAGTTATTGTAGCGTTAGATGCTTGTCGAGGACCCTTTCGGACACCCCGTGGACAAAAAGTGGCAAATATGAGTACTGTCACAAATTTAGTAGCAGCAGAATTGAGAGCAAATTGGCCGATTTGGCCGATTTTAATGTTTTGGAAGCCATCGAATCGCGTCTATAGGGGGTTAGATAAATTGATTTTGAGCCCATTTTCGCTCAGAACAGGCCGAAAAATATGACACCTCTTTTGCAACAGTACTCATATTTGGCATTTTTTGCCCACAGGGTCCAAAACCATGCTCCAAAACACAAAAGGAGGGGCCTCGTAAGGCCCCTCCTTAGGAAAGGGAATCGATTTATTCCACAGCCGTAGATTAATCCTAGCCGCTACTCCATCATGTCGAGGACGGAGGGGCGAAGCTCGTTCTCGGCGGCCTCGGGATCGGTCTCGCGCAGGCGGTTGATGTAGCGGTTGTACCACATCACGGCAAGGCCCAAGAAGACAACCACGCCGCCAACGTTGTAGACCAGCGTCAGCCACAGCGGCTGATCGAGCGGAATGGTGCCGCAGATAAGCACGAAGCAGAAGACCACAAGCAGGAATGCGGCAACGACCAGGCCAAAGCTGCGCGAACCCATGCGGAAGCCACGGGGAGCGGCGTCAAAGTTCTTGCGCAGCATAAAGTAGGCAAGCAAAATCAGCAGCGGTGGGAGCAGAGCGGTGGGAGCCGTCATGTTGGTGACGATCATGAGCAGGTCGTCGAGGTTACCGGAGCCCAGGGCCGGAATGATCAGGATGGGGACGACGATGGCGAACTGCAGCCAAGCAGCGCGGGCAGGAATGCCATGCTCGTTGAGCTCGACGATCTTGCTACCAAAGACGCCCTTGGGGATCTCGGTGAAGAAGACCTTGATGGGAGCGGAGGTCCACATCATGAGGGAGCCCAGCGTGGCGGCGAGAAGGATCAAGCCGATGGCGCGCGTAGACACTTCCATGGGAATGCCAAAGTGGGCAAAGACAGCGCCGAATACGTCGAAGATACCGGTGGAGATGGCAACGCCGCCCTCGGGGATGAACAGGTTAACCAGCAGCGAAGCGCCTGCATACAGAAGGCCGATGGTCAGGCCGGCGATAACGACGGTGCGCACGAAGGCCTTGACGCCACCCTTAAGGTCGTTAAGGAACACGCCGACAGACTCAGCGCCGCCAACGCCCTGGATGATCCAGGCAAGCGTACCGAAGAAGCCCCACGCAGTTGCGAAGTTGCTCATGTCGGGAGCCATGTTAGCGGGAGTAGGAGCCGTAGCGAACTCAACGCCGCCAAAGGCAGCAGCCAGGGACAGCAGGATGAACACGGCGGTCAGGCCGAGAGCCGCGGTCGAACCGAAGGAGGAAATGGAGCCGATCCACTTAGCGCCCTTGGTCGAAACCCACGTGGCGATAGCAAAGACGACGATCTCGATAATGGTGATCCACAGCTGCGAAAGCTCGGCGTTGGCACCAAAGAACACGTAGCTCGCGTAGATGATGACGTTGGGCAGGACGGACGCAAAGAAGAACAGGTTAACAAACCAGTAGCTAAATGCCGTCAGGAACGCCCAGCGACCACCCATCGAGGTCTTAACCCATGCGTACACGCCAGACTCGGAGTCCTTGTTGAGGCCGACGAACTCGGCGGTAACCAGGGTATAGGGGACAAAGTACAAAAGCGTGGCGAAGAAGAACGACGGCGCAGCTGCCAAGCCGATGGCCGCGTTGTTGTTGATGATGTTCTTGATACCGAACACGGCGGCGACCGTCATGCCCAGCAGAGCGAACGAACCAATCGTTCCTCGTTTTTCAGAGCTCATAAGCCCTCCCAATCATCTATTAAATGTCATCTAAACCCGTCCGAGCTGCAAGTGCAAACACGGACGGCGCACCTGCTAAGGGGAATGGGGAAAAGGGAGTCAACAAAGCCATCCCCCTTAACGGCGCGAAGCAAACGTCCAGGCGGACGAATACTACTTGTTGGGGAAGGAATAACCTTCGACCGTCACGTGCAGTACCACGACGCGGGGATCCGCGGCATCGGCCACGACACGGTAGGCCTCGTCAATTTCGACGACGGCAACGCCGCCGGCGGGAATCGTCACGGTCTCCCCCGCCCCCTCAAAGCGCTCGCGATCATCGATATCGCTGTAAGCGCGGGTGCAGGTGAGGCCTGCCTTGGGGGCAACCTCGACGGTCAGGTCGCCGTCGAGCGGAGCGAGCACGGCATGGTAGCGACGGTGACCGACCAGGTCGGCGGTTGCGGCCTCGCGGGCATAGACCCACCAGTACACCAGCGAGTCGCCGATGGAGTACGCCACATCGTGCTGCAGTTCAGAAACGCCGTCGAGCGCCTGGCCGGTACGCATCCACTTCTTGACGGACTTCATCTGAGCGTCGAAATCGGCGCGCGAGTTAAAGACATGCATGGCTTATGCCTCCTTAATGGGTGCCAGCGCCTGAGCCAAATCGGCAGACATCAGCGGTCGCAGGGACACCTCAAAGCTGAAGCTCTCAAAACGGGTGCGATAGGAATCGAGCACCTCGGAACCCCAAGAGTTCGAGCCAAGGCCGAGCAGCTGGTCGTTGATGTTAACCGTGACCGTGTCGCCCGGAACAAGGTCGTAGACGTGCTTGGCATTATCAATAGCCTCGCAGCTATAGGGCCATGCCGAGAACGAGAACGGGTTGGAAGCGGCGTCGGCCGGACGAGTCACCAGCACGCCATCACCGTGGCTAGAGCGCAGGGCAACCCAGCGGGTACCCTCGCGGTTGGCACAGTCCTGAGGCATAACGTAGGGCGTGAACATGTCGTCGACCGTAGTGCGGTAATGACCGACCGGGTTGGCACGCAGCGAGTCCGGATAGTTCTCGCCCGGGCCGTGGCCATACCACTCGACGGCACGATCGCAACCGGGAACCTCAAAGGAGATGCCGATGCGCGGGATAATGTCCGAATAGTCGCCGTAGGGCTCGCCGGAAACCTTGAGGTCGACGCGACCGCTCGGAAGCACGGTGTAGACAAGCTCGACGCGCATGCCGAACGCACGGACGGGAGGAGCAATGCGTTGGCTCACGGTAACGGCGACCGCATTGCCGTCCTGCTTCCAAGAAACCTTGCGGGTGGACGTCTGCATTACATCGATGAAGTTGTCCTTCCACAGGGAGTCGTACTCCTGGGCGTGGTTGTCGACGAGCGGATGCCAAAAACCAACCTGGGGGCCAGAGGCCATGACGTCGCGGCCGGATGCCTTCCACTCGCTCACGGTGCCGTTTACCTTGCTGAAGGTCAGCTCGCCGTTGAGGGAGTGAATGCGAATCTCCTGCTCGGTCTCCTCGACCGTAAGCTCAGGACGAGTGGGGGCCGCAATGGCCGGCGCCGGATGGTTTGCGATGGCAAACTGGTTTGCGCCCAGTTGGAACATCGGCTCGCACCAGACGTGAGCGGCCATGGTGTAGGCGCGCACAGTCAGCAGGGTCTCGCCTACCGCGGCCTCGTGAATCACCAGCGGAAGCTGGACGGACTCACCGGGGGCAACCGCACCGGGCATGAGCGTCTTGCGGCAGACCACGTCGCCGTCCACCAGGGTCTCCGCCGACAGGCAAACATCCTCGAGGGTGGTAAACCAGCGCTTGTTGGTGACAGTCAGCTCGCCCGCCTCGGCGTCATAAGCCATGCGAACCGGGCAGATGACCTGGCCGTACTCGGTAAGGCCCGGGCTCGGCTGCTGCCAAGGGAACACCATGCCGTCGATGCAGAAGTTGCTGTTATTGGGGTAATCGCCGTTGTCGCCACCATACATATCGTAGGCAACGCCGTCCTCGGTCACAGCAGCCAAACCGTGGTCGCACCATTCCCAGATAAACTGGCCTTGGATGCAATCCCAGCGATCGAAGACCTCCTGGTACTCGGACAGACCTCCGGGGCCATTACCCATGGAGTGGCCATACTCGCAGTTGATGCGCGGCTTGGGGAACGGATGCTCACCAAAGTCGTTCATCTGCGACACACGGGAGTACATCGTGGAAATGACGTCGACGGTATCGGCGTTGCGGTCCTCCTCGTAGTGGACCGGACGACCATCGAGCTCGTGAGCCTTGGCGTACATCGCGCGGATGTTGCAGCCATAGCCGCTCTCGTTGCCCAGCGACCACATGATGATGCACGCGTGGTTGCGCTCCTGCATCACCAGGCGCTCAATACGGTCGACGTAGGCCGGCTCCCATGCCGGGTCGTCGGTAACCAGGGCGATGTTGCCGATATTCTCGAAGCCGTGGCTCTCCATATCGGTCTCGGCGACCAGCATGATGCCATACTCATCACACAGCTCGTAGAAGCGCGGGTCATTGGCATAGTGAGAGGTGCGCACTGCGTTGATGTTGTGCTGCTTCATGAGCTCCAGGTCGCGGCGCATGCGATCGAGGCCCACGGCGCGGCCCTTGTGATCGTCGTGATCGTGGCGGTTGACGCCATGCATTTTAAAGTAAGTGCCGTTGAGGTAGATATGATTGCCCTCGACCGTCACCTCGGCAAGACCCTGGCGATGCGGGACGTACTCGCTCACCTTGTCGCCGTCGTAGACCTCAAACGTAAGATCGTAGAGGAAGGGGTCCTCGGGATTCCAGAAGTGGGCATCGGTCACGCTGCACTCGGCATGGCTGTCGACGCACTCACCCGTAGCCACCACGTTCTCGCCATCGCTGAGCGTAAACACAACGCGGGAAGCGCCCTCGGCAACCGTATCGAGCGTGATCAGAGCGGCATCGCCCTCGCGGTGCGTGCGGAACCTAAAGTCGACCAGGTGCGCGGCGGGACGCTGCATAAGGTACACATCGCGGAAGATGCCCGAGGCCCACCACATGTCCTGATCCTCGATGTAGCTGCCATCGCTGTACTGCAGGACCTTGACCGCAAACAGGTTGTCGCCCTCGACGAGCGCGTCGGTCACGTCGAACTCGGCAGACAGGCGCGAACCCTTGGTCATGCCGATATACTGACCGTTGACGTACAGCTCGCCATAGCTCTCGATGCCGTCGAAGCGAATGATCTCGCGAGCGCCGGCAGGAACGGCGGGAAGGTTGACGATGCGCTGGTAGACGCCCGTGGGGTCGTCGGAGGGAACGAACGGCTGATCAACCGGGAACGGGAAACCCTCGTCGGTGTAGGCAAGGTTGCCATAGCCGTCCACCTGCCACAGGTGCGGAACCTCCACGTGATCCCACTCGGGCTTGTACGTGGAGAGTTCCTCGTTGGAGACGGCAGCGGGGCCCTCAAAGAGGCGGAACTGCCACGAGCCGGACAGCTGGACAAACCCGCGCGACAGCTCGCGGCTGTACGTTGCAGCGAGATCGGCGGTCTCGTAACCCATAAAGTACGCATGGGGTGCCAGGCGGTTCCTGTGGGTGAGCGCTTGGTTTTCCCAATCGTTAATGGCGTCCATGGTGATGCTCCTTCGTCATCGTAGTGCTTCTTTGTGCAACCGGTTATCCTTATCTTACGGGCGGTGCAAAAATCTGTGCAACCGGTTGTCCTCCGAACGGTCGATTTTGCCGGATTAACGGTGCAACCGGTTGTACAACCATGCTACTTATGTCACCCTAAGCTTAGGTACACAGCACAGGGCATCATTCTTGAACTCTCAGACAACTGTCGCGCCTGCCCATGTCTCGCCCATACATGCCGTGCTCAGTCGCAGTTTGATTGCAAAACGGCACCGGTCACCGGATACCATGAACGCTGTTCAGGCGCACTATAGTAAGCTGTATCCGCACCAGCCCGTATCAGTAACAACATCGACCGCATTTTCCAGGAGACGCCATGACCCAACCAGTTCGCACCGCACCGACGCTTGCCGAGGTTGCTGCAGCTGCCGGTGTTTCGCGCTCCACGGCATCGCGTGCCCTCAACGACTCCCCCCGCATTAGCGAGGAAACTAAAAAACGCGTCCGCGCGGCTGCCAAGGAAGTCAATTTTGTACCCAACGCACGCGGCCGGGCGCTCGCCGTCGGACGCACGGAAATTATCGCCGTACTGGTTACCGAGCCTTTGAGCGAGCTGTTTAGCGATCCCACCTACAGTGAGTTTTTAAGCGGTATTACCGAGGAACTTTCGGAGTCGTCTTACTTGCCCGTGATCTTGCAGGCATCTTCCTCGCATGAGCGCAATCGCGCACGCGAGCATTTTGAGCGCCGCTCGTTTGACGCCGTCATCGACGTCTCGCCCTACAAGGGCAGTGAGCTGCTCGAGGTGCTGCGCGAGCTGGGCGTACCCACCGTGTTGTGCGGCCAGCTCGAGGGCCACCCCTATCGCGATGTGTTCTCGACGGTCTACTCCGACGACGAAGAGGGCGGACGCTTTGCGGCGCTCGCTATGAAAGATCGCGGACGCAAGGACATCGTTGCCGTGCTGGGACCGCAGGATAACCCCGCCGTCGTCGACCGCCTTCGCGGCTACCATGCAATTTTGGGCGAAAGCCTTCCGGATGAAAATGTCATCTATACCGGATGGAGCAGCGGAGACGGCTACCAAGCCACGCGGCGGCTGCTCGCGCGCGCAATACATGCCGACGGCGTGCTATGCGGGTCGGACCGTATCGCAACCGGCGTTATCGCCGCATTCAACGAAGCGGGAATTAGCGTACCCAAAGACGTTTCGGTCGTAGGCTTCGATGACCACGAGGTCGCAGCTCGCAGCGTCCCCGCGTTGACGACCATTCGTCAGCCGCTTCGCGAGGAAGGCCGCATGGCCGCAGGCATTGCGCTCGATATGATCAACGGCGCCGCGCCCACCACCACCGTCATGCACATGCAGCTCGTTCAGAGGGACTCACTGTAGAAAACTTGACCGGGCTTTCCGCGACGTCCGGTCACCCCATGCCCTCGCAACCTCGGCGCATAAAAAACGAGGAAAGGCACGCGTCCTTCCCTCGTTACAGGCAATATGTAGCCGCTTGCCTACATCAGGCGCAGGCTGACGTCCTTGAGCTGGGCGCCACTAACGGCACTCGGGGCGCCCGACATGAGGTCGGAGCCGCTGGCCGTCTTGGGGAACGCCATGACGTCGCGGATGGAGTCGGAGCCGGTGAGCAGCATGCACACGCGGTCCAGACCCAGAGCGAAACCGCCCATCGGGGGCGCGCCAAACTTGAGGGCCTCCATGAGAAAGCCGAACTGCGACTCGGCGCGCTCCTCGGTAAAGCCCAGGAGCTTGAGCATGGACATCTGCATCTCGGCGTTGTGGATACGCATACCGCCGCCGCCAGCCTCAAAGCCGTCCATGACAAAGTCATAGGTGCAGGAACCGGCTGCCAACGGGTCGGCCTCGATCTTGGCGATGTCGGTCTCGGTCGGCAGGGTAAAGGGCTGGTGCTCGGCAGCATAGGCCTTGCGATCCTCGTCCCAGTGGAACAGCGGGAAGTTGACGACCCACAGGAAGTCGTGGCCCTCGCGCTTGATCTCGAGTGCGTTGGCCATGTGAGAACGCATGCCGCCCAGAATCTCGTCAGAGAGCAGGCGCGGGCCGGCGGCGAACATCACAAGGTCGCCGGGCTCGACGTCCATGCGCTCGCGCAGAGCCGCCATCTCCTCGTCCGAGAAGAACTTGACGATGGGGCTGTTGATGGAGCCGTCCTCGCGGAAAGCGATCCAGGCCAGACCCTTGGCGCCAAACGTGGAGGCCACGCCGGCGAGCTTATCGATCTTGGCACGTGCCCAGGCACCGGCGCCCTTGGCGTTAATGGCCTTGACGACAGAGCCCTCCTCGTTTGCGGCGGTCGCAAAGACCTTGAACTTGGAGTTGGCAAAGATGTCGGTCAGGTCGACCAGATGCATGCCATAGCGGGTATCAGGCTTGTCGGAGCCATAGGTGTCCATGGCATCCCAGTAGTTCATGCGACGCAGCGGCGTGGGCATCTCGACACCCATGCGGCCGAAGGCATCGGACAGGACCTCTTCGAGCGCGCTCATGACATCGTTCTGGTCCACGAAGGACATCTCGATATCGACCTGGGTGAACTCGGGCTGACGGTCGGCACGCAGGTCCTCGTCGCGGAAGCACTTGGCGACCTGGTAGTAGCGCTCGACGCCACCGACCATGAGCAGCTGCTTCAGGAGCTGCGGGGACTGCGGCAGGGCGTAGAAGTTACCCGGCTGGATGCGGCTGGGGACGATGAAGTCGCGGGCGCCCTCGGGCGTGGACTTGAACAGGGAGGGCGTCTCGACCTCCATGAATTCACGGTTGTGCAGCGCCTCGCGAATGGCAAAGGTAAAGTCGGAGCGCAGCTTGAGGTTAGCCATCATCTCGGGACGACGGAGGTCCAGATAGCGATAGCGCAGGCGGGTGTCCTCGCTCGTCTCGATGCCGTCCTCGATCTGGAACGGCGGGGTGACGGACGTGTTGAGCACTTCGGCGTGGTCGGTCAGGACCTCGATCTCGCCGGTCGCGAGCTTGGTGTTGGTGGTCTCCTCGCCACGGGCGCGCACGACGCCGTGGATCTTGATGGGCCACTCGGGACGCATGGTCTCGGCGATCTTAAAGGCATCGCCATCGGAGTGCTCGGGGTCGAAGGTGAGCTGCGTGATGCCCTCGCGGTCGCGAAGGTCGCAGAAGATAAGGCCGCCGTGGTCGCGGCGACGGCTCACCCAACCGGTGAGGGTGACCTCTTCGCCCACGTTCTCGAAGCGAAGCTCGCCGCAGGTACGGGTGTGCATGGAATGCTCATCGATGGGACGGGTCTGGCTCATACCAGTGATCCTCCTTTATGGATCTGTGCCGCCCCGTGTCGTTCCGGGCGGCGTCGTACAGATTTGCCCAGCCTGCGTAAACCGCGCAGCCGGACATGGCGTTCTATTTTATCGCACCCGCGTCGATGCGCCGCGAAAAAGTAGCTCTTGTCCAAAGACTTGACGGAGACGAAACAATTGACGCACCGCGGCCGTCACCCAGGCGCGCGGCGTGCGACAATATGCCCCAATACAACTGCGCTCGGAAAGGCCCGCCATGACTGCACGCCTCATCGTTATGGATATCGACTCCACGCTCATCAACCAGGAGGTCATCGACCTGTTGGGCGAGGAGGCCGGCGTGGGCGAGCAGGTAGCGCAGATCACCGAGCGCGCCATGCGCGGCGAGCTCGACTTTAAGCAGGCACTCGAGGAGCGCGTGGGACTGCTTGCCGGCTTGGACGAGAGCGTGTTCGAGCGCACCTTTGAGCGCGTGACGTTTACCCCCGGCGCGCTGGAGCTTGTGCGCTCGGCACACAGCAAGGGCTGGAAGGTAGGCGTGGTAAGCGGCGGCTTTCACGAGGTCGCCGATAAGATCGTGGCCGCTGCGGGCATCGATTTTTGCCTGGCCAACCGCCTGGAGGCCGTAGACGGCAAGCTCACGGGTAAGCTGGCGGCCGACATCGTGACCAAGGAGTCCAAACTTATCCAGATGCTGGATTGGGCAGTTGAATGCGGCGTCGATATGGCTCACACCGTCGCGATTGGCGACGGCGCCAACGACATCCCCATGATTCAGGCCGCGGGCACGGGCATCGCGTTTTGCGCCAAGCCCAAGACGCGCGAAGCCGCCCCGTTTGCCATCGACGAGCGCAACCTGATGCTCGCCATGGACATCATTCTGCGCGACTAGCCGATCCATCTAACAATTGAATCAGTCTGTCCTATAGTTTCCGAACAATTTTGTCTTAGTGTTCGGAAACATACCCTTTGAGTGCTAGACTTTGCGCCGTCGAAGGGAACATATATGGATAAGCGAGATCTTGAGCAGCTGCTGAGCGATGTTGCCGGCGGATCAGTCACCCCTGCCGACGCCCTCACGCGCATCCAGACGGCTCCAACCGCCGATCTGGGTTTTGCGCAGCTCGATCTTTCGCGCGGGGTGCGCCAGGGAGCCGGCGAGGTTGTCTACGGCGCCGGTAAAACCGCCGAGCAGATTGCCGCCATTATCGAAGCGCTGCACGATGCCGGCCAGGAGCGCATCCTGGTCACACGCCTGGACGCCGAAAAGGCAGCCCGCACCTCGGAGCTCCTCGACAACGGCATCGACCTTGGATATGTCCCGGACGCACAGCTCGCCCTCGTGGGCGGCAAGCCCTCCCCTACCGGCAACGGACGCATCGTTGTTGCCTGCGCAGGTACGAGCGACCTGCCCGTCGCCGAGGAAGCCGCATTGACGGCCGAATTCTATGGCAACGAGGTCGACCGCCTCTACGACGTAGGTGTCGCCGGCCTGCACCGTCTGCTCGCACATGCCGAGGAGCTTGCCCAGGCGCAGGTGGTCATCGCCATCGCCGGCATGGAGGGCGCCTTGGCGAGCGTTATCGGCGGTCTGGTGAGCTGTCCGGTCATCGCCGTTCCCACCAGCGTGGGCTACGGCGCGAACTTTGGTGGCGTAGCCGCGCTGCTCGCCATGCTCAACTCCTGCGCCAGCGGCGTTTCGGTCGTCAATATCGACAACGGCTTTGGTGCCGCCTACCAGGCAAGTCTTATCAATCATCTGGGCGCCGACACGCCCTGCGCCCGTTAAGGAGCATTCCATGTCCAACCATCAGCACACGCTTATCATCGACGGCACCTCGGGCATCAGCGGCGATATGACCGTCGCGGCCCTGCTCGACCTGGGCGCCAGCGAGGAACACCTGCGCGAACAGCTCGCCACGCTGCCGGTCGACGGCTTTTCGATCGCCGTCACGCGTGCAAACAAGCATGGCATCGACGCCTGCGATTTCGATGTCCAGCTTGCAGAGGAGCTCGAGAACCACGATCACGATATGGCCTGGCTCTACGGCAACGAAGCGGCTGCCGAGCACACGCATGAGCATGAGCACCACCATCATGACCGTGGCGAGCACGAACACGAGCACTGCCACGAGCATAGCCATGAGGACCACGGTCATGGCCATGAGGACCATCATCATGCCCATCACCATCGTTCTTTGGCGGATGTCACCGCTATCATCGATGGCTCACAGCTAAGCGATGGTGCCAAGCGTCGTGCCCTCGCCATTTTTTCCGTACTCGCTGATGCCGAGGCAAAGGCTCACGGCAAAACGCCCGACACCGTCCTGTTTCACGAGGTGGGCGCCGTCGACTCCATCGTCGACGTCTGCTCTGTTGCCATCTGCCTCGACGACCTGGGTATTGAGGACATCGTGGTCGAGTCGCTCTCCGAGGGACACGGAACCATCCGCTGCGCCCACGGCCTCATGCCCATTCCCGTCCCCGCTGTCGTCAACCTGTGCCAGGCGGGCAATATCGCCCTCACGCCTGCACCGGTCGCCGGCGAGCTCGTGACGCCCACGGGCGCCGCCATCGTCACCGCGCTGCGCACGTCCGACCAACTGCCCTCACGCTACCGCATCGAAGCCGTCGGCTACGGCGCCGGCAAGCGCCCCTACGAGGGTTGCTCCGGTACGCTCCGCTGCCTGCTCGTTCACGCGGACGCATAGCCATGGATGCCCGCAAGGCAAAAAGCCGCGCTGCCATCGTTACGGCGTTCTCCGAGCTCCTGTGCGAGAAAGACTACGGCAAGATCACCGTCGGCGACATCATCGCTCGTGCCCACGTAGGTCGGGCCACGTTCTACGGGCTCTTCAAGAGCAAAGATGACCTGCTCGCTGAGCTCGTGCGCGATATCTGCACCCATGCCCTCGACGATGACGGTACGCCCCTCGATGACCCACTCGTACAGGTCGAGTATATCCTCAACAACCTCTGGAATCGTCGGCAGGGTGTACGGGCACTGGTAGCCGGCGCCGGCTCACGCGTCTTCGCCGACTGCTTACGCAAGACCATCATGTCACGAGCAGCCGAAACCGTGCCCGTCGACCCCTCAGGCCCCGCCGGCACCATGGACCGAAGCTTCCTACTACACCACATAGCCTCAAGCTTTGTAGGAATGGTCCAATGGTGGGCCTGGCACAATTTCCAAGCAGATAAAGCCGACGTAGCCAAAGACTACCTCTCAGCCATAAAGCCCCTCTTCACCTAAGTAAGAAGCTCATCCCAAATCATCGACCCAACCCAGGGCTCCGCGCACCCCAAAGTGTCACTCGCGCCTCAACGCCCCCACCAGCAACAAGCCCCTCCCATCCAAATTCTGATATATATGTTGGGTTGCTTGCTCGAGCGCAGCAAAGACCCCGCAGCCGTCCGCATGGGGTAACTTCCCAGCGCACTCCGCAGGACGAAAGAACCCCCGCCGCACGAAGTTGAACTGCACCCCAAAACTTGGACGGCTTAAATAAAAGCTACGCCGCAAGGGACTGGCTCCGGAACTCCTCCGGGGTCAGTCCCTTCAGTTTAACCTGGCGCCTCCTCGTGTTCCAA